>JBPRGD010000179.1:0-25319 GCA_051428125.1 Candidatus Wenzhouxiangella sp. M2_3B_020
CCAGCTGTACGCGCCCGAGGGCGCTGCCCGGAGAAAGCGTGGCGGGATCGGCGAAACTCGCTCCGGCATCGCGGGAAACGGCCACGTGCACGCGCGGCGTTCCCGAGGCCATCGTGAACCAGGCCACCGCCACGAAGCGGCCGTCGGCCGTGATCGCAGGGCCGTTGACGGGACATCCGGCGATTTCCCACCCGTCGGCGTGGACCCGCCGGGGGTCGGACCAGCGCCCGTCGATGCGGCGTACGATCGAGATATCGCGGATTTCGGCCTCGCCGCGGTCGCGATAGACGACGACCGGGCCTTCATCGGTTCGGGCGCTGGCCGTCTGGCAGCAATCGCAGACCCGTTCGTCGAGCAATCGCTCCGAGCCCGCCGAGCCGGTCCGACCGTGCGGGATGGATGCGGTACGCAACGTCATCGGCCCGCCGCCACCGGTCTCGCGGCCGTCCAGCCAGACCGCGCCGGTTCGGCCGTCCGCCTCGCGGAAGTAGCTGACGAACCCGTGTTCGGTCCCCGAGTCGTCGTCGTGCAGCCACGCCGGCGCGGACCAGGTCCGCCCCTGGTCGGTCGACCGGGAGACCCGGATGCCGTAGGCGTAGGGCGCATCGCCGGTGCGGACCAGCCAATGGGCCAGCCAGTCGTCCGCGGCCGGTGCGAACAGCCGCGGCGTGTCGGCCCAGTTGACGAACCAGTTCCTGCCGCCCGCGACGGTGCCTGTCGCGGTGACGCCGGTGTCGGCCAGGACCGCGAACTTCAGTGCGTGTCCGTTCCCGGCGGGCTCCAGCCAGGTCACGATCGCGTCGCCGTCGGGGGCCACGGTCAACGCCGGGGCCAGCGAACCGGGCCCTGCCGGTATTTCGACCGGACGCAGCCCGGACGGGGGGACGCCGTCGTCGGCAGGGACGGCGGCCGCACAGAACAACACGAAGAGCAGGCTGATCAGATTTCTCGCCCGATGAAACCGTCGGGGCATGTTCACGGTCCAAATCATTTCATCACGTTCCCAGGCACCTGGAGGAAGCAGGCCATGCACTCCGCTCTCAGACTCGTATCGATCCCCGCCGTGTTGCTCTTGTTGACGGGATGCGCCGGCACCGCCTCGAACCCGGGAGACGACGATCCGACATTTCGCGCCTACACCGGTGAGCCGGTCGACGCCGTGCGATACGCGCATGTCGTGGAATGGCATCCGCTGGGACGTAACAGCCTTCGCGTTCGGTTCGACCGCAATCGCCATTACGTCGTCGAGGTCCGCGAGCCCTGCGTGGGCCATCCGCGCGAAACCGACGTGCTCGAGCTCGATCCGCCGTCGGCGGGACGGCTGAGTCCGAACGATCGCGTCCTGCTCGACGGTCGTCCCTGCTTGATCGACACCATCCTTCCGCTGGATCATGCGGCCTGGATGCAGGCAGGGCGAACATCGCGTGATCAGTCCTCGGGCGGCACGTAGCCTTCTGCCTTGTCGACGTCGCCGCCGAACAGGAAGGCCTCGGCCTGCTCCTCGAGGTACCTGCGATGTTCGGGATCGATGGGCGACAGGCGTTTCTCGTTGATCAGCATGGTCTGGTGGGCGAGCCACCGTTTCCAGGCCTCTGCCGAGATCTCGTTGTAGATCCGATCGCCGAGCTCGCCGGGCAGCGGTTTGCGGGAAAGGCCCTCGGCCTCCCGCCCCAGGTAGGCGCAGTGTACGGTGCGGGTCATCGGAATCGATGCACTCCGGTGGAATCGAGCGTCAGAATACCAGCCAGAAATCCACGATGCGCTCACCGCCGACCAGAATCAGCCAGCCGGCCGCGGCGAGAAACGGCCCGAACGCGATCGGAACCTCTCGCCCCGTCTTCCGCAGCGCGATCAGCACCACCCCGACGACGGCGCCGACGCCGGAAGCCAGCAGGATCACCGTGGGCAGGACCTGCCATCCGAACCACGCGCCGATGGCGGCGAGCAGCTTGAAGTCGCCGTATCCCATGCCTTCCTTGCCCGTGACGAGCCGGAAGAGGTGGAACACCGCCCACAGCGCGAGATAACCGGCCACGGCGCCGACGACCGCCGACTGCAGGTCCGTGAACAGGCCGAACACGTTGACGAGAAGGCCGGCCCAGACCAGCGGCAGCGTAATCTGGTCGGGTAGCAGCTTGTGGTCGAGGTCGATGCCCGTCGCCGCGATCAGCGCCCAGGTCAGGCCGAGGCCGGCAAGCCCTTCCACGGTCGGTCCGTGAACCGCGATGACGGCCACCGAAAGCGCGGCGGTGGCCATTTCGACGACCGGATAGCGTGTCGAGATCCGCGCGTCGCAGTGCCGGCACCGGCCCTTGAGCAGCAACCAGCTCAGGACGGGAACGTTGTCGTACCAGGCGATGCCCTGGCCGCAGGACGGGCAGCGGGAGCGGCCCGACGCGACGCCGTCCGGCGCTTCGCTTCGCTCGGGTTCGAGTTCCAGCAGTTCCCGGCACTGGCATTTCCAGTCGTGGATCAGCGCCAGGGGAAGGCGCAGTATGACGACGTTCAGGAAGCTGCCGACCAGCAAGCCGAAGCCTGCGACCAGCGCGTACAGCGCGGCCGGATGAAGGGAAGCGAGTACCTCCATGCGTTACATGACGGCTGCCATCTTGAAGATCGGCAGGTACATGGCCACGACGATTCCGCCGACGATGATGCCGACCAGGATGATGATGAACGGTTCGAGCAGGCTGGACAACGCGTCTACGGTGTTGTTGACCTCTTCCTCGTAGAAGTTGGCCACCTTCGTCAGCATCGCGTCCAGCGACCCGGCTTCCTCGCCGATGGCGGTCATCTGGACGACCATGGGCGGAAACAGCCCGGTCTGCTGCATGGCCAGCTGCATCTGGTGGCCGGTCGCGACGTCGTCGCGGATCTGCAGCGTCGCATCGCCGTAGACGACGTTGCCGGTGGCTCCGGCCACGGTCTTGAGCGCGTCGACCAGCGGCACGCCCGCGGCGAACGTGGTCGCCAGCGTGCGCGCGAAGCGGCTCAGCGCGGCCTTCTCGAGCACGCCGCCGACGATGGGCAGCTTCAGGCTCATTCGGTCCAGGAAATGTGCGAACGGCTTGCTGCGCTTCTTCAACTGGATGATCGCGACCACGGCGACAATGAAGATGAGCAGGTAGAGCCAGCCGACCTGCTGCAGCGATTCGGAAAGGTTGACCACGAGCTGCGTGAACGCCGGCAGGTCCCCGCCAAAGCTCTGGAAGATGCTTTCGAACTGCGGAATCACGAACACCAGCAGGATCGCCGTGACGAGGATCGCCACACCGATGACCGTGGCCGGGTAGTACAACGCCTTCTTGATCTTGCCCTTGATCGACTCGATGCGTTCCTTGTAGGTGGCGATGTTCTCCAGCACCTGGTCGAGAACGCCGGCGCTTTCGCCGGAGGCGACGAGGTTGACGTAGAGTTCGTCGAAGTACGCAGGGTGCTTGGCCAGTGCCTCGGCCAGCGTCTGGCCGGACTCGACGTCGACCCGGATGGTGTTGATCAGCTTCTGCAGCCGGGGGTTCTCGGCCGCGGAGGCGATGATGCCGAACGCCTGTACCAGCGGGATGCCGGCGTTGAGCATCGTGGCCAGCTGGCGCGTGAAAACGGCGATGTCGCCGGCCTTGATGCGCTTGCCGCCAGCGCCGAACAGCGGCTTGGGTTTCTTTCGGATGCGCGACGGCGTGATGCCCTGCTTGCGGAGTTCGGCCCGGATCAGCGTCTGGTTGCGGGCCGAGCGTTCGCCCTTGAGGACCTTGCCGCGCTTGTCCTTGCCCTCCCAGAGAAAGACTTCAAGTTCGTCGCGCGTCGTCGCCATAACCGTTCTCCTGGTGTACTGATTTCGTCCCCCGGGGCTCCATTTTCATGCACTTACCGGCCGATTACAATGCTTTCTGTAGGTGATCGGTCATTTTCCCGGGGTTTCCCGCGGCGGAAGCAACCCTTCGATCAGCATCAGCGTGACGCCGATCACGATCGCCGAATCGGCGATGTTGAACGCCGGCCAGTGCCAGCCGCCATAGTGCAGGTCGATGAAATCGACGACGTATCCGAGCGTGATCCGGTCGACCAGATTTCCGATCGCACCTCCCAGCACCAGCATCAGCGCCACGGGCAGCAATCGCGCGCCCAGCGGCAGTCGCCACAGCCAGACCAGCAGGAACACGCTGATGCCGGTGGCGAAGACGATGAAGAACCAGCGCTGCCAGCCGGCGTGATCGGCGAACAGGCTGAACGCTGCGCCGGTATTGTGCGCCAGCGTGAGGTTCATCCAGCCGGTCACCGGGATCGGCCGGTAGAGCTCCAGGTTCTGGCTTGCGAGATGCTTGGTCCAGAGATCCAGCGCCACGACCAGCAGGGCCAGCAGCAGCCATGCGCCGTAGCGCGGCAGCGTCATGCGTGGATGCATGATGTCGGGATTGGTCAGCCCCATTGCCGCCGCTCGCCGTCGCCGGCGACGTTTTCCACGCAGCGCCCGCAGATTTCGGGGTGATCCGGATCGGAGCCGAGGTCCGGCCGGTGATGCCAACAGCGGACGCACTTTCCGCTTTCGGTCGGCCGGACCGCGACGCGCAGGGAGCAACCGTCGACCCGGGCCGCTTCGTCGGCATCCGATACCTCTCCGAGGCGGGCCTCCGAGGTGAGAAGCAGGAAACGCAGCTCGTCGCCGACGGCTGCCAGGTCGTCGCGCAGTTGTCCCTCGGCTTCCAGCGTGACCTCGGCGGCCAGCGACGATCCGATGCGCTTGTCGCGCCGCAGCGCCTCCAGCCGAGGGCCGACGGTTTCGCGCACCTCGCGCAGGCGCTGCATCCGGGCGCGCAGATCGTCGTCCAGCGGCGCGAGCTCGCGATACCAGGTCGCCAGCATGACGGTATCGGCATCGCGCGCCGGCATCTCGTTCCAGATCTCCTCGGCGGTGAAGCTGCACATGGGCGCCAGCCACCGGACCAGCGCTTCGAGCACGTGCATCATCGCCGTCTGCGCCGAGCGCCGCGCCGGATGGTCGGCCGGCAGCGTATAGAGGCGGTCCTTGACGATGTCGAGATAGTACGCGCCCATGTCGATGGAGCAGAAATGGTGCACGCGCTGGTAGATCTGCCAGAAACGGTAGTTGGCGTAGGCGTCGATCAGTTCTTCGTTGAGGCGCGCGGCCATGTCGACGGCGTAGCGGTCCAGCGGCAGCATCTCGTCGTGCGGCAGCATCGATCCGGATCGATCGAAGTCGTGCAGGTTGCCGAGCAGGAATCGCGCGGTGTTGCGAATCCGGCGGTAGGCGTCGGCGACGCGTTTGAGGATCTCGTCGGAAACGCTCATTTCCTGGCGGTAGTCGGCCGCCGCGACCCAGAGCCGGAGGATGTCCGCGCCCAGCGAACTCATGACCTGCTGCGGGGCGATCACGTTGCCCTGCGATTTGGACATCTTGCGACCCTCGGCATCGACGGTGAAGCCGTGGGTAAGCACCGCCTTGTACGGCGCCTCGCCGTGCATGGCGGACGACGTGAGCAGCGACGACTGGAACCAGCCGCGGTGCTGGTCCGAGCCCTCGAGGTAGAGGTCGGCGGGGCGCCGCAGTTCGTCGCGCTGATCGAGCACGCAGTAATGCGTCACGCCCGAGTCGAACCAGACGTCGACGATGTCCGGTACCGGCTCGTAGCGGTCGGCGTCCACGCCCAGCCGTTCTAAAATGCCGGGCTCGTACCAGGCGTCGATGCCTTCGGATTCGAAGATGTCGGCCAGCGACCGCAGCAGCTTCGCCGAGTCCGGATGCGGATCCTGGGACTCGCGGTCGATGAAAAGACCCAGCGGGACGCCCCAGGTCCGCTGCCGCGATATGCACCAGTCCGGCCGATTCTCGACCATGCCCCGGATCCGGGCGAGCCCCCATTCGGGAACCCAGCGAACGCCGTCGACTGCCTTCAGCGCGCTGTCGCGCAGTCCCGCCTGGTCCATCGAGATGAACCACTGCGGCGTGGTGCGGAACGCCGTGGGCGATTTGTGCCGCCAGCAATGCGGGTAGCTGTGATCGAAGGGCAGGGCGCACAGCAGCGCGCGGTGCTCGCGCAGGACCTCGACCAGCCGGTCGTTGGCCTTCCAGACGCGTTCGCCGCCCACGGCGACGGTTTCGTCGGAGAACACGCCCCTGCCGTCGATGGGGTTGACTACCGGCAGGTCGTAGACCCGCCCGATATCGAAGTCTTCCTGTCCGTGACCGGGGGCAGTGTGCACGGCGCCGGTGCCGGTCTCCGTGGTCACGTGCTCGCCGAGAATCACCGGCACCTCGTAGTCGTTGAACGGGTGGCGCAGCCGAAGGTGCTCCAGCGCGCTGCCTTTCGTCGTTGCCAGCGTCTCGACGTTCTCGAGCCCGCAGCGCTGGACCACCGAGTCGCGCAGGTCCCCGGCCACGACCAGCCGCAGCGGTTCACCGTTCACGCTGGCGCCGACGAGCGCGTATTCGAGCTCGGCGTTCAGCGCCACGGCCTGGTTGGCGGGCAGCGTCCACGGCGTGGTCGTCCAGATGACGACGCCGGTTCGCGCGCCGTCGTCGTCGATGGCGAACGCGTTCGCAATCGCGCCGGAATCGGCGGCCTCGAACAGCACGTCCACGGCCGTGGACGTCTTGTCACGGTATTCGATCTCGGCTTCGGCCAGCGCGGAGCCGCAGTCGAAACACCAGTGGACGGGCTTGACGCCGCGCTTGAGGTGGCCGCGCTCGATGATGCGTGAAAGCGCCCGCAGCATGTCGGCCTCGAAGCTGAAGTCACGGCTGGCATACGGGTTGTCCCAGTCGGCCAGGCCGCCGAGGCGCTTGAAGTCCTCGCGCTGACGATCGATCTGCTTGCCGGCGTACTCGCGGCACTTCTGTCTGAACGTGCGCGCGTCGACCTTGTGGCCGACCTTGCCGATCTTCTTTTCGACCTGCAGCTCGATCGGAAGACCATGGCAGTCCCACCCGGGCACGTACGGTGCCCGGTAGCCGGCCAGCAGCGCCGAACGCACGACGAAATCCTTGAGGATCTTGTTGACGGCATGCCCGATGTGGATGTCGCCGTTGGCGTACGGCGGCCCGTCGTGCAGGATGAACGCCGGCCGGTCGGCGGTGCCCTGCTGGATCCGCGCGTACAGGCCGCTGGAGAACCAGTGCTCGAGCATCTTCGGCTCGCGCTGGGCCAGCGCGGCCTTCATCGGGAACTTCGTCTGCGGCAGGTTGATGGTGTCTTTGTAATCCATGGATTCTCGTGGCGGCGGGCCGTGGCGCGAACGGCTATTTTCGCCCATTCAGGATGGTTTTTGCCCGCGCGGCATCGTCGTGCATCCGCTCGGTCATGGCTTGAAGCGAATCGAACCGGATTTCGTGGCGGATGAAGCCGACGAATTCCACGCGCAGGTGGCTGCCGTAGAGCGACCGGTCGAGGTCGAAGAGGTGGACTTCGAGCAGCCAGTCGCGGCCCGCCACCGTCGGCCGGCGACCGAGACTTGCCACGCCGGGATGCCGGTCCAGGCCGTCACCGTCGACGCGTACGGCAGTGATGCCCGTCAATGCAGGCGGCTCGGCAACGCGGATGTTGGCGGTCGCGAACCCCAGGTCCCGGCCGAGCCGGTTGCCGCGCACGACGCGTCCGGAGATCGCGTAGCGCCGGCCCAGCAGCGTCTCGGCGGTGTCCAGGTCGCCGGCCGCAAGCGCCTCGCGCAGCCGGCTCGAAGAGACGCGTGCCACGCTGTCGCCGACGCGGTCGGTCACGACGTCGATGACGTCGGTCTCGAAGCCGTGGCGCCGGCCCAGCCGATGCAGCGCCTCGACGTCTCCCGCGGCGCGGTGACCGAACCGGAAATCGGGGCCGACGACGACGCGGCGCGCGCGACAGCCACGGGCCAGCACATCGCGCGCGAAGGCCTCCGGCGACAGGCGCGAGAATTTCTCGTCGAAACGGCAACGCACCAGGACCTCGAGGCCGAGCGCACGGCAGACCTCGAGCCGGTCGCGCAGTTTCATGACCCTGGGCACCGGCCGTTCCGGCCGGAAGAAGGTCATCGGAAGCGGCTCGAAGAACATCATCGCCGGGTCGAGGTCGGGGGCTGCCGCCACGGCGCCTCGCACCAGGGCCCGGTGGCCCCGGTGGATGCCGTCGAAGTTGCCGATCGCGACGGCGAGCGGTTTATCGAGGCGGGCCGGAAGATGGCGGATCAGGCGCATGAGCCGGAAGAGTGTACCGGGAACGCGCCGTGGCCGGTCATCACCCGCCGGGCTGGGCCGGGCGTGCGAACTGGCCGGGCCGCAGGCCGAAGAGCAACAGGCCGCAAGCGTACACCGCCGTGCCCAGCCCCACCAGCGCGGCCAGGCGGCCGGCGCGCTCGGCCAGCGATGCGGCCAGCCATTCGGTCGTCGCCGGGTTCGCCGCGTGCACGGCCACGCTCATGACGAACGCGGCGACGAGACCGGCCGCGACGACCCGAAGCCCCGTGCGCGGCGCCAGATGCTCGCCGCGCAGGTAGTGCCAGAGCAGGCCCGCGTTGAGCCAGGCGGCCGCGCTGGACGCCAGTGCCAGGCCGGCATGCGTTCCAGGGCTGGCCGAAAGCGCAGCCAGGATTCCGTCGGTGAAGGCGTCGTTCGTCAGCCACGCCGTGAGCGCGACTACGAACAGCACGTTCAGGGCCATGTTCGCGACCAGCGCGATCACCGCGACCCGCACCGGAGTCCGGGTGTCCTGTCGCGAAAAGAACGCCGGCGCCAGGATCTTGACGCCGATGAACGCCGGCAGGCCGGCGCAGTAGGCGACCAGCGCCCAGGCGGTCATGCGCACGTCGCGGGGGGTGAACTCGCCGTAGCCGAACAGCGTCGTCGCGATCGGCTCGGCCAGCACGGCAAGGCCCGCGGCGGCCGGTAGCGCGATGAGCCACCCGAGCTTGACCGCCCAGTCCAGCGTGGCGCGGAATTCGGCGGCCGATGCGCGTGCGTGCTGCGACGAGAGCGTGGGCAGGATCACCACCGACAGCGCAACGCCGAACATGCCCAGCGGAAATTCCATCAGCCGGTCGCCGTAGTACAGCCACGAAATGCTGGCCTCGAACAGCAGCGAGGCGATCAGCACGTCGAACAGAAGGTTGACCTGGGCCACCGAGGACCCGAACAGCGTCGGCACCATCAGCCGCATGATGCGGCGCACCCCGGCGTGGGCGAAGTCCGGCCTGGGAATCGGCAGCACGCCGTGGCGCGCCAGGGCCGGCAACTGCACCGCCAGCTGCAGCACGCCGGCGACGAACACGCCCCAGGCCAGCGCCTTGACCGGGACCTCGAAGCGGCCGCTGAAGGCGATCGCCGCGACGATGAGCGACACGTTGAGCAGCGCCGGCGTCAGCGCCGGGATCGCGAAGCGGCCCAGGGTGTTGAGAATGCCGCCGGCCAGCGCGGTCAGCGCGACGAACAGCAGGTACGGAAACGTCACCCGCAGCATCTCGCCGGCCAGCCGCTGCTGCGCCGGATCATCGGCGAAACCCGGCGCGAACACGGCGACCAGGGCGGGGGCAGCCAGGATGCCGATCGCCGTGAGCACCAGCAGCACCGCAAGCAGTCCCCCGGCGGTCGCGTCGATCAAGGACTTGAGCGCACGCTCGTCGTGGCGCTCGCGGTATTCCGACAGGACCGGAACGAAAGCGAGGGAAAACGAGCCCTCGGCGAACAGGCGACGCAGGAAGTTGGGAATCTTGAACGCGACGAAGAACGCGTCGGTCGCCCTGGAGGCGCCGAAGACGCTGGCGAGCACGACATCGCGCACGAGGCCGAGAATGCGCGAGACCAGCGTCATGCTGCTGAACGACAGGATCGATTTCAACAGCTTCATCGGCGCGGCGCCGTACCGAACGACGGGTTGACGGAAGCAGCGCCAGCGGCGATACTATCGGGCTTGATTTTTATCGTTGTCAACGGTTTCAGGAGCAACTCGTGGCCAATAGCCCATCAGCACGCAAGCGCGCCCGGCAGGCCGAGCGCAATCGCCAGCACAACGCGGCCCAGCGCTCGTACGTGCGCACCATGATCAAGAAGGTCGTCAATGCCGTCAAGGCCGGCGACAAGTCCGCGGCCGAAAAGGCCTACAGCGAGGCCGTTCCGGCCATCGACCGGTCGGTCAGCAAGGGTGTCATGCACCGGAACAAGGCGGCGCGACACAAGTCGCGGCTCGGCCAGCACATCCGCAGTCTCTGAGATTCGCCTGCCCGGCGGCGCCTCGCGTTGCCGGCTCCCGGGACCGATTCAGGTATCCAGCCAGCGGTCGCACCAGACCACCCGGGGATGGTCGGGCCCGAGTTCGGCGGCCACGACCTCGCGCGCGCGGCGCAGGTCTTCGGCACCGCTGCCCGATCCCTGCTGGATGCGCGCGACCGCTTCCAGCGCCCGCGCCTCGGCCACCAGCCATTCCTGAAGGTCCAGCTCGCGGCGGATGCGCATGCAGTCGCGGGCCAGTTCGACCGCGACTCCGGGATCCGTTTCGACACCCAGCCGCGCCCGCTCGCAGAGTGATACCGCGAGGTGCCGGTCGGCGGCCGGCCGATGGTTGGCCAGCCGGCGCGATGCGGCCGCAAGGGCTTCCGTCGCGGTGCCCGCCGCCCGTGCCTCGGCCAGCGCCGTGTAGAACCCGGCAATTCTCGAGAACAGGTGGTCGGCTCCGACGGTTTCCTCGAATCGCCGGCGTGCCTCGACGAGGTCTTCGACCGCGCTCTCCGCGTTGTCCAGTTCGAGTTCGGCCCGTCCGCGCGACATGACGGCGCGGACGTAGCTGAGGCTTTCCCGGCCCTCGAACCGGCTGATCATGCTCAGGCCCCGGGCGATATGCTCCCGTGCCGGACGGGGTCGATTGCGCAGCGCGAGAAGCGTGCCGAGGTTGAGGTGGGCGGCGGCCAGTGCACCCGAGTCGCCGTAGCGTTCGGTCCGCAGGCGG
Source organism: Candidatus Wenzhouxiangella sp. M2_3B_020 (assembly GCA_051428125.1). Taxonomy (GTDB): domain Bacteria; phylum Pseudomonadota; class Gammaproteobacteria; order Xanthomonadales; family Wenzhouxiangellaceae. The sequence goes on from JBPRGD010000179.1 coordinate 10,926, forward strand.
ATGGCTTCGCGGTACAGCGGCTCGGCTTCCGAAATCCGTCCGTTCTGGTGCAGCAGCGTGGCCAGGTTGCCCATCACGGTCAGCGCGCTGGAACTGTCCTCCATGCTCATCTGCCGCCAGTTGGCCAGCGCCGCCTCCAGGTGGGGCAGGGCCGCATCGGCGTGGCCGGCGTAGATCAGCGTCGTGGCCAGGTTGTTGCGCGTGGTCGCGCGCAACCGTGACGGGCCGGGTTCGGTACGCGCCAGTCGAACTGCCTCGCGCAGGGTGGCGATGGCCTCGTCCCAGCGCCCCAGGCCACGCAGCGCCTGGCCGTGGATCTGCATGGCGTCGGCGATGCGCCCGGCGTTCCTGCCGGGTGCGTCCCGGAGCGTTTCCAGCGCCATCGAAGTCAGGTTCAGCGCCTGTTCGGATTCTCCCTGGCGGAGCCGGATCTGGGCCAGGTCGGCGTGAACCAGCGCCTGCATCAGCGGCGACGCGAGGTTGGGCTTGTAGTCGACGAACGCCTTGAGCAGCGGAGCCGCGCTGGAAAAGTCGTTCATCGCGATATGGATCTCGCCCAGCAATGCCTTGATGGAGACCAGCATCTGGGGATCGTTCGCGTGCAGGCGCTCGGCGACGCGCACGCTTTGCTGCAGCAGTTGGCGCGTCGAAAGCTCGTCGTCGTCGGCGACGTTCTGGCCGACTTCGCGGAACAGCAGCACGAGCTGTTCGCGCAAGAGCGTCGAGCGCTCCGCCTCGAAACGTGCCGCGTCCCGTTCGGCGGCGGCGATCCGGGCTTGCCACGAGATGCCGACCACGGCGACGAGGACCGCGACGAGCGCCAGTCCGGCCAGCGCGGCCGCCGCCTGGTGGCGGCGGGCCCACAGCGCCAATCTCGAAGCGGCCGTGTAGCGGCGGGCCGAGACCGGCCGGGAGGCCAGATACGCGCGCACGTCGGTGATGAACTCGGGAACGGACCGGTATCGTTCGTCGGGTGAGTCCGCCATGGCCTTCTCGACGATCGCGGCCAGCGCCCGGGGCTGCGGCAGTCGGAGATCGCGCGGATGGATGGGGCGACCGTCGGTCCCGGGCACGCCGGTGAGCATCCAGCGCAGCAGCGCGCCCAGAGAATACACATCGCTTTGCGTGGAGACCGGCCGACCTTCGCGCTGCTCCGGTGCCGAGAACGCCGGTGTCAGCGCGGCCGGAGCGGCGGCATCGCCGCGATCGCCGGACAACAGCCGAGCCACGCCGAAATCCAGCAGACGGGGCCGTTCATCGCGGGCTACCCGGATGTTGGCCGGCTTGATGTCGCCGTGAACGACCTGGCGCTGGTGCGCGTGGGCCACGGCCTCGGCGATCTGCAGGAACAGCTGCAGGCACTCGCGCGTCACGCCGCCGGCCGATTCCCGGCATTCGGCAAGATCCTCGCCCTCGATCCATTCCATGACCAGGTAGTTTCGACCGTCGGCGGTGGTCCCGCCGTCCACGATCCGGGCGATGTTGGGATGGTCCAGGCGGGCGAGCAGCTGGGTTTCCAGCGCGAGGCGCTCGGCCATCAGCGGGTCGTCGTGCGCGCGAATGAACTTGATCGCAACGGACATTTCGAACGCGCCGTCGGCGCGCTCCGCGCGATAGACCATGCCCATGCCGCCGATGCCGATGGGCTCGACGATCCGCCAGTCCCCGATTCGGGTTCCCGGCGGCAGGTCCGCCTCGTTGCGCTCCAGTTCGCCGATCGCGGCTTCGCTGGCCCGGCCGACGACCTGGTCCAGGTACGTTGCGGCATCGTCGGATGCCGCAACGAGCCGCTCTAGAATGCGGTGGACGCGGGGTGTTCGCGCCTCGATTTCGCGCAGTCGCGACTCGCGCTCGCAACGGTCGAGGTCGAGCAACTCGTCGAGCGCCCGGTCGATTGCGAGCCGGCGCCGCGGCGTCAGCCGCTTGGATCGGGTCGTATCGGTCATCGTCTCCTGCCGAGAGCCGTCGATGGCGGCGGAGGTCGAGTATAGCAATCGCCCCGGGGGTGCCCCGGCCGATTCAGTCCCGCTCGAGTTCCTGCGCGACGGCGCCTTTGAGTCGATTCAGGCCGTCGCCGGTCACCGACGAGATCGCGAACCAGGGCGCGGTCCATTCGAGCTCTGCGACGAGTTCCAGAACCCTGCCCTCGCGCTCCGGGGACGGCAGCTGGTCGATCTTCGTGACCACCAGCCAGCGCGGCTTGGCGGCCAGCGAGGCGTCGAATCGATCCAGCTCCCGCTCGAGCATGCGGACCTGCTCTACCGGGTCGGTTCCGTCGACGGGCTGGATCTCGACGAGATGGAGCAGCAGCCCCGTGCGCTGCAGATGCTTGAGGAACCGGTGGCCCAGACCCGCGCCTTCGGAGGCACCCTCGATCAGGCCCGGGATGTCGGCGATGACGAAGCTCCGGCCGGGTTCGGTGGAAACCACGCCGAGATTGGGGTGCAGCGTCGTGAAGGGATAATCCGCGATCTTCGGGCGCGCCTTGGACACGGCCGAAATCAGCGTCGATTTGCCGGCGTTGGGGAATCCCAGCAACCCCACGTCGGCCAGCACCTTGAGTTCGAGATCCAGCCGGCGTTCCTCGCCGGGCGTACCCTCGGTGAATTGCCGCGGCGTGCGATTGACCGACGACTTGAAGTGGATGTTGCCCTTGCCGCCGGTGCCGCCGCGCGCGACCAGCAACCGTTGCCCGGCACCGGTCAGGTCGCCGATCCATTCATCGGTCTCGACGTTGCGCACGACGGTTCCGAGGGGCACCCGGATGACCACGTCCTCGGCCGAGCGTCCGGTTCGTTGCCGGCCCTGGCCCGGCTGCCCGTTCCCGGCCTTGAAGAGCCGGGCGTGGCGGAAGTCGACCAGCGTGTTCAGGCCGGGATCGGCTTCCAGCCAGACGCTGCCGCCGTCGCCGCCGTCCCCGCCGTCCGGGCCGCCCTTGGGGATGTACTTCTCGCGTCGGAAACTGACGCAACCGTGCCCCCCGCGGCCGGCGCGGACTTCGATGGTCGCTTCGTCGACGAATTTCATTGCGTGTATGTCGGGTACGAAAAAGCCGGCGCGGGCGCCGGCTTCGCGGGTCCGGATTGGACCGTGACGCTATTCGGCCGGTTCGATCGAAACGAACTTGCGCGCCGGCTTGCCCCGTTCGCGGAACACGACCTTGCCGTCGGCCAGTGCGAACAGCGTGTGATCACGGCCGATACCGACGTTCTGGCCGGCGTGGAAGCGCGTGCCCCGCTGGCGGACCAGGATGTTGCCGGCATCGACGCGTTCGCCGCCGTAGCGCTTCACGCCGAGATATTTCGGATTCGAATCGCGGCCGTTCCGGGTCGAACCGCCTGCTTTCTTGTGTGCCATCGTCTCAGCCCTCGATTCCGGTGATCTTGATTTCGGTGAAATGCTGCCGGTGACCCATGCGCTTCATGTGGTGCTTGCGGCGCTTGAACTTGATGATGCGGACCTTGTCGCCGCGACCGTGGCGCACGACCTCGGCCTGGACCTTGCCGCCGTCGATGGTCGGCGATCCGACGCGGATGTCGTCGCCGTCGGCCACCATCAGCACCTCGTCGAGTTCGACGGCCGCGCCGTTTTCGGCTTCGAGCTTTTCGACCCGGACGACATCGCCCGGAGCGGCCTTGTACTGCTTGCCGCCGGTCTTGAATACCGCGTACATGATAGGAACTCCAGAAAAATGCCTGAAAACTTAAGAGCGGAAATGTTACCCACTTTTCGCCACAGCGTCAACACGCCCGGGCCCGGCCGTCCGCGGCCGCGAGGAGGCCCCCGGTGCTTTCGAGGCCGTGTCCGGCTCCCGAATCCAGTTACAATATCCGATTCGCTGCATCGCAGTGCCGTCGAATCGAGCCGGAAACCGCATTGGAAAAGACCAGCCAGCGCACCCGAACACGGTCGAACAAGAGCGTCGATTTCTTCCGGGGATTCCTGAAGGACCCCAGGCAGGTCGGTTCGGTGATTCCCAGTTCACGTTTCATGGAACGCAAGATCATCGATTTTTCCGGTCTCGACGATGCCGGGGTGATCGTCGAGCTGGGGCCGGGCACCGGCGGAACGACGCGGGCGCTACTGGGCAGGATGGACGCGGGAGCGCGCCTGCTCGCCATCGATGTCGATCCGCGCTTCACCGAGATCGTCGCCGCCATCGACGACCCGAGACTGATCGCGCATACCGGCAGCGCTGCCGACATCGGCGACATCCTCCGGCGGCACGGTCTGCCGCGTGCCGACGTCGTGGTCTCGGGCATCCCGTTTTCGACGATGCCGCGGGAGCTCGGACTGTCGATCCTCGAAGCCGTGCGCGACAGCCTGTCGGAGCACGGCGTTTTCGTCGCCTACCAGTTCCGCGCCGAAGTTGCGCGGCTGGCCGAGTCGGTGTTCGGATCGGCACGACGGACCGCCCCGGTCCCGCTCAATATTCCGCCGATGCGGATCTGGCAATGGACCCGCCCGAAAGGCGCTTTTCCGGACCCGGGCGGGGAGGGCTGAACCGGAGGAGTCGGTCGCCGGTTCTCCCGGCCCGGATCCGGTTGGCAATCCGCGGTCGATCTTCGACGTCGGCGCGGTTTGCGGGACATTCACGCGGAGCGGTATAGTCATTCGTTCGGTCCGCATTTCACTGCAGGTCTGAGTTTGGACAAGATCTCCATCCGGGGTGCGCGCACGCACAACCTCGCCAACGTCGATCTCGAATTGCCGCGCGACCGGTTGATCGTGTTCACCGGCCTGTCGGGGTCCGGCAAGTCGTCGCTCGCGTTCGACACCATCTACGCCGAGGGGCAGCGTCGCTACGTCGAGTCGCTGTCGGCCTACGCGCGCCAGTTCCTTTCGATGATGCAGAAGCCGGACCTCGACCATATCGAGGGTTTGAGTCCGGCCATCTCGATCGAGCAGAAGGCGGCCAGTCACAACCCGCGCTCGACGGTCGGCACCGTGACGGAGATCCACGATTACCTGCGTCTGATGTTCGCGCGCGTCGGCACTCCGCGCTGCCCCGACCACGGCGAAACGCTGGATGCCCAGACGATCAGCCAGATGGTGGACACCGTGCTCAACCTCCCGGAAGGCACGCGGCTGATGCTGCTCGCGCCGGTGGTCAGCAATCGCAAGGGGGAACACGCCGGCCTTCTGCGCGATCTCCGGGCGCAGGGCTTCGTGCGCGCGCGCGTCGATGGCGATGTCTACGACCTCGACGGCGAACTCCCCGCGCTGGAACTGCGTCGAAAGCACACGATCGAGGCCGTCGTCGACCGATTCAAGGTCCGCGACGACCTCTCGCAGCGCCTGGCCGAGAGCCTGGAGACGGCGCTGGCTCTCAGCGACGGCATCGCCGTCGTCGCGCCGATGCCGGACAAGGGCGGCGATGGCGAGGCCGACGATGCCGAGCTCGGCGAAATCCTGTTTTCGGCTCGCTTCGCCTGCCCGGTCTGCGATTACAGCCTGCCCGAGCTGGAGCCGAGGATGTTCTCGTTCAACAATCCGAACGGAGCGTGTCCCTCCTGCGACGGCCTCGGCCACAAGCAGTTCTTCGATCCCGAGCGCGTCGTCGGCAACGCCGAGCTGAGCCTGGCCGGCGGTGCGGTGCGCGGGTGGGACCGTCGCAACGCCTACTACTTCCAGATGATCCAGTCGCTGGCGCGGCACTACGACTTCGATCCGGAAACGCCGTTCGGCGAACTGCCGGAACACGTCCGTCGCGTGATCCTCCACGGCAGCGGCAGCGAGAAGATCAGCTTCCGGTATTTCGCGGACGGCGGCGCGCAGACCCGCAAGCATGCATTCATCGGCATCATCCCGAACCTCGAGAAACGCTATCGGGAGACCGACTCGCGCATCGTGCGCGAAGAGCTCTCTCGCTATATTTCCGAGCAGTCGTGCCCCGACTGCGGCGGGCAGCGGCTGAACGCCGCGTCCCGCAACGTCTTCATCGACGACCATTCGCTGCCCGAGATCGCGTCCTGGTCGATCGAGCAGTGCCTGGCCTTTTTCGACGGACTGGAGCTGACCGGATGGCGCGGCGAGATCGCGGCGCGCATCCTCAAGGAGGTTCGCGAGCGGCTGCAATTCCTCGTCAACGTCGGGCTCGACTACCTGACGCTGGACCGGCAGGCCGACACGCTGTCCGGCGGAGAGGCCCAGCGCATCCGGCTGGCCAGCCAGATCGGCGCCGGTCTGGTCGGCGTCATGTACGTGCTCGACGAGCCCTCGATCGGGCTGCACCAGCGCGACAACGCGCGGCTGCTGGATACGTTGACCCGGCTCAGGGATCTCGGCAACACCGTCATCGTGGTCGAGCACGACGAAGACGCGATTCGCGCCGCCGATCATATCGTCGACATCGGGCCGGGACCGGGCGTGCACGGCGGACGTATCGTGTATTCCGGCCCGCCGGGCGACGTCGTCGACTGCGCCGAATCGCTGACCGGCGACTATCTTGCCGGTCGTCGCGAGATCGCGGTGCCGAAGAAGCGCGTCAAGCCCGACCGCAAGCGCATGCTGCGCATCGAGGGGGCAACCGGCAACAATCTCGATGCCGTCGACGTCGAGATCCCGGCCGGCCTGTTCGTGTGCGTGACCGGCGTTTCGGGTTCGGGCAAGTCAACGCTGATCAACGATACGCTGTACAAGCTCATGGCGCGCGAACTCAACGGCGCCTCGGAAAACCCGGGCCCGTACACGCGCCACGCTGGGCTGGAACTGTTCGACAAGGTGGTCGACATCGACCAGAGCCCCATCGGCAGGACGCCGCGGTCCAACCCGGCGACCTACACGGGTCTGTTCACGCCGATCCGGGAGTTGTTCGCCGGCACCAAGGAAGCCCGCTCCAGGGGCTACAAGCCCGGGCGCTTCTCGTTCAACGTCAAGGGCGGACGCTGCGAGGCCTGCCAGGGCGATGGCATGGTGCGGGTGGAAATGCACTTCCTGCCCGACATCTTCGTCCCCTGCGACGTCTGCCACGGCAAGCGCTACAACCGCGAAACGCTGACGGTGACCTACAAGGGCAAGAACATCCACGAGGTACTGGAAATGACCGTCGAGGACGCGCTGGCGTTCTTCGAGCCGGTGCCGGTCGTGGCGCGCAAACTCCAGACGCTGATGGACGTGGGCTTGAGCTACATCAAGCTCGGTCAGTCGGCGGTCACGCTGTCCGGCGGCGAGGCCCAGCGCATCAAGCTGGCGCGGGAGCTGTCCAAGCGCGACACCGGCAACACGCTGTACATCCTCGACGAGCCGACCACCGGCCTGCATTTCCACGACATCAAGCACCTGCTGGAGGTGTTGCACCGGCTGCGCGACGACGGCAACACCGTGGTCGTGATCGAGCACAATCTCGATGTCATCAAGACCGCGGACTGGCTGATCGATCTCGGACCCGAAGGCGGGATCCGGGGCGGCAGGATCATCTCCACGGGCACCCCGGAGCAGGTCGCGCGGGACACGGATTCGTGGACGGGGCGTTACCTGGCGCGCATGCCGGGCATGCCGCGAAGCCGCCGCAAGTCGGCCTGATGAGCCGGCTCGCGGGATGCGCGACCGGTAGAATGGAGCGATTGATCTTCACCAAACGACGAGCGGATCGTTATGTCGGAATTCAGCATCGAGCTTGACGTCCGGTGGGGGGATGTCGATTCATTCGGTCACGTCAACAACGCCGTGTTCCTTGCCTATCTCGAGGAGTGCCGCAGCCGTTGGATGGAATCGGTGCCCTGCCATTGGCAGGAGGGAGATACCGGCCCCGTCGTGGCCAACATCAACATCAACTACCGGCGCCCCATCCACTGGCCGCAGCGGCTGGTGGTCACGCTCAAGCCCGATTCACCAGGCCGCTCCAGCATCAAGCTGCGCAGCGAGCTTCGTGGCGCGGCGGGGAAGAAACGCAGCGAAGGCGAACTGTTCGCCGACGCCAGCGTCACCCTGGTGTGGATCGACAAGAAGAGCGGTGAATCGGTGCCGCTGCCGACGAGCCTGCGCGAACTCGCGCACTGAACCCCGGTCCCGGCCGATGTCCGTTCTCCGCGGCGGCGGCATCCGGTAGATCATTCCTACAGGTCATGCCAGGCCGGTGCAGCCGGTTCATCAGAACGTCCCGCTTACCGTCAGCAGGACCGAGCGGCCGCGGCGACGGTCGCGCACCTCGCGAAAATCGATCTCGCCGTCCGACCGCGTGCCGACGAATACCGTTCGGTCACGCCGGAACTCGCGGTCGAGAAGATTCTGCGCGATGAGCTGCAGCTTGACCCCGAAATAGCGGGTGGTTTCGACGAAGGCCTCGACATCGATGCCGCGATCGTCGAGATCCAGTTCCTCGAGCTCGTAACGGACCGAGCGGTCCTCGAATTCCGTTTCCAGGCCCCAGGCCCATCCCGCGCGGATGAAATCCTGCCTGAATTCGCTTTCCAGCGCGTAGCGGCGCTGGCCGCTGAAGCGGCGATCCCGCCCGGTCACGGGATCGGTGACCGTGGAGCCCTGCCAGCGCGCATCCAGGTCGAGCCGGGCGCGCTCGACGCCCAAACGATCCAGCGGCAGCGTGCTCTCCAGCGTCAGGCCCCACCGACGGCCGTCGCCGATATTTCCCGGGACTTCGAAGCGGTCGTCGACGGGAAGAAGGTCCTGTACGTCGCTGACCCAGTCGTGGAAGGCGGAGAGTTTCGCCACGCCGAGGCTGCCGAAGCGGCGTTCCGTCGCCGCCTCGGCGCGCCAGGTCTGCTGCGGCTCGAGCGACGGATTTCCCCGGTCGATGTCGTCGTCGCCGAAATTGGCCGAACTGACGAAATCGCCGAAATCGAGTTGCGCGATGCGCCGGGCGACACTGAGACGATTGAGCGTTTCTTCGCGAGGCGCATGTATCAGCGAAAACGACGGCTTGAAGAAGAAGAACTCGCGGTCTGCGCCGCGGGTCTGGCTGATCCGCGAGGCCTCGGCGCCGAGCGCCGATTCGATGCTGAACGGACCCAGGTTCCACGTATCGCGCAGCTGAACGTCGCCGCGCAGTTCCTCCACGCGGTTGTTCGCCCCCGGGACCTCGACCGGCACGAGACGACCCGCATCGTTGATCCGAAGCACAAGCAGGTTGTCCAGCGTATTGAGCGCGGTTTCCACATCGAGTTCCAGCAGATGGGATTCCCGGCCGGACCAGTCGATTTCGAGCCGGCCGATCGTCTCCGAGTCGGTGGATTCCCTTGTCGCGATTCGTTGGAGCCCCGGAGGCGACGGCTCGAGGATCAACAGTTCCCGGTCCTCGTTGTCGTCGCTCTCGCCGCGGTGCAGCCCGATGATCTTCGATTGCCAGTTTGCCGCCGGCGTCCACTCGAAATCGCCGCCGATCTCGTAGTCCACGCTCGTCGAGTCCGAGCCCCGGTCCAGCCGGAACGGGTCCTGCCCGGGGTCCGACGGCGTTCGCAGCGATCGTTCGACGAAGTCCGATTCGGTCCAGGCGATTTCGGCATTGAGTCGCACGGCCGCTTCACCGAGCTGCGTCGCGGAGTTCGCATTCAGCGTCGCCGATCGGCTCTCCCACCGCTCCACTTCGTCGCGGGTCTCGGCGACCGCGTCGCCGACCAGAAGGAACTCGTCGGCACTGTTGCCCACGAAAGACGTGCGGGCGCTGATGCCCGCGCCGATGCGCGTGCGGCCGATCCGATCGACCACCGAAAGCGTCCCGGCCGGCGTCGGCCCGCCGCTGTCGGTATCCTGCTCCACCGATCCCTGCCAGGTCCAGGCGCGCCTTGATGCGTCGAGCACGACATTGACCAGCAGCGTTTGGCCGCCGGCGTCGAATCGGCCGGTGTTGCCCCGGATGAGATCGATTCGAACCACGCGGTCGGCGGGGATCCGCTCGAGGATCTCGGAGACGGGGTCCTGCTTGCTGCTGGGCCGTTCTCCGTCGATCAGCACATTGCCGGCGGTGCCGGCGAACCCGCGGCTCGTGCCGCCGTCGTCGATCTGGAAGCCGGGAACCTGCTCGACCATATCGCCGGCGCTGACCGGCCGGTAAGCCTCGAAGAAGGAGGCCGGATAGCGCACCGTGTCGGGTTCGGTTCCGGGCGGGGAACCGATGGGTGTCGCGGGTGAGGCGCTTGCCGCCGCGGCGGCGCCGATGGCGAGATGACAGGCGAGCAATACGAAAAGTCGGTGCATGGTCTCCGGGAACGGGTCGGTGGCAAAAACCCCACAGGATAGCGCCGATTGCATGGCCGGGCATGCTCCACAGGTCATGTTCCCGAGATGGAAGCAATGTGCGAGGATCGAGCGCGTCACAGTCCGGGAGGAAAAGCGATGACGAGTTCGACCCAACGTACACCCGTGCATCTCTGGATCGTCGGGGTCGTCAGCCTGCTGTGGAACGCGGTGGGCTGTTTCGACTACCTGGCCACGAAGATCCCGATCGAAGGGTACATGGAGCAGTTCTCCGAAGCGCAGTTGGCCTGGTTCCATGGCGTGCCGGCCTGGTTCACGGTGTTCTGGGCGCTGGGTACATGGGGGGCGCTGGCGGGATCGCTGGGGCTTTTGCTGCGGCGCCGCTGGGCGGTCGCGGCATTCGCCGTGTCGCTGCTCGGGCTGATCGTGACGACGGTCTACACGGTGTTCCTGAGTGACGGCGTGGAGATCATGGGTGCCGAGGGCGCGGCGTTCAGTGCCGTGATCTTCATCATCGCCGTGTTTCTGCTGCTCTACGCGCGCCGCATGGCCGCCGTCGGCGTGCTGCGCTGACCGGCGGCCCTACGACCGGTCGACGTTGTCTCCGGTAAGAAAGAACGCCGCCGGAAGCCCGGCGGCGCTTGAAGGGGTGCTCGAAACCGGCGTTCGAACCTTCGCTCAGGACGTCGACTGTTTCGTCGCCGCGCCGGTCTCCGAATCCGAACCGCTTCCCCAGTCCGAGGCCTTCTGCTTGAGGTCGGAAAACTTGTTGGACACCTTGTCGAGCTTGGCTTCCCACTCCGGGTTGGGCTGCTGGCCGTCGGTGACCTTGAAGAAGACCTGCATCAGCGCCGTCATGCCGACCGGCTCGATCACGGCCTGCTTCACGCCCCATGCGAACACCAGGGCGATGATCAGTGCCAGCGGGCCGGCGGCGCCCGGGAACAGCGAGACGAGGCCGGCGACCGGTGCGAGGATGAGCAGGAACACCAGGAACGTCAGGCCCCAGATGACGAATGCCAGCCAGACCGCGTTCTTCAGGAATGCCTTGTAATTCTGCGCGTACAGCACCAGCGCCGTGCGGCTGGCCGCCCAGGGATTGTCGGCCTTCTCGCGGATGTTGTAGGCCAGGATCACTTCATCGAGATAGGTCAGCGACAGGTTGATGATGGTGTTGATGAACTTCGCGATGCCCTGGATGCCCGGAATGGGCAGGAAGCTGGTGATCGTGAAGAATGCGCGGTTGAATGCCTTGAGCACGCCCTTGATCAGCTGATCGACACCGAACAGCACCGACGATTGCGCGAAGCGCTCGCGCACGATGCCCTGGGCATAGTCGATCTGGCCCTTGCCGTCGGGCAGTTCCCTGCCTTCCATCAGTTCGACGAGCACGGCGATGTGCCCGGCCTTGACCAGGTAGAGGATGTACTCTCGAATGAAATACATGATGGCGCCGGCGAGCGCGAAGCCGCCGAGTCCGCCGTACAGTCCGCCGGCCTCGGGCTCGCCGCCGATCGTGCCGATGCCGTAGCCGAGTCCCGCCCCGATGCCGGTGATCAGCACGTAGGCCAGCGTGATGCCGAAATAGACCAGGAAACGGAAGATCAGGAACGGCAGCGTCCTTGCCAGCAGCGAGATGATCTCCCCGAGCTTGAAATCCATCATGTCCTTGTGCTCCCTCGAAAATGGGTTGTCGTTCAATCCTTACGCAAATCGACGGCGCCGGGCGCCACCTCAATCGTTCATCGACCGGACGTCGACGAACCGCCCGCTCTCGCCCTCGCGCAGCGTGTCCAGGATCTCCAGGATGTGTTCGGCTGCGGCCTTGGGATCGGGCATGTCGTCGGTGCCCCGTGCATCCTTGAGCTTCTGCACCGACGGATACTGCTCGGTGTCGACCTCTTCGCAGAGGTAGTCCTGCATGGGCGTGTCGACCAGGCCGGGCGCGAGCGCCGTGAGATGCGTGTCCGGCATCTCGTGGGCGTACAGGCGAACGAGGTCGTTGAGCAGCGATTTCGACAGCGAGTAGCCGCCCCAGCCATAGTTCATGTTCACGGCCGCGCCGGACGAGATCGCGACGACCTGGTCGACCGGCAGCTGTCGCTCGATGATCCAGTCGAGGATGACCTTGTTCGACCAGACGTTGATGCGCATCATGTGTTCGAGGTCGTGCACGTCGGTCTCGCTGATCTCGTGGATCTTGCCGAGGATGCCGGCGTTGAGCACGACCAGGTCCAGTCGCATGCAGTCGGCAAGGAGGCGCTCCAGCGCCTCCGGCAGCGTGTTGAGGTTGGACAGGTCGAAGCGTCGGTCGTGCAGACCGTCGTCGTCGTTCAGCGGGCAGCCGCGCCGGCTCAGCCCCCAGACGATCGCGTCGCGCTGCAGCAGCGTTTCGGTCAGGCCCAGTCCCAGGCCGCTCGAGTTTCCGGTAATCAGTACATTCATGTCGGTCTTGGTCGGTGGTCGGGAAATTTCAGGATCCGGGCGCGTAGCGCTCGAACCAGGCAAGGATGTGGCGCGCCGTGGTCGCGACAATTCGGGTCCGGCTCATTCCATCGCTCCGAACTGGTCCGTGAACAGCGACAGCACTCGACGGTACTGGTCCAGCCAGCTTTCCGGGTACTTGTAGGAATGGGGCTCCAGCGGGTACGAGGCGAACGTCCAATCGGTTTTCTCGAGTTCGATCAGTCTCTGCGACAGCCGCACCGAGTCCTTGTAGAACACATTGTCGTCGAGCATGCCGTGACTGATCAACAACGCGCCCTCCAGGCCTTCGACGAACTCGATGGGCGAACTGCGGCGATAGGCTTCGGGATCCACCTCAGGCGTGTTGAGGATGTTGGACGTGTAGCCGTGATTGTAATGCCGCCAGTCCGTCACCGGCCGCAGCGCGGCCCCGGCGGTGAAGACGTCGGGCGCGTTGAACATCGCCATGAAGGCCATGAAGCCGCCATAGGAGCCTCCGTAGACGCCGACTCGATCGGGGTCGCCGTCGTGGTTGTCGATCACCCACGCCACGCCGTCGCGCAGGTCTTCAAGCTCGGGCTTGCCCATGTGCCGGTAGATCGCGGTGCGCCAGTCGCGACCGTATCCGCGACTGGCGCGGTAGTCCATGTCGAGTACGTGCCAACCGCGTTCGGTCAGCAGGTTGTGGAACATCTGCTCCCGGAAATAGTACGGGAAGCGGTGATGCGTGTTCTGCGTGTAGCCGGCACCGTGGACGAACACGACGACGGGATGCGGTCCCGGCGCGTCCGAGCGTGCCGGGTAGAACTTCGACCAGATCGGCTGACCGGCCCCGTGTTTCGACGGCACCGCCACGAACTCCGGCGACTGCCAGCCGATCTTCCGGTATTCGTCGGTACGGGTGTCTGTGCGTGCGTGGATCCGGCCGGACGACGCGTCCATCACCGCGGCCTGCGGCGGCACGTACGGCTCGGAATGCCGCAGCAGAAGGTCGTCGCTGCCGGGCAGTACGGCGTAGCCCTCGACGCCGAGCAGTTCGGTCAGCCGGGTCATGGAGCCGTCTTCCAGCCCGATGCGCCAGACGTCGTACTCGGTCGGGTGGGCACGGTTGGAAAGGGCCAGCGCGGTGCGCCCGTCGGGCTCGAACGTCACGTCGTGGACTTCGAACGTGCCCCTGGTGTGCTGCCGCAGCGTGTCCGCCGCATCCACCGTGTAGAGGTGACTGTAGCCGCCGTGCTCGGACAGCAGCCAGACCGTGTCGGAATCCGGTACCCAGCCGGATTCGTTGAACGTCCAGTTGATCCAGGCCGGATCGGTGAGGCGGTGCACCGTCCGCGGCTGCCGTGACTCGACGTCGACAACGATCGTCCACCGGTCCTTGTTGTCGATGGCGTGCGCCTGGAACAGCACCTTCCGTCCGGACGGATGCCAATCGACGTTCTCGATGGTCACCGGTCGCGGATCGTCGGGACCGTACGGCTCGATATCCTGTGCGGCCTTCAGGTCGGCCAGCGGATCCTCGGTGCGGCCGGCGAGGTTCGTCAGGTCGATCTCGTGAACGGTCCGCTGCTCCAGGTCCAGCAACCAGACCTGTTCGGGGGCCGGAGGCTGGCGTCCGACCAGCGTGCGGACGTCCTCGATCTCGACGTATCCCGACCGGGTGACGAAGCGCGGCATCCGGTCGGAACGGCCGTCGTCGTGGTCGCGCGAGCGGACGGTGACCAGCATCCAGCGGGGATCGGGCGACAGCGCCTTGCCGGACGCCTCCATCTCGTC
>JBPRGD010000180.1:0-2013 GCA_051428125.1 Candidatus Wenzhouxiangella sp. M2_3B_020
GCCAAGAAGCTCGGTGCCGCCGTCGGCGCCTCGCGTGCCGCGGTCGATGCGGGCTACGTGCCCAACGAGCTACAGGTCGGCCAGACCGGCAAGATCATCGCCCCGGAGCTGTACTTCGCCATCGGCATCTCGGGCGCGATCCAGCACCTGACCGGCATCAAGGACGCCGGCACCATCGTCGCGATCAACAAGGATGCCGAAGCCCCGATCTTCGAGATCGCCGACTACGGCCTGGTCGGCGACCTGTTCGAGATCGTCCCGGAGCTCGAAAAGCTGATCTGATCCGTAGGAGCGACGTCCACGTCGCGAAGGGCAAGCGGCAATCGCGATCATGGGATCGCCCCTACGGCAGGTTGCGCCCCGGCACCGCCGCGACGTCCGCGTCGCGAAGGGGCTGCCGGGCATCGCGATCCGGAGATCGCTCCTACGGCCTATTCCGCCTCGCTCTTCCTCCGTAGGAGCGACGTCCACGTCGCGAAGGGCAGGCGGCAATCGCGATCATGAGATCGCTCCTACGGCAGGTTGCGCCCCGGCACCGCCGCGACGCCACGTCGCGAAGGAAACGCCCGAATCGCGATCCGGAGGTCGCCCCGGGGGAATCCGCCATTCCCGGTCGATCCGCCGCCGGGCGGGGACCCAACGTCTTTCGCCATCCCGATCGCGGATGTCGAATGGCCGACAGTCCGTCCGCTGCCTACAATGACCCCCATGCGCGGCATCGAACAGATCCCCTGGCTCTACGATCTCGGCATGGCATTCCTGCCCGGCCTGCGCCGCTGGCGTCGCTCGCTGGCGGAACTCGCCCGAGGCCGCGTGCTCGAGGTCGGCTGCGGAACCGGCCGGATGCTGGCGCTGTACCCGGACGACTGCGAGGTCGTTGGCTTCGATCCCAACCGCGAATCGCTGGATCGCGCCCATCGCCGCCGATCCGACGCACTGCTGTTCGCCGGCGTCGCCGAGCATCTCCCGTTCCCCGACGAAAGCTTCGACACGGTCGCATGCGGCCTGGTGTTCTGCGGCGTCTCGGATCCCGGGCAAGGACTTGCCGAAATCCATCGCGTGCTCAGGCCGGACGGGCGTCTGGTGATGCTCGAACACGTTCATGCCAACAACCGATTCGGCCGCTGGCTGCTCGACACGCTGCAGCCGCCCTGGACCTGGATCACCGGCGGGTGCCGCCCGAACCGCGAGACGGAGAGGGCCGTCGAGCGCGCCGGCTTCCGGGTCGAGCCCGACCACTATCGTTCTCGAGCCCTGATGCGTCATTTCACCGCGCGCAAGGATTGATCGGAAAATCTCCCGATGTTATAACATCTGTTATACATATCTCGGACCTGCCGCCATGACCCGCAAGCTCAAGCTGACCGCCATCGGCAATTCCACTGGCGTGATCCTCCCCCGCGAACTGCTCGAAAAGCTGCGCGTCGACCGCGGCGACGAGCTGATGGTGCTCGAGACCCCCGACGGCATCAAGCTCACCGCCTACGACCCGGAATTCGCCGAGCAGATGGAAGTCGCCGAGAAGATCATGCGCGAGGACCGCGATCTATTGCGGAAGTTGGCCGAATGACTCCTGGAGAACCCCGCTGGCTTTCGCCAGAGCTGGTCGAAGCCATACACGAACGGCAAATCGCCGAACATGGCGGTACGGCGGGAATGCGGGATCGGACGCTGCTTGAATCGGCGCTTGCCAGGGCGCGGCAGCTTCACGCCTACGGTGGTACGGACGTCGACGAGCCCGCCATGGCAGCCGCGTACGGCTTCGGCATTGCCCGAAATCACCCGTTCGCCGACGGCAACAAGCGCTCCGCCTACGTCGCCATGCGTCTGTTCATGAAACTCAACGGCTGGGATCTCGTGGCCGATCCGCAGGACCGGTACCGAACCATGATCCGGCTGGCGGCTGGCGAAATCTCCGAACCCGAACTTGCCGACTGGCTACGCGCCAACAGCCGCCCCGACCGGGTCAGCGAGCCGGCCTCCCGGTACGCCGGCTGAGCCGAAACGTCACGG
>JBPRGD010000181.1:0-16762 GCA_051428125.1 Candidatus Wenzhouxiangella sp. M2_3B_020
GGCGCGGTATCGCTGATCGTGCACTCGACGTTCACCGATGCCGTGCCGGATCCGGCCGGGTCATCCCAGCTGAAATCGATGGTCCGGGTGTATGTCGTCTCGGTGCTCGAATCGCAGGATACGGTGAAATCGAACGTGTCACCGGCTGGCAGATTCGTCGGACCGCCGCTGACCGTGATCTGCGTGTCGCCGGCTCCGCCCGAGGCGCTGAGGTTATTCGCCGTGCTGGTGAAGCCGTCCTGCGGGTTGGATACGGTGATCGCCGTCGAGGGATCCGAACCCGCGACCGTCCCCGAGAGGGTGATCGGTCCTGCAGGCACCTGGACGTTCGGCGACAGGCCGGTGCAGGTGAACGGATATTCCGCGTTCGGGCTCTGGTCGTCCGACGTGTTCTCGATCTGCAGCGTGCCGCTCTTGTCGCCGCGAGCGGTCGGCGTGCACGTGAAGTTGACGTCCACGACGGTGGTGCCGCCATCGGCCGGAACCGTCGCCGGAAAACCGCCGGGGGTGCTGGCCGCGATGGTGACGTCGGTGCCGCTGCCGCCGGTCCCTGACGTGACATCGAAGGTCGTCGTCGCGTCGTCCTGCAGGTTGGACACGCCGATGGTCTGCTGCCCCGTGGCCTGGTTGACGACCGCGCTGCCGAACGCGATGTTGCTGCCGAGGTCCGGCGTCGAGGCATAGCAACTCGTGCCAACCGGGCAATCGACGATCAGCGATCCGCCGTCGCCGTTGAAGTTCGTACCCGGCTGGATCGCGATGTCGTTGCCGTCCGTGTCGGCCATCGAGTTCAACGCGTTGTTCGTGAGATCGGTCAGGGAGATGTTCTTCGTGCCGAATGTCGTTCCGACCGCGACCGTGAAGTCCAGCGTAGCGATCACGCCGTCGGGCAGTGCCGAGTTCGATAGGCTGAACCACGCGATCGTGAACGTGTCCGGACCCGACGTACCGTCGTCGCAGACGGCGATGGTGTGGTCCGAGCCGCCCAGAGCCGCACCGGCATTGCAGGCCTCCAACGTGACGCCGTCGGGCAGGTTCAACTCCATTTGCAGCGACGAGATACCGCCCACGCCGACGTTCGTGTCGTTGGTCCAGTTCACCTGCATGGTCGAAGTGGTCGTGCCGTCCGGCGTCGCGGGGACGTTGTCCTCGTAGTCGATGACGACCTGGGCCGACGCCAGTGAGGCGGCGCCGAGTGTCAGGGCCGCGATTGCGATTCTTCGTACATCCAACATGGTTGCTCCTCGCCTGATTTTTTTGGAATGTTCTGGAAATTCTCGGGCTTCGTTCAATCCAGCATGATCTCCACGCCGTTGATGTCCGCCATGGCCGGTTCGGATACTTCGACCTGGACGCTGGCCGTTCCGGCCGGCAGCGCGATCTTACCCAGCGTACCGCCGGGCAGCGCCGCGTTCACCGGGCTGAACGCGTAGAACAGGATATTCTCCCCCTTTACCTTGCAGCCGCCGACATGCGTTTCCGGCAGTCCGCCCGCGCAGGCGGACAGGTCGGCGTCCGACAGGTCATGGTTGGCCGAGATCAGGAACTGAACGGCCGAAACCTGCTTCTGTCCCGGGTCGAAACCGAGCTGGATGGCGCCCGCGGGCGCAGGGACGCCAAGCCCAGGACCTGCATCGCGACCGATCGAGCGCTTGTGGGAATCGAACGGCGTGGCAACCGAGTCCGGCGTCTTGGCGAAGACCACGGGGCCGCCGTCGGCAAACGCTTCGCCGGCCATCGACGCGACCGCCGCGAAGGAAATCGTTATCAGAAGAGTTCGCATGGATGCAATCCTCGAAAATTGGGTGGCAGTTGTGTTGCTCCGTCAGAGCAGCGATACGACGCAGCTGGCATCGGTGATCGTGACGGCTCCGTTTTCGTTGCAGTCCGGCTGGCCGGACTGAAGCGTGCCGTCCAGTTCCGCGACGATCGCGCTGGCGTCCGTGATGGTCACGGAGCCGTTGCCGTTGGCATCACCGGCCAGCAACCGACCGATCTCGGTCGTCCGGCGAGACTCGTAGGCATCGAAGGTCAGCGTGCCCGATGCGCCGTTCAGATTGCCCAGCCTGACCGACTGCAATCCGGCACCGGAATTCGAAAGCGTGTTGTCGACGACTGCCGTCTGGCCATTGACCGAAAGACTGATGACTCCATCGCCGGAGCCCTGCGACCAGTCGATCTCGACGGAGACCCAATCTGTCGCAGCGTTTTGCTGTACGGAAGATCCAGTGGCATTGTCAACCAGGGCTACGGTGCCTGCGTCGTTGGCCCGGATGGTAAATAGCGGACCGGAACCAGACGTCGAACTGTACCCCCGATAAATGAAAGCGGCCGATCCCGAATCGAGTTCGTTGAGGAAATAAAACCTCGCACGAATGCGAGCGATCCCGCCCGGGCTATTGTCCTGCACGTAGCTGACCACGCTGGTCGGCGCTTCCATGGCGCAAAGTCCGGAGTAGCGGGAAACCTGCGCCGCCTCGTTCGGTTGCGCCGCGACCGGGCTGCCGCCCATCCCGCCGTTCCACAGGCTGAGATCGCACGCGATCGCCTGGCCCGCCAGCAGTGAAAACCCGACCAGCGCGCCTGTGCGGCCGATCGGGGCAAGAATTGCGTTCCTGATGTTCATCCCGGGAATCTCCTTGGGGTTCGGTGAATTCGTCATCCAGACGACCGCATACCGGCGACCCTCGGCCGCGCCGCGTTCACCGGGTCGAATACTACCGCAGTGAAGGGTCGAAATCCAGCACCGGATACGGCATTGCCTCGTCGTCCGGCCGCGCATGCAGTCGGGTCGATTCGTTCCAACGAGGCGATGACGGCATTTCTGTCACCCGAAGGGCGCGAGCGGCCGGGAATCGGCCTCCCGGACGGACGCGGACTCCGTCCTAGAAGATCTCGCCGATGCAGCACCGCAGCGAACCGCCGGCCTTCTCGATCTCGTCGAGCTCGACGGCGTGCACGTCGAAATCCCACGACTCGACCAGCCGTCGCTTCTCCGGCGCCAGCGTCCGCCAGGCGCGCTGGCTGATGAACAGGTCGGTGAAGGTCACGGCCAGGCAGTTGCCCGCGAAGGCCTCCTTTTCCTCCCGCGAGATCTCGAGCACGTGGCCCGGGAACGCCTCGGCGATCGCGGCCGGGACTTCCGGGTCGACGAAGGCATCGGGGCAGATGACCAGCGCGCGCGAGGCCAGCACCGACATCACGACGTTGGTGTGGTATTCCTCGGGCTTGAGGTCGAAGCGGAACGTCAGCGCCAGCTCGAAGGCCTCGTGCATCGCCTCGCAGCCGGCCTCGTCGACACGGTGCGTGAGTCCGCAGAAACCCAGCCGGCGCGAGCGATCCATGACCATGACGCCGGTCAGCTCCGCGACCAGGTCGCGCGTCGAGAGATCCACTTCCGGGTAGCGCATGAGTTCGGTGAAGAACGCCCGGATATCGGGCCGCTGCGCTTCCTGGCGACGCTCCGGGTGCAGCATCGCGCCGACGATGAAGCGGCCCGGAATCGTGGCGAAGACGTTGTTCGGGAACAGGTCGTCGGGATTCTCGCTACGGCCGGGAAATCGGATGACCGGCACCCCGCAGTCCGCGATCCGGTCGGTGAGGTCGCGGTGCTGCCGGAGCGCGAGCGCCGGATTGACGCCCACGGTCAGGTCCATGTAGGTGTTGTCCTGCGCGGCCTGGCGGGAGAGAGAGAAATCGGTGGGCTCGACGAGGAAGACCGCCCGCGGGACCGCCGCGCTGTCGGCGGTCATCCAGTCGGCAACCAGTTCTGCGCGGAATTCCTCCGGCCTCGTCACGATCATCGGTGCTTCGTCTCCACGGTCGGGGCGTGATGCACGCGCGGGCTGCGCGAGAAGCCGCGTATTGTCGGGCCGCCTTCGGTCAAGGTCAACACGTCCGGCACAGGTTCACCGGCGCTGGTGGGAGGCAATGCCCGGAACCGCCAACAACGGTACCACCAGCACGTACAGCGCCACGCCGAGCCCGAATTCCGGCAGGCCGACGCCGGCGTCCAGCAATCCGCCCAGCAGCACGGGGCCCAGGGCGGTGCTGAGGACCATCAGCGCTGCGTAAACACCGCGGATCATGCCCAACTGCCGGGTTCCGTACAACTCGACCCAGATCGCCGATGCGACGACGCCGTTGAGGCCGGCTGTCAAGCCCAGGCCCACGAACATCAGCCACAGCGAGATTCCCGGGGCGAAAGCTCCCAGCGCCAGCACTCCGGCAGCGGCCGGGAGCAGCTGGAAACGCAGCAGCGCACGGGCGCTGAAGCGGTCGATCAAACGGCCCGCCGCGAAGGCCGCCAGCGCCTGCGCCGCCGCGAAACCGACGAACGCGCGGCCGACGGCCAGAAGCGTCCAGCCCTGCCGCTCGGCGATTGCGCCCTGGTGGAGAAACATCGCGGTGATCAGCACCGGCGGAACCAGCACGACCAGCAGCACGCGCAGGAACGGCCCGTGCACGAACAGCGAGCGTCGCCGCCACGCCACGGGGGAGGTCTCGGTGCTCGCGGCGTCGCGCTCGGCATCGGCGGCCGGATTGCCGGTCAGCGAACGGGCCAGCCACGTCATCAGCGGAATGCCGACGGCGGCGATGACGATGGACGCAGATAACCAGACGACGCGCCAGTCGTACTGTTCCAGCGCCAGCGCGACGAGGGGAGGGAGACAGGCCTCCCCCAGGATGAAGCCGTAGCTGACCATCGCCAGCGCGCGGCCCTTCCGCTTGACCGCGTAGCGACCGGCAGCCACGACCCCGAGGTGTCCCATCAGCCCCTGCCCGGCAAGACGGACCACGAATAGCGCGGGCAGCAGTATCCAGGCCGCCTGTGCCGACGAGATCAGCCATGCGCCGAACGCCAGCATCGCGAGCACGGCGGCCACCGCTCGCCTGAGGCTGAGGTGGTCGGCCAGTGCGCCGAGCCAGAACATGCCGATGCCGCTGACAAGCGTGGCACTGCTGTAGAGGGCTCCGAACGCTGCGTCGGACAGCCCGAATTCCGCGCGAAGATCCGAACCGAACAGGCCGATGAAGAAGGTCTGCCCGACGCTGGAAAACAGCGCGGCGAGCAGCGCGAAGCGTCCTGCCGGGGGCAGGCCGGCGGTGCGTGGAATGGGCGTCAAGAGTCCGGAACCATGCTTGATCGGGCGGAGAGAATAGACCAGCTACCGGATCTTCGCGAAGTTCCGGCGAATTCCGACCGGATCAGCCTCGGCGCTCACCGGTCGTCGGGCCCTCGCCGATCCACTCTTCGAATGGCCAATCGGAGCCCTCGCGCATTCGTTTCAGAGCGATCGATTCGCGCTCGAAGATCGTGTCGATGAAAATCTCGGCATCGTCGCCCATCGTCGCGAACGCGTCCAGACCGTCGGAGAGGAACTCCTGCAGCCTGCCGAAGCCCGCCGCGACGGCCGGGCCGTGCATGAGCCTGACAAGCCGGCCGATCATCGGCTTGCGCACCATGCGCTGAAGCAACCGCCCGAGTTCGCGGATCAGTTCGATCTGTTCCTCACGCTCTTCCCACGCGGCCAGCCGGCGATAGGCCCTCGCGTACTCGGGCTGATCGAGCTTGCCGTCGAGACGCTGCGACAGCCGGGCGTCCAGGTCCATGCTCATCCACTGAAGCCGCATCGCATCCCCGACCGCGACCAGAAGCCGGTTCGGCATCATGCGCTGCATGATCGGCAGTGCCCGTTCGAGCTGCCGATCGCGCTCACGCATGTCCTTGCCGCCGTAAAGCTCTTCGAGAAAGAACACGCAGGCCGATTCGAAGCGCGGCTGGCGCTTCAGATCGGCATAGGTCTCCCGCAAACGGCAGCGCTGCCAGTGTTGCAGCTCGTCGAGGCGCAAAAACCGGTCCGATTCGCGATCCAGCCGCTCGAGCAGCGAAAGGCTTTCCGAGACGTGATCGGCGAGATGGCGCTTTCCGCTTCGTTCCTGCCCCGTCATCGGTTTCACTGCACCGAGCGGATGACTTCGAGGAGCTCCTCGCGACCGCGCCGGAACAGCGCCAGCGACTCGACGTGGGCGTAACGGCAGACGCCGTCGGGATCGACGAGAAAGACACCCCTCTTCATGCCCAGCGCGCCGCGGCAGCCATAGCGCTCGGCGACTTCGAGTTCTGGATCCGACAGCAGCGGAAACGGCAGGTCGCGCTTTTGCTTGAAACGCCGGTGCGATTCTGCATCGTCGGCGCTGATGCCGACGACGTCGACGCCGAGATCCTCGAATTCCTCGATGCCGTCGCGGTATTCGCAAAGTTGCCGCCTGCACACCGGCGTGTCGTCGCCGGGGTAGAAGACCAGCAATGTCCACTCGCCCTCGCGTTCGGACAGCCGAAAAGTCCGCCCCTTGTCGTCTTCGAGCTCGAAATCCGGAGCCTGTTCGCCCGTGTTCAACATTTCCGGGACCGTATGCGGTGTGGTTTCAATCGTAACCGGGCGCGCGCCGGCGGGACGTGACTCCGGTCAAGCCGTCTACGCGTCGGCCGCCTGCCGCCGAGCGTTACAATGAAGCGTTCGTCGAATCATCAGGAGTCTGCTACATGCTCACGCTCAATCCCGCCTCGCGCTACCGCAGTGACCGGCCGGTTCCGAAGATCGGGCTGGCCATCGCCGGCGGCGGGCCGCTGGGCGCGATCTACGAGCTGGGCGCCCTGCAGGCTCTCAACGAAGGAATCGACGGGCTGCGACTGCACCAGCTCGACAACTATGTCGGCGTCAGCGCCGGTGCGTTCCTGGCGACCAGCCTCGCCAACCAGGTCACGACCAGCCAGATGTGCCGGATCTTCATGGGCGCGCCCGGCGCGGAATTCACGTTCGAACCGGAATCGTTCCTCCGCCCGGCGCTGAAGGAATTCGGATCGCGCGTACGCAACGTTCCGTCGGCCCTGTACGCGCTCGCTTCCGAGGCGGTCCGGCATCCTTCCAGGCTCGGGCACCTCGAATCGATCGGCGGCCTGAGCCGGGTGCTGCCCACGGGCATCTTCGACAACGAGACCATCGACGACTTCGTCAGCCGGGTCCTGGACCGGCCGGGACGAACCAACGATTTTCGTGAACTCGAGACTTCGCTCCGTGTCGTGGCGATGGATCTCGACACCGGCGCGGCCGTCCGTTTCGGCGAAGCCGGCCTGGATGACGTGCCCATCTCGCGCGCGGTCCAGGCTTCGGCCGCCCTGCCGGGCCTGTATCCACCGGTGCGAATCAACGACCGCTACTACGTCGACGGCGCGCTGCGCCGGACGCTGCACGCGTCGGTGGCGCTGAAGGAAGGCGTCGATCTCCTCATCGGCGTCAACCCGCTGGTACCCTACGACGCCGCCCTTGCACCCGATGCACATCCGCACATGACCGAGAGCCGGATGGTACAGGGCGGTCTTCCGCTGGTGCTGTCGCAGACGTTCCGCGCGCTGATCCAGTCGCGCATGCAGATCGGCATCGGCAAGTACGCGACCGAGTACCCGGAGTCGTCGATTCTTCTGGTCGAGCCGAATCGCGACGACGAGCGCATGTTCTTTACCAACATGTTCAGTTATTCCAGCCGCAGCGAACTCGCCGAGCACGCCTACCAGAAGACGCGCGCGGAACTCAGGGAGCGGGCCGACGATCTCGAGAAGTTCCTCGCACCCTTCGACATGGGACCGGATCACGAGGCGCTGGGCGACGATCGCACGCTGTTCGCCAGTCTTCGGCGCGAACCGGCCTACCTGGCTCCGCTGGGCAACAGCCTGGCGCGCAGCCTCGACCGACTCGATCGCGCGCTCGAGGAGCTGTAGGCGGGATCTCCGGATCGCGACGTGGACGTCGCTCCTACGAGGTTGGGAATCGCCCCCTTTCTCCAGCAGCAGCGGTGCCGGGCGCTAGCGGCGGCTCAGTCCGACGCCGCTCGACGGGATGCCCGCCTCCTCAGCCGCCGCGCCAGTCGCCAGGTCGATAGCGCGTCGACGGGTCCGCCGACCGCGATCCGTTCCCGCGTCACCCGTGACGGCCGTCGAACCAGCCGCACGCCGATCCGTCGATCGAGGTGCAGCCGAAGCAGTAGATGTCGGTGCCGCCACGCGAACCGGGCCGGCAACGCATCGAGCGCACGATCGATGTCCAGCACGGCGCCGCCGGCCAGGTGCCGCACCAGTGCATCGAGCTTCCGTGAGTGCGTGCCGGTGGCGACGTCCTGCCGCGTCACCTGGAACTCCGCCTGCACCTCCAGCGGAATCAGCCAGCGCTGCTGGCGCGCGTCGAGCACGACGTCGCGCGCGATCCGGGCCCGGTACCCGGCGCCCGCGGCCACTTCCAGCTGCCGCACCGGTTCCCCGGCCGGCAATTGGCCCGATTCGATCAGGCGCGTTTCCAGCAGCGCCGCCGCGCCGGCCACGTTCCGGCAGTGACGCTCGAAGGACTCCACGCGCTCGAAGCGCGGCGGATCGATCTCGGCGGCCACCGCGGCGAAAAGCGCATCGAAATCGTCCGGCCCCACCCGCGCACCGGCACCGCTCGTCAGCCAGGCCCGCACCGCAGGATGCGGCAGCCCTTCGGAAAGGGCTTCCCGCCACCAGTCCAGCTTGCGGCGCGCGATGTCCGGATCCGCGACCTCGCCCGCCACGGCGGCGATCTCGCCGACCAGCGTGTTGAGCGCGACCAGTTCGTCGCGGCGCTCGGGTTCGGCGTAGGGAATCGTCAGCGACAGCGGATGGCCGGGCACGAGCAGCCGCTCGCGGCACCAGCGAACCGGATCGTCAGTGGACGGTTTCGCTTCCATCGCCGTCCTCGGGCAGGTCGCTGTGGAGCAGGCGCTGGACGTCGAGACGGTCGAAACGGTACTGCTGGTTGCAGAATTCGCAGCTCACGTCGACCCGTCCCTCGGTTTCGACGATGGCATCGAGTTCATCCGATCCCAGGCCGCGCAGTACGCGCGCGACCCGTTCGCGGCTGCACGGGCAATGGAACTCCAGCGGCCGGGCGGGAAACAGGCGCCGGGTTTCTTCGTGGAACAGCCGATGCAGCAGCGTCTCGGAGTCGGTTTCCAGCAGCTCGGCATCCTTCACGGTCTCGATCAGCCGGCAGGCCCGGTTCCAGCCGTCCTCGTCGTCGGCCGACCCGGGCATGCGCTGCACAAGCATGCCGGCGGCGCGACCCTCCGCCACGGCCAGGCGCACGCGCGTCGGCAACTGTTCGGACTGGTCGAAGTAACCGGCGATCGCGTCGGCGAGGCTGACGCCCTCGACCGGCACGACGCCCTGCCACATACGCCCCTTCCCGGACGGCTCCACGGTCATCGTCAGCACGCCGCCTTCGGCGAGTTCCGAAAACCGGCGCACCGCCAGCATGGACTCCGCGTCGTAGCGCGCCAGGCCACGGATTCCGCCCGTATCGGTGCAGTCGGCCATCAGCAGCTTCAGCGGTCCGCTGGCGCGCATCTGCAGGCTGACCCGCCCTTCGAACTTCACGCCGCTGGAACAAAGCGCCGATACCACCAGCGCTTCGCCCAGCGTGCGTGCGAGCAGGTCAGGATAGCGTCCGCGCCGCAGCACCTCGTCGTAGGTCTCGTCGATGTGGACGACGACGCATCGGACATTGGCCCGCTCGAGGAGCAGGCGCTGCAGATGATCGCGATTCATACCGCGGCCCGGGCGGAATTCAGGCCGAAACGCCCGGATATCTCGGCGGGCGTCTCCACGATCGCGTCGGCTCCCCATTCGGCGACCTGCACACCCTCGGGGATGTAGCCCCATGACGCCGCCACCGTTGCGGTACCGGCGGCACGGCCGGCCAGCACGTCCCGCTCGTCGTCGCCGACGAACACCGAACCGGCCGGATCCACGCCGAGCGCCCGGCACGCGGCCAGTACGGGGTCCGCGGCCGGTTTGGGGCGGGCTGCGGTGTCGCCGCCGACCAGGCAGCCGACTCGCGATGTCCAGCCGGCACCTTCGACGACGGGGCGCGCCAGGCCTTCCAGCTTGTTCGTGACGATTCCCCACGGAATGCCCGCCGCTTCCAGCGAGTCGAGCAGTTCGGGGATGCCTTCGAACGGCCTGCTGGCTTCCCAGCAGCGCCCGCGGTAGTCGTCGAGGTATCTTCCGCGCACTGCCTCGCGCGCCTGCTCGTCCAGTTCGGGCAGACCGCGCTCGAGAATCGCGACGGCACCCCGGCTTGCGACGTTTCGAAGCGGGGAGGTATCGATGACCGGCAATCCGAGACGGACGCGCAGCCTTTCCAGCGCCCCGATCAGGTCGGGCGCGGTATCGGCCAGCGTGCCGTCGAGATCGAACAGCACCGCAGCGGGTGAAGCGGCACGGCTCACGAGTCGTCCGATCGCTTGCGCGCGGCCAGCATGTAGTTCACGCGCGGTGCGCCGCCGATCGAAACGGTCCTGGAAAACGGGTTGTAGCGGACCCCGTCGACCCGGGTCACGCGCCCTCCGCCGGCCCGGACGCAATCGGACAGTTCCGACGGGCGAATCAGCCGGTCGTAGCGATGCGTGCCGCGCGGCAGCAGGTTCAGGACGTATTCGGCGCCGACGATCGCCGTGGCCCAGGCCAGCGGCGAGCGATTGATCGTCGAGAAGAACAGGGCGCCGCCCGGTCGGGTCATGGCCATGCACGCGGCCACGACGCTGGCCGGATCGGGCACGTGTTCGAGCATTTCCAGGCAGCAGACGATATCGAACGCTTCGGGCTCGTCTTCGGCAAGCCGCTCGGCGGTAAGCTGGCGATAGTCGATCTCCAGCCCGGATTCCATGCGATGCAGCTGCGCGACGGTCAACGGCTTCTTCGCCATGTCGATGCCGGTCACGCTGGCGCCGGCACGGGCCATCGCTTCGCTGAGCAGACCTCCGCCACAGCCGATGTCGGCCAGGCGCGCTCCGTCCACGTCGACCTGCGAGAGAATCCAGTCCACGCGCGGGCCGTTCATGTCGTGCAGCGGGCGAAAGTCACCCTGTGGATCCCACCATCGGGATGCGAGCCGATCGAACGATTCGGCTTCGGAGGGATCGAGGTTCAGTGCCTTTTCGGTGGTTTCGTTCACGGTCTCACGCGGTTTCTATGGCCGATGCGATCCGGGATCGCCATTCCCGGCAGCTGTCGAGAATCCGATCCTCGTCCATGGTTCGCAGTTCCCGGTCCTCGAGCAACCGGTTCCCGGCAACCCAGACATCGGTGACCTGGCTATCGGGCACGGCGTATACGACCTGGGAAATCACGTCGTAGACCGGCTGCGTTTCGATCCGGTCGAGCCGGATCGCGGCGAGGTCGGCCTGCTTGCCCGGCTCGATGCTCCCGATGCGATCATCCATGCCAAGCGCACGCGCGCCGTGAATGGTCGCCATGGACAGGGCTTTCGGGGCGGGCACGGCTGCCGCGTCGCCGCTGGACACCTTGGCCAGCAACGCGGTCTGGCGCATCTCTGCGATCAGGCTCAGATCGTTGTTGCTCGCCGCGCCGTCGGTGCCGATGCAGACGTTGACCCCCGCGGCCACGAGCCCGGCGACCGGGCAGATCCCGCTGCCGAGCTTCATGTTCGAGTCTGGACAGTGAACGACGTGAACGCCGGCCCGCGCCAGCCTCGGAAGATCGCCCGGGCTCAGCTGCGTCATGTGCACGGCGAGCAGCCGCGGCCCGAGCAGCCCCAGCGACTCCAGGCGGTCCAGCGGATGCAGGCCGTGCTCCTCGCGGCTGGCCTCGACTTCGCCCGGCGCTTCCAGCAGGTGCAGGTGAACGGGCACGTCGAGTTCCTCGGCCAGCGTCGCGATGCGTCGGAACGCCTCGTCCCCGACCGAATACGGGGCGTGCGGCGCGAACGCGACTTCGATCAGCGCTTCGCCGAAGAAACGCCGTTGGACCTCCAGGCCGCGCCGGAAATATTCGTCTTCCGTCTCGGCCCAGGGCGTGGGAAAACCGATGATCGGCATTCCGATGACCGCGCGCATCCCGACGCCCAGCGCGACCTCGGCGGTCACGTCGGGAAAGAAGTAGTTGTCGTTGAAGCACGTGGTCCCGGCGCGCAGCATTTCGGCCAGCGCGAGCCGGCTGCCGGCCCGTACGTAATCCGATCCCATGATGATCTTTTCGGCCGGCCAGATGTTCTCGTGCAGCCAGCGCATCAGCGGCAGGTCGTCGGCCAGTCCCCGCAGCAGCGCCATCGCCGAGTGGGTGTGCATGTTGACCAGGCCCGGAATCAATACCCGCCCGGGAAGATCGATGCGCTCGATGCCGGGGAAGCGGCTTTCGAGATCCTCCTCCGGCAGCACCGCTTCGATCCGATCGCCGCGGACCACGACGGCATGATCGTCGAGCACCCGACCTTCGGGGACCACCGGCACCACCCACCGTGGCACCAGGGCGCGTACTGCCGGTTCGGTCATTCCTTGACCCGGGAAACGTATTCGCCGGATCGCGTGTCGATGCGCAGCACTTCACCCTCGTTGATGAACAGCGGCACCCGCACCGTCGCGCCGGTCTCGAGCTCGGCCGGCTTGCCGCCCCCGCCGGAGGTATCGCCGCGAACGCCCGGATCGGTCCTGACGACCTTGAGCTCGACGAAGTTCGGCGGCTGCACGCTGATCGGGCTGCCGTTGAACAGCGTGACCTGGCAGCGATCCTCCTCCTTCAGCCACTTGGCCGCGTCGCCGACGGCACCGGCGTCGGCCGCGAGCTGTTCGAACGAGTCGGGATCCATGAAGTGCCAGAACTCCCCGTCGCTGTAGAGGTACTGCACTTCCTTTTCGAAGACGTCGGCGCTTTCGACCGTTTCGTTGGACTTGAAGGTCTTTTCCACGACCCGCCCGGTGTGAAGATTGCGGACCCGGATGCGGGTGAACGCCTGACCCTTGCCGGGCTTTACGAATTCGGTGTCGACGATCGTGTGCGGCTCGCCGTCGAGCAGCACCTTGAGACCGTTCTTGAGATCGTTCGCGCTGTAGTTGGCCATGGTGTTCGGCAATCCTCCGCTGCGGCAGCATAGAATGGCGCGTTTCCAGCGACACGGACGAGGGCCGATGGCCGGAAACGCAATCGAGCCCGTTATGATAACCGCCGGCGCGAAGACTCAGGGTCCGGCCGCGTGGCAGCAGCAGATGCGGGAAGCATGGCGCGACCCGGCAGCGCTGCTCGCAGATCTGGACCTCGACCCCGAAGACGTCGGTCTCGGCGTCGGCGAGGCGTTCCCTTTTCTCGTCACCCGTGCGTTCGCCGACCGCATGCGCCCCGGGGATCCCGAGGATCCGCTGCTTCGCCAGGTCCTGCCCGCCGCACTAGAAGAGCGAAGCCCGCCGGGCTTCGGGTCGGACCCTGTCGGCGATGCGGCCAGCCGCCCCGTCGAAGGCGTCCTGCACAAGTATCACGGTCGCGCGCTGCTGGTCGTCCACGGCGCCTGCCCCATTCATTGCCGCTACTGTTTCCGCCGCGAATTCGACTACGCCGAAGACGGGCTGCACGTCGGTCGTCTGCGGGCCGCGCTCGACTACATCGCATCGGATCCCGACATCACCGAGGTGATTCTCTCCGGCGGCGATCCGCTGATGCTCAACGACCGACGTCTCGGCGGGCTGACCGATGCGATCTGCGGCATCGACCATGTCAGGAGGATCCGGATCCACTCCCGGGTTCCGGTCGTGTTGCCGGCGCGGATCGACGAAGGGTTCGCGCGATGGCTGGCCGGCGTCGACCGCCCCGTGGTCGTCGTCGTGCACGCCAACCACGCCCGCGAATTCGGCGCAGACGTGTTTGCGGCCATGGACCGGCTGCGCGGGAAAGCGGTCGCGGTGTTCAACCAGGCCGTACTGCTCGCCGGCGTCAACGACTCGCCGGAGGCGCTCGTCGATCTCATGGAAACCTCGTTTTCGTGCGGAGTGATCCCCTACTACCTGCACCTGCTCGACCGCGTCGCCGGCAGTGCGCACTTCGAAGTCGATGCGCGAAGGGCCACGCTGCTCGTCGACGAGTTGCGACGGAAGCTTCCCGGTTACCTCGTACCGCGCCTGGTGCGCGAGCGTGCCGGCGAACCGTACAAGCTGCCGGTGTTCTGAAGCCCGGTCGGACCACGTTCGACCACCGGCCCCGGCGACTCCCTGTCATCACCGGCTGCAAGCACGTACCATATGCGCATCGACGGGGGGTCTGGCACAGTACGAGGAGTTTCGATGACCGTTTCCGCAGAGCCGCTGAACATCCTGGCGGTCGATGACGATCCGTCGACCGTGCGCGAGATCGAGACGATGCTGGACGACCCGCGGCTGCGGTTCCATTTTGCCGATACCGCCAACGCACTTTCGCGCGTCGTCGATGCCGAACGCATGGACACCGCCGTGATCCATGTTCACGAAGGCAGCCGGCCGCTGCTCGAACCGCTGGCCCGCCTGGTTCGCGCCAGCGATCCGCCGATCGCCCTGCTCGCCCTGGTCGATCCCGATCCCGCCTCGGCGGAATCCGCGGCCACCTTCGGAGTCAACGGCTGTGCTCGAATCGACGATCCGAGGGGCGTCACGCGCGTGCTCAACGAGCGCATCGAGATGATTCGCAAGCAGCGCGAACAGTCCGAGGCGCTGGCGCAGTCCAGCGACATCCACGAGCGATACAACCTGCTGCTGGAATCATCGCGCGAGGCGATCGCCTACCTGCACGAAGGGCTTCACGTCTACGCCAATCCCAGCTATCTCGAATTGTTCGGCTATCCGGATTTCGAGGCCATGGAGGGGTATTCCATCCTCGATCTGCTGTCTTCGGTCGACGGCGGCACGGACCTCAGGCAGTTGCTGCGCTCGCTTTCGCGCGGCGAATTGCCCGAGGAGGCGCTGGAAGTCCGGGCGCATCGCGCCGACGGCAAGGAGTTCAACGCAAGCGTGGAATTCTCGCCGGCGCGATACGAGGGCGAGGCCTGTACCCAGATCATGATCCGCGAGCGCGTAGAAGCCGGCGAAAGCGAGGAACTCAAGGAAGAACTCGAAAAGCTCAGATCGCACGACATCCTGACCGGACTGTTCAACCGCCAGGCGTTCATCCGGCGCCTTCACGACGAGCTCGAGCAGCCGCCCGAGGGCCGGTACATGGCCGTGCTGCAGATCGCACTCGACGACCAGGCCGACCTTCAGCAGCGGGTCGGGGCGGCGGCGACGGACCTGCTGGTCAGCCAGACCGCCGAGATTTTCTGCGAGGTGGTCGACGACGACATGATCCCGGCAAGGCTTTCGGACTACGTGCTGGCCGCGCGCACCTGGTTCACGGAACGCTCGGAAGCCGAGCAGCTGGCCACTCGGATCGTCGAGAACTTCTCCGGCCGGATTCTCGAGATCCGGGACAAATCGCCGTCGGTGACCGCCAGTGTCGGCCTGGCGCTGGGCGGCAGCCATCGGTTCAGCGCCGACGAGCTGCTGGCCCAGTCCGAGAGCGCGCTTCGCGAGGCGCAGCGAACCGGCGGCAACAGCTACGTGCGTTACCGACCGAGCACCGCGTCCACCGACTCGGGAGACACGCAGGAATGGGCGGACCGCCTGCGGCACGCGCTCAACAACGACGAATTCCGGCTCGTGCAGCTGCCGATCACCAGCATGGAGGACGACGACTTCCTGATCAACGAGTTCGAGTCGCGCCTCCGCGTCGAAGGCAGCGACGAGATCATCATGCCGTCGACGTTCCGGCCGGCAGCCGCCGCGGCGGGCCTGGCCGTGGACCTGGACCGCGACCTCATCAGCGGCCTCGTGCGCTGGGTCGGCAACCACCCTGAAACCGACGACGACATGCTGGTGCCGCTGAGCGCACAGAGCCTGACCGACGACGAGTTTCCGACCGAGATGCAGCAGCTGGTCGACGACGAGACGCTGGACGGTCGTCGGCTGATCCTGGGATTCCAGGAGGCCGACGTGCGCGAGATGCTTCGCGAACTGCAGCGACTCATCAGCCGGCTCGGCGCGCGCGGTGTCCGCTTCGCGCTGCTCAACGTCGACCCGCAGTCAAAGGTCGATCTGTTCCTCAAGAACGTCAACGTCAACTACATCAAGCTGGGCGGCGACATCTCCGGGGCCCTGCGCAACGACGAGGCCCAACGCGCCGCCCTGGAGAACCTCAGCGCCCAGGCATCCGAAAACGAGGTCGAGATCATCGCGCCGCAGGTGGAAAACACCACCGATCTGGCCGCGCTTTGGCAATTCGGCATCACGCTGGTGCAAGACGACTTCGTCCGCGACGAAACCGACTGACGGTTCCAGCGCCGAACCGCCTAGCGAGACTCCCCCCGCAGCGCAGCGATGCGTTCCTCCAGCGGCGGATGGCTCATGAACAAGCGCTTGAAACGCTCGCCCGCCGTCCGGCCGCGGATGCCGAATGCCTCGACCGCCTCGGGCAGCTGGCCGGGCTGTCGGCTCGTGCGAAGACGCTCCAGCGCCGCGATCATGCGTTCCCGTCCGGCAAGGCGGGCTCCGCCGGCGTCGGCGCGGAACTCGCGCCAGCGCGAGAACGCCATCACGACGATGCTGGCGAGAATGCCGAGCACGATCTGCAGCACGATCACGACGAGAAAATAGCCGGGGCCGTAGCCACGCTCGCTTCGGAACACGGCACGGTCGATGATCTGCCCGAGGATTCGCGACAACAGCAGCACGAACGTGTTCAGGACTCCCTGCAGCAACGTCATCGTGATCATGTCGCCGTTGGCGATATGGCTGACCTCGTGAGCGAGAACCGCTTCCACCTCGCCCTCGCCCATGGTGCGCAGCAGGCCGGTGCTTACGGCGACCAGGGCGTTGTTGCGCGACGCGCCGGTCGCGAACG
>JBPRGD010000182.1:0-13073 GCA_051428125.1 Candidatus Wenzhouxiangella sp. M2_3B_020
CTTTTGTTGTCCTGCAGCAATACGTACCGCCGCGCGAGTAATTTTTCGTGTCACAAAAGTTTCGCCCCGGCGCGGCGATTCATGGTTAAACAGGATGCCGTTCACCGCGTAAATGTCGTAGGCTTCGCGGTAGTTTTTGCATATCCAGTAGGCATAGAGCTTGGCGGCCGCGTAGGGAGAGCGCGGGTAAAAAGGCGTATCTTCGTTCTGGGGCATCTCCTGTACTTTGCCGTAGAGTTCAGAAGTCGAAGCCTGGTAGAAACGCGTTTTCTTTTCCAGACCTAAAATACGAATGGCTTCCAACAAGCGTAACACGCCCAACGCATCCACGTCGGCGGTGTATTCCGGACTCTCGAAAGAAACCTGCACGTGGCTTTGGGCCGCCAAGTTATACACCTCGTCGGGCTGCGTTTCCTGCACCAGCCGGATCAGATTCGTGGAATCGCTCATATCCCCGTAATGCAGATAAAAGGGCAAGCCCTTAAAATGCGGGTCGTGGTACAAATGATCTACCCGGTCTGTATTAAACTGGCTGGCGCGTCGCTTGATGCCGTGCACTTCGTAGCCTTTCGACAGCAGCAATTCGGAGAGATAGGCCCCGTCCTGGCCGGTCACCCCGGTCAACAAAGCAGTCTTGCCGGACATCGATCTTCGCTTCCTGACGCCAATCATCCATTCTGCCATATCTCGGCCGAAGTCGGCCTCGTCTACTCCCTGAGACACGCCGGGAGCGCGGGCGGTGAACAGACGCGCTCCGGATCACCATCGCGCAGATCCCACAGCGACCTACGGAACGACGGTCCCGCACCATCGGAAAGAAATCGTGGTCCGCCGGATCGCTCCGGAATCAGGCCGGTCCAGGCCGATGGGATGCACGAACGTGATCGCGAGAGCCTCGAAGTGCCAGGCGATCGATTTCGCAGTCCCACCCCTTTTCCTCCCGAACCGGTGCCGGCGAAGTCGTTGTCGACGTCGGATAGCGCCGGGGGCGGGTTGCGAACAGTCGCCTGATCGAGGCTACGAATCTCGTTCGCCCCCGAGCGCCCAGCGGCCATCGAAAAGGGTCGGCACCGGTACCTGATCGGGATTTTCGCAGTCGATACACGAAATGCAAGAGCTACGGCTCGTTGCCTTGCAGTCTCATAAGTTTTCCGAAGAACGCTCTGGTAGATATTGAAAAAGCGTGCTTTTTTCCGAGAAGAAGCCTTCGACACTTGACTTCGATCTCTTTCCGCTTCAAAAGGCCTTGACATTTCACTCGGAACTGGATAGCGTTTACAAATCGTTATTGTGATTTAAATCACCTTTTTAAGGACTAACCGAGAGATCAAGGGGGCTGGCAATGCAAAATCCAAGCGGAACCAAAGCCGGTCACGATCGGCCTCGCTGGGCCCGTCGACAACGCTCCGGTCGGTCCGGTTCGGTGCTCACAGCCCGGATCCCGCATCGCGCCCCTTCCCGCCGCCTACCCGAAACGCTTCGTGCACAGAATTCCGCGCAGGCCGAGCCGGCGTCGTTTCCCAACGCAATCGATATCAGGGACACCTTCATGAATACATCAACACGATTCACCGCAAACCTGCGCGCCTCCGGCCTTTCCGGATTGCTGGTTTCGGCCATCCTCGCGGCACTGCCGTTGTCCGCCGCCGCCGACGAACTGGTGGTCAACGGCGACTTCGAGCAGCCGAATCTCAGTCTACTGCCCCCGGCTCTGGTCAAGGGCGATGGAATCATCGCCGGCGAAGAGCCGGACGGCTGGTCGACGTTCTTCGGCGAAAACGTCGATGAATTCCACTGCACCTCGTTCGGCATCGAGCCCTGCCACGGCGGAATGCTTGTCGAGGGATGGACAGTATTGTGGCAAGACACCATGCTGCCTGGCTCAACTCCGGTACCCGGTCGCCTGGAAATCCAGGCGGGCAGCGTCGGCGGAATTCTCGCTGCCAAGGGCAATCAGAAAGCGGAACTCGACTCCCACCATCGAATAGGCGCTGGTGGAGTCTTCGACCGCAACCTCAATCACAACGTCGTGATCTCGCAGGCACTTCCGACCTGTGAGCGGAGTCCGTACACGCTGACCTACGAATGGAAACCGCGGACCGCGACGCAGACCGACAGCGACATCCGGGTTCTCATTGACGATGAGGAATTGATCAGTCATACCGCATTGGCGAATCAGTGGACTCAGGAATCCTATAACTTCATCACCGATGACGACCCGTTCACGCCGCTTGCCTTCGACTCTTTCGGACAAGACACTACCTACGGAATGCTGCTCGACAACGTCAGCGTACAGGGCATCAACAAAGAGCTTCAGAACTGCGAAGAGGCCAGGGCCGTCTGCGGCACGAAGCCGGCCGAACTCGAGCTTTTCTATAACGGACCCGATAGCGACGGTGATTCCTATTCGCAGGATCCGAGCGAGGTCGAGATCGAGACCTTTACCGGAGGCGCGCCGCTGCCGGAGGTCGTGAAGATCAGGGTCTACGATCATCACTACGGCCGGGAGAACAAGCAAGCGATCCTGTTCGACGAGGAAGTCGTCCTGGGCGAGACGTTCTCGTTTTCGGGCACCAAAGGCAGGAAGAAACTGATCCCGCCAAGAACCTACATCGAAATTCTCGATAACGCCACCGGAGATCTTCTGCAACGGATCTCCTTCCATACGTCGTGCTCGCAGCCGTTGAATCTCGGCGATCAGTTCGGCGGCATCGCGATCTGGGGCTTTACCCCCTGACACCGACGTCGTCATGGATCGGAGCGGCCCGGTTTTCCGGGCCGTTTCCGTGTATGCCCCGCGGCCCCGGAGCCCCCGGGCAGATGACGGGTGAGCTCAGCTGATATCGGAATCCTTATCGATTGCGGGCCAATCGTGAATCACCGGCCAACGAGCGCCAAGATTCGCTCGCGGGCGGGCCCGAATACCGTTTCCGCATCAATCGTCGATACGGCGCCGTCGAATTCCAACCGATCGAGCGATTTCGTCCGGCCCATCGCTCTGAGCCGTGCCTCAAGCGCGTCGAGATCTCGTGCCGGGATCCATAGGCCCCTGCGGCTCAGACGTCTGAGCACGGGCTGGAGAAATGACGTAGCGGCCCGGAGACGCCGGTTGATCCACGCGCTGGGCCGCTCGTGCAACGCGAACGTCGCGACCTGCTTGCCGCTGAGGCAGGCTTCGGCCAGCATCGATGCGCTGTCGGACGTGACCAGCAGCGCATCGGCCAGTTCGAACATCGCGGCATAAGGGTTCTCCGCCGAACCGAACGGGCACACTCGCGCCGGCACGTTCAGGCGCGCCTCGAGCCTGGCCGGAATCGATTCCGGCGTTCGAGGACTGGATACCACGATTGCGCTGCCCCCGGCATCGCCCAACACGCGATTCAGCGAATCACCCAACCGTCCGGCATCCGCCCCGGTAAAACGGTAGCTGCCCGAATCACCGCCCAGCAGCACGCCCATCCAGGGTCGCGGCAGCGCATCGAATTCACTGCGCCATCGATCCAGATCGGCTCCGTCCACTCCAGGCGGCCGATTCAGCGGCAAATCCAGCGTGACCAGGTTCGGCGTCTCCGGCAGGCGGTACTGCGGGGTCGTGAGCACCAGGTCGAACCACCGCAGGGGCGCCCATGGCCGCCCGAGGCTGACGATCTTCGAGCGACCGCCCGATGCCCGCCTGACCCGCCGAGCGTCGATCGCGCTCCGCCCTCCCGCGATCAGCACCAGGTCCGGCCAGGGTGGCGCGAATTGCATGCGCTTGCTCCCCGGAATCCGGCGCCCGCCGGCATCGAGGATCCGCTCGGCCAACACCGTGCGGACCGGATCGACCGGCCCGATCCAGCGGGCGTCGGCATCGATGAGTTCGATCAGGGTCTCGAGCTGCCTGTTGTCCCCGGCACCCGGCGCGGCAAAGACCCAGGCCGTCGGTCGCGACCCTGTTTCCGGGAAATGGGAGGAGCGGGGCATTGGATTCGGGCCGTGGCCGGCGAAAAATTCCGTTCATTGTAATTGACAGAGCGCCGTTTCTGCCCTATCATGTCGCGCTTGTCCTCGGGGCCATAGCTCAGCTGGGAGAGCGCTACAATGGCATTGTAGAGGTCGGCGGTTCGATCCCGCCTGGCTCCACCAAGGTTTCGAGCAGCACCAAAAAATTCCTGGGCCGACTTGCCAGTCAACGCTTTACGTCCCCTTCGTCTAGAGGCCTAGGACACCGCCCTTTCACGGCGGCGACAGGGGTTCGAATCCCCTAGGGGACGCCATAAACGGAATGCCCGGCCTTGTGCCGGGCATTTTGTTTGAGGGGTGCCGACCGGGATGAGAACCCGACCACAATGCCTGCGCCTCAAGCGGGACATCTCCGGGGCCCGGTAAGCGGCTCTGTCAAAAGGAAATCACCGCCTCTGGGTTCGAACCGCGGCCGAGCTCGCTGGCTCCGCGGCAGCGGAGCCCAGCCATCCTCCTAGGGGACACCAAGATAAAGAGGCCCGCCTTGTGCGGGCCTTTTTATTTTGCGCGTTCCGACGGGAATGAGAACCCGACCACAATGCCCGCACCTCGATCGGGATATCTCCAAGGCTTGGTAAGCGGCTCGGTCGAAAGGAAACCACCGCCTCTGGGTTCGAACCGAGGTCGCACCGCGGCCGAGCTCGCTGGCTCCGCGACAGCGGAGCCCAGCCATCCCCTAGGGGACGCCATAAAGACAATGCCCGGCCTCGCGCCGGACATTTTCTATATCGGGTTCTGCCGGGGATTGGAACCCGACCACGCGACCAGCATCAACCATTGGGAAATCTCCCAAGCCAGACGGATTTCCCGATACTGAAGCGCCACCGCCTCTGGGTTCGAACCGAGGCCGCTGCAGCGGCCCAGCTCGCTGGGGCCGCGACAGCGGCGCCCAGCCATCTCCTAGGGGACGCCATGAACGGAATGCCAGCCCCGTGCCGGGCATTTTGTTCATGGGGGTTCCGACGGGGGGATGAGAGAACCCGGCCGCGCAACCAGCATCTCCGCTTGAGCATTCTCCCAAGCCAGACGGATTTCCCGATACCGAGCCACCGCCTCTGGGTTCGAACCGAGGCCGCAACAGCGGCTGAGCTCGCCGGATCCGCGACAGCCGAGCCCAGCCATCCTCCTCAAGAGGGACGCCAATATAAAGACGCCCGCCGTTGGCAGACGTACGGATTCCCGGATACCGGCCAACCGCCGCCCCGCAAACTCTCGGCGAGTAGGTTGGCCCTACGTGGCCGACAGGATGTTTCGAATTTCGACGCGTCGGGGACGGCGCCCCGACCTACGGCTTAATGGTGCGGGCCGGTTCCATCGAGGAAGGCGCCCGGCCTGCGCGTGGCTCAGTCGACCAGTTCCCGAAGTAGCTCCGGCCGGATCGAGCGATGCTTGCCCTGCAGCAGCTTGCGCTTGGTCCAGCCGACGCGGAAGCACAGTTCAACGAATGGATACTGGTCGCGGAACGCGCCCCCGCTGCTGGGCTCGATGGCCGCGAGGAAATCATTCAGCCGTTCACGCTCCAGCCAATGGACGCCCGCCTTCGCGATCGCGGTGCCGATCGGGGCATCGTCGTGTAGGCTCTCCACATCTATGGCGTAGAGATGGCCTTCGGAGATGACGAAGTTCTTGGTCACCGGGTCGACGTAATCGAGTCCGAACTCCAGCTCGCTCAGCTGGAGGTCGT
Source organism: Candidatus Wenzhouxiangella sp. M2_3B_020 (assembly GCA_051428125.1). Taxonomy (GTDB): domain Bacteria; phylum Pseudomonadota; class Gammaproteobacteria; order Xanthomonadales; family Wenzhouxiangellaceae. The sequence goes on from JBPRGD010000182.1 coordinate 5,687, forward strand.
CAGCTTTCGATCGCAGCGAATCGGCGAGCCGCTCGTCGATGATGCCGGCATCGGCCAGGAACGCGGTGTCGATTTCGAGCTGCCGCCGCAGAGGGCGGGAGGGGCGGGAAATGCGCGGTGACGCATACAGCGCGGCCAGGAAACCGGCAAGCCGATCGAGATCCTCTTGGTTGCCGGGGTCGAAGCGGCGGCCCTCGACGAAGCCCAGCAGCAGCTCGTTCTCGTGGCGCTGAATGAGCGGCGGGAACCGCGCCGACTCCGGAGCCCTGGCGAGTGCGTCTTCGACCGCCGCGGCCTCGAAGCTGTCGCCGAGCACGACGCGCTTGAACCGCTTGCCGTTGATCGTGACGAAATGGACGGACTGGCGCTTCGAGAACACGGCGCGAAATCGCCTCAGCGCCCCGAAATACAGCCGTCGCGCGAGGGAATGGGCGTTTCGCTGGAAGACCGACCCCAGCCAGTGCCTCACGGAACCGCTCCGTGCGCGTTCATCGGTTTGCTCCCGTGCAAGTCGTCGGTGGATCGGGCTATGTTCGCGGTCGATGGTAGCATTGGAACGCTCATCGCACCCTCATGCAAACGATGCCGAAAACCCCGCGAGTCACGGTCTTCATCCCGGTTCACAACCGGGAGCGCTACGTGCGCGTCGCGGTCAACAGCATTCTCGACCAGACCTTCGAAGACTTCGAACTGCTGGTCGTCGACGACGGTTCCACCGACGGCACGCGCGCCGCCCTCGATGCCTACTCCGACCCACGGCTACGCGTCGTGTCCAACGAACGCAATCTCGGGATCCCTGCCACGCGCAACCGCGGTCTCGAGCTCGCGCGGGGGGAGTACATCGCGCTGCTCGACAGCGACGACCACGCCTATCCGCGGCGCCTGGAACGGCAGGTGCGGTTTCTCGACGACCGGCCCGAGATCGCCCAGGTCGGAAGCTGGTGCAGCTTCATGGACAGCGAAGGCGAAATGCTGGACCGTATACGTCGCCAGCCGCTGGATCCGGACGACGTACACGCCCACATGCTGTTTCACTGCCCGATCATCAACCGTACCGTATTGGCGCGCACCGCCGTGCTGCGCGATCAGGGCTACGACACCGACTTTCCCCGTTGCCAGGACTACGAGATGCACGCCCGTCTCGTCTGCAACGGGCACCGCCTCGCCAACATGCCACGAATTCTCGTGTGCGGGCGCGAGCACGCCGGTCGCTTTACCGGAAGCACCTCCGAACTCGGGCGCGACCGCAAGATGGCCGTCTACAGAACGCTGCTCCGGCAGATCGACATCGAGCCCACCGACGCGGAACTGGAGCGTCACCATGCGCTGGCGCGGCCGTCGGAACGGCCGGGGACGGCGTCGGATTACCTCGGTTGGGCCGAAGCGTGGCTCTGGAGGGTCAAGCAGGCCAACCGGGCGCGATCGGTCTTTCCCGAGCCGGCGCTGTCGCGGGCTCTCGGCGCCGTCTGGGCGCTGAACTGCTGGCATTCCCGCAGGAAGCTCGGTCGCAGAAAGGTCCTCGCGCGGCTGACCGGTTCGCCGCTGGCGCGCGGCATCCCCGGGAATTTCAATCTGCGCTTTCTGGTCGCGGCCACCCGCTCGGCGCGGCCGGCCGACATCGACGAGGAGTCGCCGGCGGGGAATTGAATCCTGCCCAATGGCCCATTCCCTTTTTCGTAGGAGCGAATTCCGATCCGCGATTCCTTTTGATTCCATCGGCGTTCGGAGACGCCTCCCACAGGGAAGATATCGGTTTCCGGTCTCGGTGTTCCGGTTCCCGAAGGTGAATTCCCGGAAGATCCGGATGGAGGCGGAGGTGGGCAATCCTGCTCGAGATCCGGGGCTCGATCGTCGGCGCGAAGTCGCGCCTCCCACAGGACCCGATTCTCCGACCCGGATGCACCGGGGACGGCGCCTCGAGCGACGGCTCCCGGCTTTGGCCTGCGCGGAGGCTACCGCTCGTCGATCGGCGGGACGTCCCTGGCATCGGGGCCGGTGTAGTCCGCGCCCGGACGGATGATCTTGTTGTTGTCGCGCTGCTCCATGATGTGGGCGCACCAGCCTGTGACGCGCGACATCACGAAGATGGGCGTGAACAGGCCCGTCGGAATGCCCATGAAGTGGTAGGCCGAGGCGTGATAGAAGTCGGCGTTGGCGAACAGCCCCTTCTCGTCGGACATGATGCGCTCGACTTCCTCGGAGACCGGGAACAGCGTATCGTCGCCGACGTCTTCGGCGAGCTTGCGCGACCACTCGCGGATGATGGCGTTGCGCGGATCCTTCTCGCGATAGACCGCGTGGCCGAAGCCCATGATCTTTTCCTTCGCCTCCAGCTTGCGGTGCACGTCCTCGCGCGCTTCTTCGACCGAGTCGTACTGCTCCAGCATCGCCATCGCCATCTCGTTGGCCCCGCCGTGGAGCGGTCCGCGGAGCGAGCCGATGGCGCCGGTGACGCACGAGAACATGTCCGACAGCGTCGAAGCGCAAACCCGCGCCGTGAAGGTCGATGCGTTGAACTCGTGCTCGGCGTAAAGGATCAGCGAGACGTCCATGACGCGCGCGTGCAGCTCCGAAGGAGACTCGCCGTGCAGCAGCTTCAGGAAATGGCCGCCGATGCCGTCCTCGTCGGACTCGGTGTCGATCCGTTCCCCGTCGTGGCTGAATCGGTACCAGTAGGTGATCATCGACGGGAATGCCGCAAGCAGTCGGTCGGACACGTCCTGCTGGCGCCCGAAGTCCCTCTCGGGCTCGACGTTGCCGAGGAACGAGCAGCCGGTGCGCAGCACGTCCATCGGGTGGGCCGTCGAGGGGATACGCTCCAGTACCTCCTTGAGCGCGTCCGGCAGACCACGCATGCCCTTCAACCGGTCCGTGTAGGCGGACAGCTCCTCGCGGGTCGGCAGATGGCCCTTCAGGATGAGGTGCGCGACCTCGTTGAACGAGGCGTTCTCGGCAAGGTCGTCGACGGCATAGCCGCGATAGCGAAGGCTGTTGCCGGCAGCTCCAACGGTGCAGATCGCGGTTTCGCCGGCGGATTGTCCGCGCAGCCCGGCTCCGGTCTTCTTTTCACTCATGATTCGTCCTCGAAGAGTTCGTCCAGTTTGCGTTCGTAGGCGTGGTAGTCGAGATAGTCGTACATTTCCTCGCGCGTCTGCATGATGTCGATCACGTCGCGCTGGTGGCCCTGCTCGAGCAGGGCCCGATAGACCGTCTCGGCACCCTTGTTCATCGCCCGGTAGGCGCCACAGCAGTACAGAACGATGTCGACGCCGGCCTCGCCCAGTTCGGGCGTGGAAAACAGCGGCGTCTTGCCGAACTCGGTGATGTTGGCGAGTATGGGCACGCCGACGGCCTCGCGGAAGCGGCGGTATTGCTCGAGCTCGGTCATCGCCTCGGGAAAGATCATGTCGGCGCCGGCCTCGACGCAGGCCACGGCACGCTCCATGGCGGCCTCCTCGCCTTCGACGGCCAGTGCATCGGTGCGCGCCATGATCACGAAGTCGGCGTCCGGCCGGGAATCCACGGCCATCCGGATGCGGTCGACCATCTCGCCCTGCGAGACGATAGCCTTTCCGGGGCGATGCCCGCAGCGCTTGGCCTGCACCTGGTCCTCGATATGCACGCCGGCGGCGCCGGCCTTGTGCAGCGACCGCACCGTGCGCTGGATGTTGAAGGCGCCCCCGAAGCCCGTGTCGGCATCGACCAGCATCGGAAGCGTGCTCGCATCGGTGATCCGCCGGACATCGACCAGCACATCGTCCAGCGTGCTGATGCCGAGATCCGGCAGGCCCAGCGAATTGGCGGCGAGGCCGCCGCCGGACAGGTAGATGGCCTTGTGGCCGATCTTCTCGGCCATCCGGGCGGCCAGCGCGTTGATAGTGCCGACGACCTGCAGCGGCGGCTCGCCGGCGACGAGATCCCTGAAACGGCGTCCGGGAGTGCGAGAGTCCATGCAGGCGAATCCGTCATCAAAGCTCTTCAATCTACCATGCGCGGGGAGGCCGCGGGCCTCGACCGCCGAGCACCCCCCGCGATGGGCGGCGTGCACGCGTCACACCTCCGGCCGCACGGCGTTGTATTGCGCTCGTCGGCTTTGCACAATAGGGGATTGATGAATCCCCCAAAGCGCCCCCGATGAATCGATTTCGATGCCTTGCGACGTTCCTTCTCGCGCTGGCTGCCGGCACGGTCGCCGCGCAGAACGCCGAGTCCGGTGAACGCCTGACGCTGGAACGGATCTTCGATTCGCCGGCGCTGTCCGGCGTTTCACTGAGACAGACGCGCCTTTCTCCCGCGGGTGATCGAGTGACCTTCCTGCGCGGCCGCGCCGAGGATCGCTCGGTGCTCGACCTCTGGGAGTACGACCTCGAAAGCGACCGGACGCGCCGCCTGATCGCCGCTGACGATGTCCTCACCGAGCCCGCCGAGTTGTCGGACGCCGAGAAGGCACGGCGCGAACGGGCACGGATCGCGGATCTTTCCGGGATCGTCGAATATCGCTGGGGTCCGGACGGACGGCACCTGCTGTTCCCGCTGGGCGGCGACATCTACCTTGCCGACCTCTCTGCCGAGCCCGTTCAAGTCCGGCAGCTGACCGCGGGCGGCGACTTCGACCTGGATCCGAAGATTTCACCGGACGCCGGCCGCGTTGCATTCGTGCGCGGCCAGGACCTGTGGGTGGTCGGAGTGGAAGAAGGAAAGGCTCGCGCATTGACCGACAGCGGCGGGGGCCCGATCAAGAACGGCATGGCCGAATTCATCGCCCAGGAGGAAATGGGTCGCTCGACCGGTTACTGGTGGTCGCCCGACGGATCGGCCATCGCGTTCCTCCAGGTCGACGAGAGTCCGATCGAGCCCAGCGAGCGCTACGAGGTTTCGGGAGACCGGATCGAGATCATCGAGCAGCGCTATCCGTACGCCGGTACACCGAACGTCAGCTACAGGCTGGGCGTCGTCGACGTGGAGACCGGCGAGACCGAGTGGATCCCGCTGGGCGACGAGCCCGACATCTACGTCCCGCGCGTCGCGTGGACGCCTTCGGGCGATGCACTCGTGTTTCAGCGCCAGTCGCGCGACCAGAAGACGCTGGAACTCGTTCGCCATGATCTCGACGACGGCACCGCCGCTACGCTGATCGAGGAGCGCAGCGAAACCTGGATCAATCTCCACGACGACCTGCATTTTCTCGAAGGCATGGACGCGTTCGTCTGGTCGTCGGAGCGAAGCGGGCATCGTCACCTGTACCTCTACCGCCTCGACGGAACGCTGGTCCGCCCGCTCACGGCCGGTGACTGGCCCGTCGAGGAGCTGGTCGCCGTCGACGAGAGCCTCGGCCTGCTCTACTTCACCGCCGGTCTGGAAACGCCCGCCGAGCGGCACCTCTATCGCCAGTCGCTGGTCACGGAGACGCCGGAGGCGGTCAACCGCATTTCCCGCCGCGACGGCTGGCACGCGGTGACCTTCGACGACGCCGGCCAGATTTACCTCGACCTGTTTTCGAGCACCGAACAGCCGCCGCAGCTTTCGCTGCATTCGGCCGACGGGGAGCGCCTGGCCTGGCTGGTCGAGAACAGGATCGACGCCGACCATCCCTATGCACCGTACGAGCCCGGCCATCGACCGACGGCGTTCGGCATACTGGAAGCACCCGACGGCCAGCCGCTGCATTACCGGATCATCCGACCGGCGGGCTTCGATGCCGAAAAGCGCTACCCGGTCTTTCTGCATGTCTACGGCGGCCCCACTTCGCGCATGGTCGTCAATCGCTGGGGGCGCCGGCACCTGATCGATCAGTACATGGCACGCTCCGGCTACGTGGTGTTCTCGATCGACAACCGGGGCATCGCCGGCCAGGGCACGGCGTTCCAGTCGCCGGCCTACGGGAACCTGGGCGCCGTCGAGGTCGTCGACCAGATGATCGGCGTGGCGTGGCTCGAGGAGCGCCCGTGGGTGGACCGCGACCGGATCGGCGTGTTCGGATGGAGCTACGGGGGCTACATGACGCTGATGATGCTGATGCAGCACCCCGGCGTATTCGCCGCGGGCGCGGCGGTCGCGCCCGTGACCGACTGGGCGCTGTACGACACGCACTACACCGAGCGATATCTCGGCATGCCGCGCGACGAGGGCGGAACGGCCACCGAGGCGTACCGCCAGGCGAACGTGCTCGAATACGCCGAAAACCTGTCGGACCCGCTTCTTCTGGTCCACGGCATGGCCGACGACAACGTGCTGTTCACGCACTCGACGATGCTGATGCAGGCGCTGCAGGAGAATGCCATCGACTTCGAACTCATGACCTATCCCGGCGAAAAGCACGCCATCGCCGGCGAAGGGCAGCGTCTGCACGTCTACCGCCGCATCGACCGGTTCTTCGAGCGGGAGGTGAAGAACGCAGGACGATAGCGTCGGGGACGGCGCCCCGACCTACGGCAGCGTGGGCCTCGGCCGAGTAGCGGGCGCCATCATCGCGCCCCCGGTCGGTCGGCGCTACGTCGCCGACGGAATGGCCGGCCGCAGACCGGCATCGAAATCGTCCCGCACCCTTTCGTCGGGGACGGCGCCCCGACCTACGACCGCGTGGGCCTCGGCAGCGTAAAGGGCGCCACGATCGCGCCCCCGGTCGGTCGGCGCCCCGTCGGCGACGGGGGATGGCCGACCGCATGCCGGCATCGAAATCGTCCCGCACCGTTTCGTCGGGGACGGCGCCCCGACCTACGGCAGCGTGGGCCTCGGCAGCGCACAGGGCGCCACGATCGCGCCCCGCTAGGTCGGCGCTACGTCGCCGACGGGGGATGGCCGACCGCATACCGGCATCGAAATCGTCCCGCACCGTTTCGTCGGGGACGGCGCCCCGACCTACGACCGCGTGGGCCTCGGCAGCGCAGCGGGCGCCACGATCGCGCTCCGGTAGGTCGGCGCTACGTCGCCGACGGGATGTCCGGCCTATTCCAGATCGAGATCCGCGGCGTCGGGTAGCACGCTCGTTCCCCAATCGGTCTCATATGCACCCCTACCGACCCAATGTCGAAAGCTGGACCAGGGATAATCCTGCGCGGAATCCACGTACCCGTGCTTGACCGGATTGTAGTGAATGTAGTCCAGATGCCTACGGAAATCAGCGTCGCCGCGTATGACGTGCTCGTAGTATCGCTTCTGCCATAGGCCGGCCCACGCCAGCCCAGCGTTTCGGCGATCGAAATTGATTCTCTGCTTGAACGCGCTGACCCACCGCGGGATATCCGCCGAACTCCCCCGAAGCAGGAAATGCAGGTGATCGTCGAGAATGACGTGGCCGATACGCTGAACTCCGAAGCGGCCCGATACCTGCTGAAGGACATTCAGCGTTTCGAGTTTTTCCCGGGGATCGCGCATCCAGCACCGTCGC
>JBPRGD010000183.1:0-5378 GCA_051428125.1 Candidatus Wenzhouxiangella sp. M2_3B_020
TCGCCATCCTCATGGTTGCAGCCGTCGAACTCGTCGCCGTCCACATCCTCTTGCAGATGTGGAGCGAGACGGCGGCGCTCATACACGCCGCGCTCTCACTCTACGGCGTCGTCTGGCTCATTGGAGACTATCGGGCCATACGCCGCCGACCGCACCAACTCAGGGCTACCGGGATGCGCGTGCGCTACGGCCTGCGCTGGGACCTCGAAGCGACGTGGGATCAGGTCGCTCTCGCTCGTCGGACGCGGCAACCAGCTCCCGGCGACGACTACCTCAGCACGGTGCCGGTCGGCAGCCCCCGGTACGTCGTCGAACTCCGTGCTCCCGTCGAGGCGACCGGGCCCTACGGTATCACGCGGGACGTGCGACGGATCGGCCTCGTCGTGGACGAGCCAGAGGCATTCGAGGAGCGCCTGCGGAGTCTGGGGGTGCAAATAGAACTTTGATCCGCGGGATACACATTACCCGCCGCAGCATGACGGGGCCGGGCTTCACCGCCTTGCTCGACCGAGCCTCGGCCTCTACTTTGCCACGATCAACGGTCGTTTTGCCCGGCGCGGGTGAGGGGCCTTCCGTTATGCCTACTCCTCTTTCAGACCACTAAGTGCTGATGTCTAGTCGCCTCATCCTACTCTCCGCTCTTCTGCCTCTGATGTTGTCATCTGAGAGCCTCGCGCAGGAGGAGCGGTCCGGCTGGCAGATTTCCGCACACAGAGGCTTGGCTCTCACGTCGGAAGACCATTCGTATGCCCTGTATCAATTGAGTGGTGGCTACCGCTTTGGCCAGAGCAACTGGAGCGCCATATTGCGCTACACGGATTTTCAGCAACTGAACCCCGGCGTAGTCGTGCTCGGCGTGCCTGTGGGTGCCAGCGCCTTCATAATGCATTTGATGCTTCGCCGCGACTGGACGACAGAGACTCTCTTTGGCTATGTGAGTGGAGGTGGTGGTCTGACGGCCGGAGTGTGGAACGAAGGCTTTGCTGGAGGTCTCCAGGCTGGACTTGGTTACCGACTGGGGGCCGGTTGGAGCCTCAGGGCGGAGGCGATCGGACACTATGCATCGCCCGCATTGATCGGCGGTGGTGCCTTGGGCATTGCCTATAGCTTTTGAATCGTACTGCTTTCCGGCAGAGCTTCGCTTCACACCTGCCCCTCGTCCAGCAGCCGACCAAGCCGACATCTCCGCCGCATGCTTCTGCCAACTGAATGGGGCGGGCAGCAATCCAGAGACCGCGATCGACTCACGCCCGGTATGACACGAACGCCCCTCCTGCTCGCCCTCGTCGCATCCGCCCCCATCGACTGCGACAGTGGGGAGGCGACGTGCGACGCCGGTGGGTTCGAGACCACCATGACGGGTGCCATCGCTCTTCGGGTGCTTGAAAGAACCGTGCAGGTTGGTGAACTGTCACCCATCAACCCGGTCAGACGTGTTACCGATCAATCCGGCCCGTACCAGCGGGCGACATAACTTGGGCCGTTATGTGCCACCGAATAGACGCTGTCATATGAAAAATAGCCACCTGACGGTCGCCGGACTGCTGAGCCTCGCAGCAGGCCTGCTCCACTTTGCCATCATTCTGGGCGGACCTGACTGGTATCGATTCTTCGGTGCAGGCGAGGTAATGGCGCAGCTGGCAGAACAAGGACACGGCTATCCAGCCGTAATCACCTCAGCCATCGCGACGATTCTGATTGGGTGGGGACTCTACGCGTTTTCGGGTGCCGGCCTCATTCGCAGGCTTCCATTTTTGCGGACGTGCCTGATCCTCATTACCGGCGTGTACCTGCTGCGCGGGCTTGCCGGGTTGATTCTGCCTCTGGTTTCTGATCACCCACAAATCGAAATGCGCAGCCCAGAGTTCTGGCTGTGGAGTTCGCTGCTCTGCCTCGTTTTTGGCGCTGTGCATGTCTCAGGCTTGCTGAGGGCTTGGCCCGACTTCGCTGTAGGGCGCATAACAAGCGCATCAACGGCCGACGCTGCGCGCGACGGGTCTACCTCGCACGGGCAGCCGTGACTCCGTACGCCGTTTCACACTCTCCTCGCCCGGCGCGGGTGAGCGGCCCTCCGACATGCCCGCCGCAGACGTCAGCCAGCGAACCAGCCTATGCCTGTGGAACGACAGGAAAGCGTGGTTCACCGCACGTCGGTCCTCGGCGCACCGGCGATGTGGTGGTCTCTGAGTACACGTGATCGACGGATACCTTAGAGACGATCGCTATTGCGTCTGGTCAAAGCCGCTGTTGACGCTTTCCAAGACGTCTCCGTGGCCGCGGGGCCGCCTACTTGCTGACGCAGAACGTAAAGCACTTCGCTAAGCTCACCCGCGGAACAGATTCAGGTGGTCTGCCCATTTATACTACGGCCCTTCGATGCACGCACATCAGTAGGAAGCAAGCTGAGGAGATTTCTGGGATGAGCGAGGAGCCGATGCAACAGGAGGTTACCTACCAGGTGCGCGCCTGCCACGAGGCGCCGGCGGCCCAGTCCGATTACGGCGCTGGTCCGCTGTGCGAAGGAGTAGAAGGCCGGGAGCAAGGTTCGGACCGGACTGCGCCGTCTCCGGATGGGAGCTGGCGTGGCATTCGGGTGCTCGTCCTATCCGCCTTGTCCATCTTTATCTTTGGCGGATGTGACACGAACATGAGCCGGGCCGGCCAAATGGGCGGCGGGCCCGGTGCCTACGCACTCGCCGATTCGGTGAGCCTACGGATCTCGGACCGCAACGACGAGACGATCGACGCCGGCGATTTCTATAGCGACACGACGCTCGTCTGGTCGGGCAATCAGATCGCAGGGGACGCGGCGAGCGTCGGCGACTTCCGGGTGACGCTCCCCGTTCACATAGAGGTGAGCGGGAGCGAGAATGTCACCCTGAATGTCGAAGACATCTTCGGCGACAACAGCTTCACCTGGCAGCAGCTGGAGGCGCTGAACGAGCGAGTCCGCCAGATCGGTGGAGAGTTTACGGTGGAGATGCCCGTCGTCATCCGCGTGTCCGGCAGCCAGGGGATTCTGGTGGACCTGGAAGACATCTTCGGCGACAACGCCTTCACCTGGACGGTCGGCATGCCCTCCGGAGACGACGCGACGCTCGAGGTGGGCCAGATCAGCGGCGGCGTAGGCGGCCCCTTCCGCATCAACATGGCGGTGACCATCGAGGTGATAGACAGTCGGGATATCGAGGTCGACGTCGAGGACGTGCTCGAGGATAACCGTTTCGAGTGGATCGGAGGAGACCAGGGCGCAGCCGCGTTCGTCGGCGGGTCGATGCGTTTCGAGGTGCCCCTGACGTTTCGGGTGCAGCGCAGCGAGCGAATCAGGATCAACCTCGAGGATACCGCGGGTGACCTCACGCTCGATTGGACCGTCGGCGCGAGCGAACGCATCGGCGGCCCGATCCTCTTCGACGTGCCGACGAGCTTCAACGTCGTCGATAGTCGCGACGTGAACATAGACTTCGAGGACCAGGGCGGTGACAACATCCTCACCTGGACCGTCGACGAGCAAGAGGTCGACGCTTCGGAGTTCGGCGGCTCGGTGGTCGCCCAGACCCCTGCGGCGTTCCGGGTGATGAACAGCCAGGAAGTGCAGATCAACAGCGAGGATTTCTTCGGCGACAACTGGTTTGCGTGGTCCGGTCCGTCCTCTGAAGATGCCCGTACCGGCCTGAATGATGCCGTATCGGCCTCGGCCTCTGCGACCTTTCAGGTGGAAGGCAGCGAAGGCGTCAACATCGACGCGGAGGATGTCTACGGCGACAATCTGTACGCATGGGACCCGCTCGACCTCGATCAAACGTCGGCCCTACCGGCCTCGGTCTACGAGGTCGTTGGGCAGGTGACCCGTGATGTGGTGAACAGTGAAAGGGTGACGATCGAGTTCGCGAATTCGAACAAGGGCAACCGTTATCTCTGGGGGCCTCCACCTGAGCTGGACTAGTAGGAAGCCAAGCTAGGTCGTCGGCCGGGCGGAACCGAAGGGCACGTTGCCGATTGGATTTTTCTTTTTGCAACCGTTCTCTTCCCCCCACCTCCATGTCCGCAGAGCAGAGCTCCTCCTCGTCCGTTGCGGAGGCGCCGCACCCTACGTCCGACCGCCCCACTCCGGAGGCTCCCAGCGGGTGGTTTGCCCGGTTTCTGTCATTCGTAGAATGGCTGGGTAACCTGCTGCCGCATCCGGTAACACTCTTCGCCATTTTCGCCGGGAGCGTCATCCTCGTCAGTGGAATAGCAGGGTGGCTGGAGCTCGCCGTCGAGGACCCCCGCCCGGTGGGTTCGCGGGGCCGAGCCGACGATGGGATGATCCGCGCCATCTCGCTCATGAACGCAGAGGGGCTACGTCGCATCGTGGAGGAACTGGTTACCAACTTCACCTCGTTCGTGCCGCTGGGCACGGTGCTGGTGGCTCTGCTGGGGGTGGGCGTGGCAGAACACTCGGGCCTGCTCTCCGCCGCCATCCGGGGCATCGTGCTCAAAGCGCCCCGCCACCTCATCACGATGGCGGTGGTCTTTGCCGGGGTCATCTCGAACACGGCGAGCGAGATGGGCTATGTGGTGCTGGTGCCGCTGGCAGGGGTGATCTTCCTCGCGCTCGGGAGGCATCCGCTGGCAGGTATGGCGGCCGCCTTCGCCGGGGTCTCTGGAGGCTACTCGGCCAACCTGCTCATCGGCACGGTCGACCCGCTGCTCGCAGGCATCACCGAGGAGGCCGCCCGCCTGATCGATCCGGAGTACACGGTGCACGCCGCGGTCAACTGGTACTTCATGATCGCCAGCACCTTCTTCATCACCATCGTCGGGACGTGGGTGACGAACCGCATCGTGGAACCGCGTCTGGGCACCTACGACGACGCGAATGCGGATCCGAGCGTTCACGACGAGCAGGCGCTGGAGCCGCTCTCCGGCAAAGAGAAGCGCGGCCTCGCGTGGGCGGGCGTCGCGACGCTGGTATTTACGGTCGTCCTGGCCCTCCTGGTCGTACCCGAAGGCGCCGCGCTGCGCAATCCCGAAACGGGCGATATGCTCAACTCGCCGTTCCTGCGGGGCATCGTGACGTTTATCTTCGTGTTCTTCCTTATTCCCGGCGTGGTGTACGGCAAGGTGACGGGCACCATCAGTAACGACCGCGACGTGGTCGACGGGATGGCGAACGCGATGAGTACGCTCGGCCTCTACATCGTGCTCGTCTTCTTCGCGGCTCAGTTCGTGGCCTTCTTCGGCTGGACCAACCTCGGCGCGATCCTGGCGGTGACGGGCTCCGAACTGCTGCAACAGATGGGGCTGACCGGCCCCATCGTGTTCGTCTTCTTCATCTTCATGTGCTGCTTCGTCAATCTGATGCTGGGCAGTGCCTCGGCGCAGTGGGCGGTCAC
>JBPRGD010000184.1:0-2213 GCA_051428125.1 Candidatus Wenzhouxiangella sp. M2_3B_020
GCCTCGAAAGCACTCGCCAGTTCCTCGTCCAGCGATACGGTGAAACGCTCGGTCATGACGGTTCTCGTTCACGGCTGCCGATCCATGCTACAGCCGGATCCGGTCCCGATGCCAATCGGCAGGTCGAGCGCCGCTCCCGGCTCGCACCCGGCAACGACTCCGAACCGCGGTTTGATACAGGACAAAACGACCGCGGCCGGCTACGATTACAATCGCCGTTTCGATTCGATCAGGACACCACCCGATGGATCCAGAGCTTCGCGAATCCACACTCCGCGGTCATTCACGCCGTTTCGCCGCCCCCCGGTTGCCGCGGCGGGCGGCCGCGTTGCTGTTAATGCTGCTGTCGCTGAGCCTCATCGGCTCCGGCCCGACGGTTGCGCAATCCGACCCGGACACGGCGACTGCATCGGACCGGATAACGATCTACGTATTCAAGAGCGCGACCTGCCCGCACTGCCAGGCGCAGCGCTCGTTCACCGACCGACTCGCCGGGCAGAACGAACGCGTCGACGTGCGCTATCTCGAAATCATGCGCACCACCGAGCACCACGAACTGCTGCGGCTGATGGCCGATGCCTACGACGTCAATCCCGGCTCGGTTCCCATGGTGTTCCTCGGCGACTCGGTCTGGGTCGGTGATAGCGAGCGGATCCGCTCCGAGATAAAGCGCAAGCTCGACGACTGCCTGGCCGACGGCTGCCGCGACGCGCGCGCGATCGCCCGTGACCGCGTGCAGCGGGACGCCGACGCCGCGGCCGTCGAATCGATGATCAGCATTCCGCTGCTGGGCACCGTGGACCTCAGCGTCCAGCCGCTGCTTCTGAGCACGGCGATCATCGCCTTCGTCGACGGATTCAATCCGTGCTCGCTGTGGCTGCTGACGATCCTGATCGCCCTCGTCCTGCATTCGGGCTCACGCCGCCGCGTGCTGATCGTCGGGCTGGCCTTCCTCGCCACGACCGCGGCCGTCTACGGCTTCTTCATGGTCGGCGTGTTCAGCGTACTGGCCTATGCGCAATACCTGCCGTGGATGTACTGGATCGTCGCCGCGTTCGCATTGCTGTTCGGGCTGGTCAACGTCAAGGACTATTTCTGGTTCAAGAAGGGCTTCTCGTTCACCATCGACGACCGCCACAAACCCGGCATCTTCAAGAAGTTCCGCGAGCTGATGATCAATGGCCGATCGCCGCTCGCGCTGGCGGGTGCGACCGTGGTCATGGCGCTTGGCATCGCGCTGATCGAACTACCGTGCACCGCCGGATTCCCGGTCATCTGGAGCGGGCTGGTCAGCACGCACCAGCCCGGTCTTGCCGCGTTCGCCGGTCTGCTCCTCGCCTACCTGGCGATCTATCTGCTCGACGAGCTCGTCGTGTTCTTCATCGCCGTCTGGAAGCTTCGAATCGATCGCTTCCAGGAAAACCAGGCCCAGGTTCTCAAGCTCGTCGGAGGCGTGGTCATGATCGCGCTGGCGATCGTGCTGGTAACCGAGCCCGAGATCATGGGCAAGCCCGGCCCGGCGCTGGGTGTGTTCGCCGCCGCGTTTGCCACCACCGGGCTGATCGTCCTGGTCCATCGCAAGATCGTCCCGAGGCTGCGCGGCGGACCCGAAGACGCCTAGCGACGTAACAAAAGGCCGGTCCCGAATGGGCCGGCCCGAGTACTGGAGAGAATCCGGAGAACGTTTGCGGGAAGGTCGTCCCGTCAGGCCACCGACGCCGTTTCTTCGCCCCGCCGTTCGGTCATCCTGGCGGCCAGCCAGTCCACCCACGAGTCGACGTCGGTCTGGCGCCCAGCCGCGGTGCGGATCAACGGCGTGTCGACCCCGAGGTTGCGCAGGGATTCGGCCGCGCGTTCCACGCTGAAATCGTCGAGCAGCGGCAGCAGGTCGCTCTTGCTGACGACGACCAGGTCGGCGGCACGGAACATCACCGGGTATTTCGCGGGCTTGTCGTCGCCCTCGGTGGTCGACAGCAGCACGACGTTGAGGTGCTGCCCGAGATCGAATGCCGCGGGGCAGACCAGATTGCCGACGTTTTCGATGAAGAGGATATCCACCGGCTGGTCGGGACCGTCCAGCGGGAATTCGTGCAGCGCCTGGTGGACGAGATGCGCGTCCAGGTGACAAGCGCTGCCGGTGGTGATCTGGTGTGCCCGGATCCCGTTGGCACGCAAGCGGTCGGCGTCGTTCTCGGTCTCGAGGTCGCCTTCGA
>JBPRGD010000185.1:0-4758 GCA_051428125.1 Candidatus Wenzhouxiangella sp. M2_3B_020
ACGCCTCGCCCCCGCCTCATCGAGCCGCTCGAGCATCCACGCGCTTTCGTCGCTCACGCCATCCCTCCGATATCAGCCGGAGACAGCATACCGACCCGCAGCGGCATCGGCTACCGCGACGCGCCCGCCGCGGCCGCGCGAGATCACGTTCGGCACTCGGCGATCCCGGGACCGGATCCCGACCGATGCCCACGCTCGCTGGCGGGCCGATCGCGGTTCATCGGTTCGTGTCATCGGCCGTTATTTATCCTTTCATCAGGGAACCGAATAGGAATCATTCGTGTTATATTTCTCAACTCAAGAACGGTTTTTCCGGGAACAAAGGCGAAATCCATGGGATCGATCACCCTCCCTTTTTTCGGTCAATCGCTGACCCGTCTCCTGCTGGCCTCCATGCTTACCGCGTGCGCCGCGTTCTCTTCGGACTTGCCGGCCCAATCGCCCGAAGGGCCGCGAACGTCGCCGATCGAATTCTCGGTGCCGGCCGGGTCGTTGCAGAGAGCGTTGGCCATTCTCGCCGAGCAGGCCGGCCTTTCCGACGTGCGCGACGCCGGGCTGGCCGCGGGCAGGACCTCCCCGGGCGTGCAAGGCACCCTCAGCCTCGACCGTGCCCTGCAGCGGGTGCTTGGCCACAGCGGACTGGCGTACGAAGTGACCGGCGGTTCGCTCTATCTGAGTCCCGCCGACGAGACCGCGGTGGCGCTGACACCGATCCAGGTCGACGGCACGCTGGTCGGTACGCGCATCGGTGAAACGGCGGCAGAATCCGCCGCGAGCGTTCGGATCTTCTCCGGCCGCGAACTGAACGAAAGCCCGGATACGCTGTCGGTCAGGGATCTTTTCGAGCGAACGGCCAACGTCGTCGATTTCGGCCAGGGCAATTTCGCGCCGGCGATTCGCGGCCAGGACGCCACCGGTGCCGCCTCCGGCGGACTGGCGTTCATCGCCGGCACCCGTCCGCGCGCGACGCTGACCGTCGACGGCCGGCCGCTATCCACGTTCGGTTTCGTGGGCGGCCCGACCGGCCTATGGGACGTCGAACAGGTCGAGGTCTACCGCGGGCCGCAGACGACGTTGCAGGGAAGAAATTCCATCGCCGGGGCGATCGTCGTCGATACCAACGACCCCACCTTCTACTGGGACGCTCGCGCCCAGGCAGCGATCGGCAGCGAGGACCGGCATCGTGTATCCGCCCTGCTTTCCGGTCCCGTCGTCGACGAGGCACTGGCCTTCCGACTTTCCGTCGATCGGTTCGGCGGTGACAGCTTCGTCGACTTCACCGGCCCCCAGGCGATATCCGATGTCGAGAAGGCCGAAAGCCTGACCGTCCGAGGCAAGCTGCTGTTCGCACCGGCCTCCGCACCCGACTTCACGGCCCAGTTAACCGTCGCGCACCGCGACAGCCGGCGTCCGCAGGCCCAGCTGGCCGAGCCGCCCTTCGATGAGCGACGGCGCGAGACTTCGCAGACGCAATTCAATATCGAGGTCACCGATCTGGTTCTAGACCTCGATTACACGATGGACCGCTACTGGCACGTTTCCAATACGTCATCCTGGAGCGATATCCTCTTCGATCGGAAAGACGCACCGGCCCGCGGGCAGTTCCGGCTGGAGGGCCCTCAGTTCACCAACGAAACCCTGCTCAACCTGGACAATCCGGCCGCCGGCCTCAAGGGAGTGCTCGGCGTGTATTTCTTCGCCGAGGACCGCGACGACAGCGGTTTCATCGGCACGCCGCTGGTATTCGGGTTCGACGACGAGACGTTCACAAGCTCGGTCTTCGGCGAGCTCGAATGGCGGCTGGCCAAGGGCCTGCGCGCGACCGTCGGCGCCCGCTACGAGCGCGAGGACCGCGAGCGGCAGGGAACGGCGTTCGGCATCACCACCGACCTGGACGAGACGTTCGACGCATTCCTGCCGAAATTCGGCCTCGAATACGATGCTGCGCACCACACGACGGTGGGTGCGTTGGTCGCCAGGGGCTTCAACGCCGGCGGCGGCAGCGTCTCGTTCGGCGCTTCCGATCCGTCCGGCAATCCCAGTCCCGACCCTGCCCTCGGACCCCGCTCGTTCGTGTTCGACTCCGAGTTCGTCTGGAACTACGAACTGTTCTCGCGCACGCAGTTGATGGGCGACCGACTCTTGCTGACCGCCAACGCGTTCTACAGCGACTACGAGGATCAGCAACGCGTCGAGCAGCTGGATTTCCCCGGCGGCTTCACCGATACGATCATCACGAATACGCCTGAATCCCGTTCCATCGGTGCCGAGATCGGCCTTGAGTACTACCCGAGCCCGCGTTTCGACGCCTATGCCGACGTCGGACTGCTCGACACCGAAATCGAACGCTCCGGCGACGCGCGGCTCGAGGGCAACGAGCTCGCCCGATCTCCGAATTTCACGGCCAGCGCCGGGATCAACCTGCGACCTCTCTCGTCGGTGCGACTCGGCCTCGACGCCCGGTACGTAGGCGAGTATTTCTCCACCGACATCAACAACCCGCTGGCCGAGGCCGGCGACTATTTCCTCGCCAACGTCTCGGCGAACTGGCAGCCCACCGAGCACTGGCGTGTGTTCGCCGCGGTCACCAACCTGTTCGACAGCGACGCCGAGCAGCGCCTGTTCAGTTTCCCGGCCACTGCACCGCCCAGCCTGGCGAACGTCGTCGAGCCGCAGGTGATCTGGGTCGGTATGGAAGTCGGCCTGTAATGACAAGCCGAGGCGGCCGCTCCACTGCCCGAATCGTCCGTAGCCTGCACGAATGGGTCGGGCTGCTGGTCTTCGTCGGCGTGCTTCTGGTCGGGGCGAGCGGTGCGGCCATCGTTTTCCTTGGCGACCTGTTCGAAATCCAGTACCGCGAGATCGTTCGCGTCTCCGACGAGGACCGGGAACGCCCCTCGGTGGGGCCGGTCGCCATGGTCGAATCCGCCCGGGAATACGAGGGCGCGGCGTTCAGACCGCAAGGGCTCCTGATGCCGCATAGCCGGATGGCGCTGGATGTCGCGCTGGTGTACGGGCCGATCGCGGGGCAGGAACGCGAGGATCCGCGAATGGTGGCGGTCAATCCCCATACCGGCGAGGCGCAGGGCAGCTTCTGGCTCGACCGGGCGTTCGGTCACGAACTGGTGCATTTTCACGAAAACCTGCTCGCCGGTCCCGTGGGCGAATGGGTGGTGCTTGCCCTGGGCATCGCGATCGCGCTGTTCGCGCTTTCCGGGCTGTACCTGTGGTGGCCGCGCCGCGAGAAGGTGGCAGCGAAGCTGGCCCGAACGACGTGGCGCAAGCCGAGGGCGACCGCATTCGCGCTCCACGGCCTCATCGGTTTCTGGCTGGCGCCGCTTCTTATCTACTACGCCGTCACGGGCGTCGCGATCAGCCGCCCGGACTGGTTCGGTCCGATGCTCGCATCACCGTACTCGAGGGCGCCGGCACCCGCGGGCGAATACGATCATCAAGGGCCCGAAGCCGCGCTCGACGAGGCCGTTGCCGCGGGACAGGCCGCGTTCCCGGAACGCAGGTTGACCGGCTTCTACATCGACGACGGCCTGATCGGCCTGACGTTCAAGTCCCCGGACGACCTGAACGCGTTTCAGGGCGACGCGTTCGCGTGGGTGGATCTTAAGGACGGGACGCTTCTGCAATCGATCGTCACCACGCGCCAATCGGTGCCGATGGCGCTGGGCGGCGGCATGCATTCGCTGCATTCCGGCCTGACGTTCGGCTGGGCGGGTCTTTCCGTGACCGTGCTCAGCGGCCTCGGCCTGGTGGCGCTTTCGATCCTGGGTCTGGTTCGCTGGTGGCAGCGTTGGCGCCCGCGGATCGCGGCCGGCGCACGTCCATCGGCGCGATCCGGCCTCGAAAAGAACCGGGCGTTGCCGGCCGACCGCTCCTGAGCCCCGGCTCGCCCGCCGTCGCTTCGCCGGCGCCTCTTCAGTCCTTGTCGCCGACCGCGTCGAGATCCCGGTCGATCCGCTTCTTCGCCTTCGAACGTGACAGCGCCTGTTTTCTTCTCGATCGGCTCGAGCGCTTTACGCCCTCCTCGTCGACCGTCTCGCGGATGAATTCCAGCAGCCGGCGATCGTTCTCGGCGACGTAGTCCGCCGCGTCGAATTCACCCGAGTTCTCGTCGATGAATTCGAGCAATTCGTCGAGATCGTCTTCGCCGTCGCCATCGTCGTCTGGCGCGAGTCCGTTCGAAAAGACGATCTGGCGAGCGAACCGCAGCGTATGTAGTCGCAGGATGTCGTCGCGGGCCGTCACCGCCACGAGGTGCTCGCCCCCGGAGAGCACGAGCTTCGAGATGCCCGCGCGTTCTGTCTCTTCCAGCGCGTTGACCAGCAGCCAGTACGGCTTCTCCGCGCCTTCGCCCGGAAGCAGGTAATAGGGACGGTCGTAGTAGAGCACGTCGATTTCCGCGACGTCGACGAACCGCTCGATCTCGATCGCGCGACTGCGCTCGGGTGCAAGCGATTCGAGTTCATCGTTCGATACCTTGACGAATTCGCCGGACTCGACCCGGAATCCCCGCACCTGTTCGGACGGGTGAACATCGGATTCGCACCGTGGGCAGTACATCCTGCGCTCCAGGATGGCCGACGAGCACCTCTCGCCGTTGAAGAAGCGGAACTCGATCCGGCCGTCCCGCTCGACCGCGGACTCGGCCCAGAAGCCGGCGCGCCCGGCATCGGTATCCAGCGCTTCGAACACCGTTTTCGGCGGCACGGGAATGTGCAACCGCCAGCGAATCGGGCCACCCGG
>JBPRGD010000186.1:0-1877 GCA_051428125.1 Candidatus Wenzhouxiangella sp. M2_3B_020
CATCGAGGACCACTACGGCCGCCCGATGGACATGGAATGGGCCAAGGACGGCGAGACGGGCGAGCTCTACATGGTCCAGGCGCGGCCGGAGACGGTGCAGTCCTCCCGGCAGACCGGCCAGTTCAGGACCTATCGGCTGAAAGAGAAGGGCATGCCGATCCTTACCGGCTCGGCGATCGGCGAGGCGATCGCCGCCGGTCCCGTCTGCGCCATCCGCAGCGCCGCCGACATCGACCGCTTCCGCGACGGCGCCATCCTGGTCACCGGGATGACCGATCCGGACTGGGTTCCGATCATGAAGAGGGCGGCCGGGATCATCACCGACCATGGCGGCACGACCAGCCACGCCGCCATCGTCAGCCGCGAACTCGGCGTCCCCGCCATCGTCGGCACCGGCCACGGCACCGAACTGCTGCGCGACGGCCAGGAAATCACGCTCTCCTGCGCCGAGGGCGACCGGGGCGTGGTCTATGACGGCATCCTGCCGTTCGGAGCGACCGAGGTGGACCTCTCCGATCTGCCAGAGACCCAGACGGCGATGATGGTGAACATTGCCAGCCCTGCCGCCGCCTTCCGCTGGTGGCGGCTGCCGGCCAAGGGCGTCGGGCTGGCGCGGATGGAGTTCATCATCAACAACCTGATCAAGATCCATCCGATGGCGCTGGTCCATCCGGAGCGGGTGGCCGACCCGGCGGTGCGGCGCGAGATCCGCGACCTAACCCGCGGCTGGGAAGACCCGAAAGACTATTTCGTCGAGACGCTGGCGCTCGGCATCGCCAAGTTGGCCGCCCCCTATCATTCGCATCCGGTGATCGTGCGCCTGAGCGACTTCAAGACCAACGAATATGCCCATCTCCTCGGCGGCGGCGCTTTCGAGCCTGAGGAGGAGAACCCGATGCTCGGCTGGCGCGGCGCCTCGCGCTATTACGACGAGCGCTACCGGGACGGCTTCGCCCTTGAGTGCCGGGCGTTAAAGAAGGTGCGCGAGACGATCGGGCTGACCAATGTCATCGTCATGGTGCCGTTCTGCCGGACGCCGGAGGAGGCGGATCGCGTGCTGGCAGTCATGGCCGAGAACGGGCTGTCGCGCGGCGAGAACGGCCTCGAAATCTACATGATGTGCGAGATTCCGGCGAACGTGTTCCTGGCGGAGGAGTTCGCGGAACGCTTCGACGGCTTCTCGATTGGCTCGAACGACCTGACCCAGCTCGTGCTCGGGGTGGACCGTGACTCGGGCGAGCTCGCGCCGCTGTTCGACGAGCGCAACGAGGCGGTCAAGCGCGCGGTCCGGCAGGCGATCGCCGGGGCGCATGCCGCCGGCATCAAGATCGGCATCTGCGGCCAGGCGCCGAGCAACTATCCCGACTTCGCCGCCTTCCTGGTCGAGGAGGGGATCGATTCGATTTCGCTTAACCCCGACAGCTTCGTCGCCACCGTGCACCGCGTGGCAGAAGAGGAGGAGCGGCTCGGCGCGGCGACGGCACCCCGCGCGGGCGAGGCTGTACGATGAAGGTTGTCGTCTTCGAGACCGAGGAATGGGAGCGCCAGGCCTGCCTGCGGCTGAAGCCGGCGCACGAGCTGAGCTGCACGCGCGAGCCCCTCGATGCTCGCACGGCCGCAGCTCACGCGGACGCCGAGATCGTCAGCACCTTCGTTAACTCGAAGCTCGGCGCCGACGTGCTGGCGCAGTTCCCTTCGCTCAAGCTGATCGCGACCCGCTCGACCGGTTACGACCATATCGACCTCGGCTGGTGTGCCGCGCACGGTGTGGCGGTGGCGAATGTGCCCGACTACGGCGATTCAACCGTGGCGGAGCATGCCTTTGCGCTGCTCCTCGCCGTGGCGCGGAGCCTGGTCGAGGCGGTCGAGCGGACCCG
>JBPRGD010000187.1:0-1069 GCA_051428125.1 Candidatus Wenzhouxiangella sp. M2_3B_020
CGGGCCGGCCCCTACAACGCCTCCGCCACCTCCCGGACAAAGGTCCGTGCGTCGGCTTCGGCCCGCTCGGGTTCGACCTCGAACTCCTCGCACAGCATGTCGCGCAGGGCCTCGACGTCGTCGGCGCCGGCCTCGATGGCCTGGACCAGGCGCATGCCGGTGGCGTTGAGGGTCAGCAGCTGCTCGCCCTCGATATCGAGCAGCACGCCGCTGCCGTCGTCGAGCGCGTTGACGGTCAGGCGCTCGGCGTCCAAGGCATTCTTCACGGTCTGGATGGCGGGTTCGCTGGAGGGCATGGCGGAAGCCGTTGCGATCTTCGGGAGCCGCTATCATGCCCCAACCGTCCCGCTCCTGCCCGGATTCCATGACCCGTACCGACAACGGCATCGGCGAACACGACGCGGTCGGGTTCAGTCTCGAACTGGTTCGCCCGTACCGCTGGCTGATGCTGGGCATCATGCTCGTGCTGCTGGTCGAAACCGCCGCGAGCCTGAGCCTGCCGTGGCTGGGCGGCCGGCTCTCCGAACTCCTGCTCGGAGAGGATCACGGCGGCCTGTACACGCTCGGGGGCATCACGATCTGCGTTCTTCTGGTTCAGCTCGGCGCGCGCATCGTCGGACGCCTGGGCGTTGCGCGCATCGGCGACGAGATGCTGCTGGACCTGCGCCGGCGCACATTCGCCCATCTGCAGGCACTCCCGCTGTCGCACCACGATCACCGCAAGCGCGGTGACCAGTTGTCGCTGCTGACCACCGACGCGCAGTCGCTGGCCGGGTTCCTGTCCGGTGCCCTGCCCGGCCTGCCGCCGATGGTCCTCACGCTGATCGGCGCATTGGCGATGCTCGGCTGGATGCGGCCGTTGCTGGCGCTGATCATCGTCGTGGTCGTCGGTGCCGCCGTGGTCGCGCTGAAGTTCTGGATGAAGACGATCCGGAAGCGCGCCCGCGCCTGGTTCGACAGCCAGTCCGAAACCGTGGACATCGCCGAGCAATCCATCGAGATGCTGCCGATGATCAAGGCCGAGGCGCGCGAGGCGCGCCAGCAGGAAGTGTTCGGCGACCGCGCCGGC
>JBPRGD010000188.1:0-2277 GCA_051428125.1 Candidatus Wenzhouxiangella sp. M2_3B_020
GCCTTGCGGGCGGCGAGGAGCGTGATCGGGTCCGAGCGATCGCGGTCGAATTTCGTCTACAGGATGGCGGCGTGTCGACTTGACCGGCGTATCGCCTGGCGATATCATCGAAATCAATTTCCTATATCGGATTTGGCGCTGTGCCGAGAACACTGGTCAATCTGGATTCCGAGGACAAGCAATGGCTTGATGCCGAGGCGAAAGTGCGTGGCGTTTCCATGGCCGCGCTGGTGCGAGAAGCGGTGCACGAATACCGGATGCATGAACAGGCCGCTACGCGTCCGACGCTCGACCAGGCGCTGTCCGATACCAGGGGCATCTGGCGTGCCGGCGACGGGATGGCGTGGCAGCGTCGTCTTCGGGACGAGTGGACACGCGACGAGTGAAGTATCTGCTCGATTCGGTCATCTTGATCGATCATTTCAACGGCGTCGCGCATGCAACCGAATTTCTGGAGCGGTACGGCGCAGCGTCGGCGCTTTCGGTGATCACGCGCGCCGAGGTATTGGCCGGATTCGACGACAAGGAAGCTCCGCTCGCAATCCGCCTGTTGGACGCGTTTCCGACGCTGCCGATGACCGTGGAGATCGCGGATGATGCCGCTCGCCTTCGCCGCACCGTGCGCTGGAAGCTTCCGGATGCCATCCAGGCCGCGATCGCACGTGCCCACGACCTGACGCTGGTGACGCGCAATACCCGCGACTTTCAGCCCGGGGGCGATCCGGACGTGCTGATTGCCTATCAGGTGGGCTGAGGATTTCAGGCTCGGGTATGCGGGGGCGAGGGGCTTTCGGTGGCGCGTAGGTGCGATCTCCAGATCACGATGTATTTGACCCGATCGCGACATGGCCGTCGCTGCGGGGGAGCGTGAGGGAATCGATTGTCAGGGCATGTCGGCCGGCGGGATCTCGGGGGCGAAGTCGAAGGAGTCGTAGTGGAGGTGGTCCTCGGTGCCGCCGGCGTGGAGGAAGGCCTTGCGGGCGGCGTGGACCATCGCCGGGGGGCCGGACATATAGATCTCGAAATCCGAGAGGTCCGGGTTGTCGGCGAGCAGCGCCTCGTGGACGAAGCCGGTGCGGCCGGTCCAGTCGTCGTCGGGCTCGGACAGGACGGGCACGAACCGGAAGTCCGGGTGCTGTTCGGCGAATTCGTCGATCTGTTCCTTCGCGTAGAGGTCCTTTTCGCCGCGCACGCCCCAGTAGAGCCGGATCGGCCGCTCGTCGCCGGCGTTGATCAGGTCCTCGATCATGGCCTTCAGCGGCGCGAACCCGGTGCCGCCGCCCATCATCAGGATCGGGCGCGGGCTGCCGAGCCGGACGAAGAACATGCCCAGCGGGCCTTCCATGCGCAGGATCTCGCCGGGTTGCATGCCGTCGAAGACGTGGCCGGTAAAGCCGCCGCCGTCGACGTAGCGCACGTGCAGCTCGAGGAAATCCGCCTCGCTGGGCGGCGAGGCGATGGAGAATGCGCGGCGCTTACCGCCGGGCAGCAGGATGTCCATGTACTGGCCGGCCAGGAACTGCAGGCGCCGACCACGCGGCAGCTTCAGCCGCAGCCGGCGAACGTCCGGGGTGAGCTCGTCGATGGTCTCGACGCGGGCCGGCAGCACGCGCACCGGAATGTCGGCGACCTGCTCGATCTCGGCGGCATCGATCTCGATGTCGCCGGCGGCGACGGCCTGGCACGAGAGCATGGCCCCGTCGACGAGTTCGTCGTTCTCCAGCGCGGCCGGGGGATTGAACGGGTAGTCGATGCGGCCGTCGACCAGCCGGCACTTGCAGCTCGCGCAGGTGCCGTTCTTGCAGCTGTAGGGCAGCATGATGCCCTGCCGCAGCGCGGCGTTGAGCACGCTTTCGTCCCCGCGGGCGGTGAAGGTCTTGCCGGTGGCGGCGATCGTGACGGTATGTCGGTCTGGGCTCTGCAACGGGACGTCTCGGGTCGTGAGCGGATGATCCGCGCTTTCAGCGCGACCAATCCGATAGTTTAAGGTCTCGGCGTCGACGGTGCTTTGCCCCTCCTCGGCGCGTTTCCGTTTGCGCGGCATAGGGCGCTTCCGTGCATTGAATGCCGGATCCGATGGCGGCCGGAATTGCTCTTGCGATGCGGAGTGGATTAGCATGGGCAACATGCGATACCAGGACATCATTACCGTCGATCCCGAAACCCGGGGCGGAAAGCCCTGCGTCCGCGGTTTGCGCATTACCGTATACGACATCCTCGAGTATCTCGCCTCGGGCATGACGGAAGAACAGCTGCTGGAAGACTTCCCGGATCTGA
>JBPRGD010000189.1:0-7029 GCA_051428125.1 Candidatus Wenzhouxiangella sp. M2_3B_020
GAACTGTACGAAGGTACGAGCAGCCCATGGCGGGCGGATCCGCGGGTCTCGTACCTTGGTACAGTGTTGCCGCCCCGTCATGCTGGCTAGACTCGCCTCAACCTGCCCCGGTCCGGCCGGGCGCTCCGTCATTCCGGCTACAGGAAATTACAAGGTGAGGTGTTCGAGCATGATCGATCCGACAACGACAAGAATCCGGCGCACGAAGCTGGGGCGCGCAATCCGGATGGCACTGGTCTCCGGCCTGTGCCTCGGTCTCGCGACCGCGGTCGCGCAGGACAGCGACGATGGTGAGGACGGCGAGGAAGAGAGCGCCGATCTCAGGAACGTGGATGTCGTGACCGTCACGGCACGGCGCCGCGAGGAGTCGCTGCAGGACGTTCCGATCTCGGTCACCGCGCTCAGCGGGGAAAAGCTGCAGGACGTCGGCGCCGAGGATGTGACGTTCCTCAACCAGGTCGTGCCGAACACGACGATCGAGGTCTCGCGCGGCACGAACAACACGCTGACGGCGTTCATCCGCGGCATCGGCCAGCAGGATCCGGTCGCCGGCTTCGAACAGGGCGTGGGCATCTATATCGACGACGTCTACCTGAACCGACCGCAGG
The DNA here is from genome assembly GCA_051428125.1 of Candidatus Wenzhouxiangella sp. M2_3B_020. Classification (GTDB taxonomy): domain Bacteria; phylum Pseudomonadota; class Gammaproteobacteria; order Xanthomonadales; family Wenzhouxiangellaceae. The sequence goes on from JBPRGD010000189.1 coordinate 609, forward strand.
GCGCGGTGCTCGAGGTCTACGACGTCGAGCGGGTCGAGGTGCTGCGAGGACCGCAGGGAACCCTGTACGGGCGCAACACCGTCGGCGGCGCGGTCAAGTACGTGACCCGGCGCCTCGGCGACGAGCCTTCGCTGAGCCTAAAGGGTTCGGTGGGCAGCTATTCGCAGCGCGACCTGATCGTCTCGGCCGAGGCGCCGATCGGCGACACGCTTGCTGTGGGTGCCAGCGTCGCGACGTTCAATCGCGACGGGTTCGGTCGCAACCTGTTTCTCGACGAGGAGAACTACGACAAGGACATCCAGGCCGCGCGCGGCAGCATCGAGTGGACGCCGGGCGACGACTGGTTCGTGCGCCTGTCCGGCGATTACCTCAACGACACGGCCAATCCCCGCGGCGGCCACCGGCTCATCCCCGGCCTGTTCTCGGGCTTCCCGGTCCTCGACGACGTCTATGATTCCCGCTCCGGCATCCAGGGGGCGAACAACATGCAGGCCTACGGCGGCCAGTTGCTGATCGAATACGACATCACGCCGGAGTGGACCTTCAAGAACATCACCGCCTACCGCGAGGACTACGCCGACCAGGCGATCGACTTCGAAGCGCTGCCGCCGGTGGACCTGGACGTGCCGGTGCGCTACGAGAACGAGCAGTTTACGCAGGAGCTGCAGTTGCAGTACACCGGCCCGGTGATCGCCGGCGTGGCCGGCTTCTACTACATCGACGCCAACGCGTTCAATGCGTTCGACGTGCGCCTGTTCCAGACCGGCGACCTGATCGGCCTGCCGGGGCTGAACGCGTTCACGCTGGGCGACGTGGACACGGAATCCTGGTCGCTGTTCGGCGACGTCAGCTTTGACCTCGCCGCGATGTTCGGCCTGGACACCGGCCTGGAGCTCTCGGTCGGCGGCCGCTACACCAGCGATGAGCGCTCGTCGCGCGTGCTGCGGCAGACGTTCATCGGCGGCGCGACGCCGTTCTTCGGTGGGGACGCCATCCCGATCTCGACGACCTCGGACTTCGAGGGCTCCGAGTCGTTCGAGGAGTTCACGCCCAAGGTCAGCCTGTCGTGGCAGCCGAGCGGGCGGCACAACGTCTACGGCTCGTTCAGCCAGGGCTTCAAGGGCGGCGGCTTCGACCCGCGCGGACAGACCACGCTGGCGCCGGATCTCGACGGCGACGGCACGGTCGGCGAGGATGACGTGTTCGAGTTCATGAAGTTCGAGCCCGAGACCGTCGATACCTGGGAGATCGGCCACAAGGGCAACTTCTCGAACGGTCGCATCACGACGGCCATCGCGTACTTCTACAGCGACTACACCGACATCCAGGTGCCCGGATCCATCGGCGTGGACACCGACGGCGACGGGATTTCCGACACGTTCGCCGGCGTGACCACGAACGCCGGTGCGGCGACGGTCCAGGGCGTCGAGTTCGAGGGCAGCGCGCAGCTGGCCCGGGATATCTTCCAGACCGGCGATTCGTTCAGCGCTCTTGCGACCGTCGGCTGGATCGACGCCGAGTACGACGAGTTCATCACGCTGGTCAGCGATCCGGCGAGCGGCTCGCAGGCGCTGGAGGACGTGGCCGACGAGCGCGTCTTCCAGAACACGCCGGAGTGGACGGCGCACCTGGGCCTGACCTACCAGCGCAGCCTGAACATGTTCGGCGAGGACGGCACGTTCTCGGTCAACGGCTCGTGGTCGTACCGGGGCGACACCAACCAGTTCGAGATTCCCTCGCAGTTCCTGGACCAAGACGCCTACTCGCTGTTCGACCTCAACCTCGTCTGGGAACGCTTCGACGGCAAGTACCAGATCGGCCTGCACGCGCGCAACCTCACCGACGAGGAGTACAAGGTGTCCGGTTACGTGTTCGCCACGCCCGACGGGCAGGCGTCGACGCTGGGCCTGGAAGGCGTGATGAACGCCTTCTACGGCCCGCCGCGCACCATCACGCTGACCGGCCGCGTGAACTTCTGATCCCGGGGAACGATAACGTCAAAGAAACAGGGACTCTCCCGTTTTGCCCCCGACTCGGGCCGGCCACGCGCCGGCCCGTTTTTTTCTTCCCCGGCCGCATCGGATAAGCTTCCGGCCGTGAACCGCGCGCTCGACCTTCCGCCATGCCCGTGACCTACGTATCCGGCGCCACGCTCGTCATCGCCGGGCTGATCTGGCTCGGGCTGCTGTTCGCCGCCGCGCTGGCGGGCGAGCGCTCGCCACAGCGGTTCCGGCGCTTCTGGCCGGTCGTCTATTCGCTGTCGCTGGCCGTCTACTGCACGGCCTGGACGTTCTACGGAACCACCACCCAGACCGTGCGCTCCGGATGGCCTGTGCCGCCGACGTTCATCGGCACCATCCTGCTGTTCGTGTTCGGATGGCCGTTCCTGATCCGGCTCGTCGAACTCAGCAAGCGGCACAACTCGACGTCCATCGCCGACTTCATCGCCAGCCGCTTCGGCAAGTCATCGCTGCTCGCCGCGGTGGTCACGACGGTGGCCGTGCTGGGAATCGTTCCCTACATCGCGCTGCAGCTCAAGGCCGTGGCAATGAGCTTCGGGGCGCTGGCCGGCGTGTCCGGCACCGGCGAGAACCTGTCGGCCTGGCAGGACCTGGCGTTCTACATCGCCGTGTTCATGGCGCTGTTCGCCGTGCTGTTCGGAACCCGACGCGCCTCGGCCGTGGAGCACAATCGCGGGCTGGTGCTCGCGATGGGCTTCGAGTCGCTGTTCAAGCTCGCCGCGATGCTGGCGCTCGCGCTGTTCGTCGTCTACGGCCTGTTCGACGGCGTCGCGGACTGGAATTCGAGCACGCCCGAGCTGCCGTTCTCGTCGCCGGACACGTTCCTGGCGCTGATGCTGCTCGGAGCGCTGGCGATGTTCACGCTGCCCCACCAGTTCCATATCGGCGTCGTCGAATGCCGGGACAAGGAGCATCTTCGAACCGCCCGTTGGCTTTTTCCCCTGTTCCTGCTGCTGATCGGGCTGCCCGTGCTGCCGCTGGCCCGCGCCGGGGAGGCGCTGCTGGGGGGGCAGGACGTTCCCCCCGACCTTTACGTTCTGATGCTGCCGCTGTCCGTGGACCACTCCGGGATCGCGCTGTTCGCCTTTCTCGGCGGCCTGAGCGCGGCGACGGGCATGGTGATCCTCGCCAGCCTGACGCTGTCGATCATGATCGGCAACCACTGGTTGACGCCGCTGCTGCTCAATCGACGGGTGGCGACGGAAAGCGCGTTGACGATTCCGGTTCGTCTCCAGCGCCGCGGCGGCATCCTGCTCGTCGTGCTGCTGGCCTACGTCTACAGCCGGGTGGCCGGAACGGCGGAGGCGTTGGCCGATATCGGGTCGCTGTCGTTTTCGGGCCTTGCGCAGCTGGGGCCGGCCGTCGTGCTCGCGGTCTATCGGCCCGGCCTGCCGCCCCGCGCGGTGCTTGCCGGGCTGTTCGGCGGTGTCGCGGTGTGGGCCTACGTGCTTCTGCTGCCGCTGCTGGTCGATCCCGCGCAGGCCGACTGGACGCTGGCCGGACCGTTCGGCGTCGAGTGGCTGGCGCCGGCCCATTTCCTGGGTCTCGACGCGCTGCAGAGCCTGCCCCGCGCGGTGCTGACCAGCCTGCTGACCAACGTCGCGCTGGTCGGGCTGTTCGCGCGTGCCGGCGTCGCCTCCCGGGGTCGGCGCGCGGAAGAAACACGGCTGGAGCCCGAAGTGTTGCGCAACGTCGCGGCCCGATTCCTTCCGTCGGATCGATGCGCTCGGCTACTCCGCGCCGACCTGCCCGACCACGAAATCGAGTCGCAGGTCGAGCACGAACTGGCCGCTGTCGTCGGCGCGGCGTCGGCCCGGCTGCTGCTGGATGCGGCGCGTCGCCGCGCACCGGCACCGCTGGAGACGGTGGCCGATCTCGTCGGACAGGCCTCCGAGCAGGCCCGCTTCAGTCGCGAAGTGTTGTCGGGCGCGCTCGAGAACATGAGCCAGGGCATCTGCGTCGTCGACGACCAGATGCGGCTGGTGGCCTGGAACCAGCCCTACCTGGACCTGTTCGACTACCCGCCGGAACTGATCCGGGTCGGCCGGCCGGTGGCCGATCTGCTGCGCCACAATGCCGAACGGGGTCTGATGGGCGACGGCGAGATCGAGGGCAAGATCGAGCGCCGGCTGGCCCACAAGCGCGCGGGAAGCCGCCACCGCGTCGAGCGCCCCTGGCCCGACGGCAGGATCATCGAGATCCGCGGAAATCCCATGCCGGGCGGCGGATTCGTCGCGACGTTCACCGACGTCACGGCGTTTCGCGAAGCCGAGGCCGAACTCAAGCGCGTCAACGAGACGCTGGAGCAGCGGGTTTCCGAACGTACCGCGGAGCTCGAGCAGGCGATGGTTCAGGCCGAGCGCGCCAACAACGCCAAGAGCCGCTTCCTGGCCGCGGTCAGCCACGACCTCGTCCAGCCCCTGAACGCGGCGCAACTCATGACCCATTCGCTGGCGCGAAAGCTCGACGGCGCCGACGAGGCCGGTTCGGTGGCGCGCATCGCCGGTGCGCTGGGGGCCACCGAGAACCTGATCGAAGGGCTGCTCGACATCTCACGGCTGGACGCCGGCGGGCTGGAACCCCGGCTGGTGGACTTCCCGCTGGCCGAGCTGTTCGAGCAACTGTCGGGCGAATTCAGTCTGCTGGCCCGGGAAAGGGGCCTGGAGCTGCATTGCCGGTCCACGTCGGTGCACGTTCGGACCGATCCGCAGCTGCTGCGTCGGATCCTGCAGAACTTCCTGTCGAACGCGGTCCGCTACACCCACAGCGGGCGGATCGTTCTCGGCGTTCGGCGCCGCGGCCGCGACGTGCTGGCCGGAGTCTGGGACACCGGTCCCGGCATCCCGCGGGCTTCGCGGAAGGTCATCTTCGAGGAGTTCCGCCGCCTCGATGCCGACGCCGCTTCGCCCGGACTGGGACTGGGTCTGGCGATCGCCGAGCGGATGGCCAGGCTGCTCGAGCATCCGCTGGTGCTCGAAAGCCGCGAGGGCCACGGCACGATGTTCGGCGTGCTCCTGCCGCGCGCCGCCGGTTCCAGGCCAGCGGCCGCACGCCCCGCCGAAACCGAGGCGTCGATCGGCGGGCGCATCCTCCTGGTCGACAACGATGCGCCCATGCTCGACTCGCTGCGCCAGCTGCTCGGCGAATGGTCGTTCTCCGTCACGGCCGTGGCCACCGTCGATGAAGCCCTGCGGGCGGGGCGGAAGGAGCGGTTCGACCTGATGATCCTCGACTACCACCTCGACGCGGGCCACACCGGCCTCGATCTGCTCGGCGATCTCCGCAGCCAGGGCCAGGACGGCCCCGCGCTGTTGATCAGCGCCGACCACGCCGCCGACCTGCGCAACGCCGCGCGCCAGGCCGGCTGCGAGCTGCTGCACAAGCCGATCCGGCCGCTGGCGCTGCGGTCGGTGCTTCGGCGTAGCCTTCAAGCTACCGCCTGAAGCAGCCGGTCGGGCACGATGACGCCCGAGCGCGTGGCCGCGGAGGTCGGCGTCCCGCTTTGCTAGACTGCCGTCCTGCACCGCGATGCATCCACGAGACGAAGGTGAAGCCTTGATCACGATCAGCACCCAGTTCGATTCCGGCAATATCGAAGTCATCGGCGCAGACGACCCGGCCGACATCCGGCTGAAGATCCGGCGCGACGCCGGCGGCGAGCACGCCCAGTGGTTCCATTTCCAGCTCTCCGGCGCACGCGGCCAGGAATGCCGGATGACGATCGAGAACGCCGGCGAGATGTCGTACCCGGAAGGATTCAACGACTACCACGCCGTGGCCTCCACCGACGGGTTGTACTGGTTCCGGGTCCCGACCGCGTTCGACGGCAGGGAGCTGGTGATCTCGCACGAGCCGTTTTCGGATTCGATGTACTACGCCTACTTCGCGCCTTACAGCTTCGACCGCCACCAGGCGCTGATCGCCGATGCGCTGGAGCACGAGTCGGTCCGCGCCGAGGTGCTGTGCCAGACCCCCGACGGCCGGCCGCTGACGATGCTGCGCATCGGCGACGAGGTCGACGGCCGGACCCGCATCTGGATCACGGCGCGCCAGCATCCCGGAGAGTCCATGGCCGAATGGTGGGTCGAGGGTTTTCTCGATCGGCTGCTGGACCCGCAGGACGGCGTCGCGCGCGCCGCGCTGGAGCACGCCGTCATCTACCTGGTGCCGAACATGAACCCCGACGGCAGCGCGCGCGGCCATCTCCGCGTCAACGCGCACGGCGTGAACCTCAACCGCGCCTGGCGCGACCCCGACGAGGAAACCTCGCCCGAGGTGTATTTCGTCCGCGAACGCATGCACGAGACCGGCGTGGACCTGGCGCTGGACGTCCATGGCGACGAAGCGCTGCCGTACAACTTCATCGCGGGCGCCGAGGGCGTGCCGCGCTGGAACAAGGC
>JBPRGD010000190.1:0-1072 GCA_051428125.1 Candidatus Wenzhouxiangella sp. M2_3B_020
ATTCGCCACCCCCAATACGTGGGATTCGTTCTCATCATGCTGGGCTTTCTGGTGCAGTGGCCAACCATCCTGACGCTCGCGATGTTCCCGGTTCTGGTCTGGATGTACGCCCGCCTTGCGCGTGCCGAAGAAGCCGACAGCCGCGAACGGTTCGGCGAAAGCTGGGACAGATATGCAAGCCGCGTTCCCGCTTTCGTTCCCATCCAACGTCCGCCCGTGGGTGCCAGCCGATGAAGCGAGGCGAGACATTCATAGAAAGGAGCCCGAAAGAATGCACAGGATGACTGCGACGCGGTCCGCAGTTGCGGTGCTCGTTATCGGCGGACTCGCGACGAGTCTCTACGCCCAGTCCGACGAAGGACGCGACCGGCCACGGGTTAGCACGCAGATGCACGGGGCCGACGCAGGACGCCCGGCACCTGACCCCGAGACCGTCAAGGTGCCGGACACCCTGAGTGCGCCCGGCTATTTCGGCCAGGTTGCATTCGAACGCTCCTGTGCGTCTTGCCACGGCATCAACGCAGCCGGCGGGACCGGTAATGGCCCGCCGTTGGTCCATCCAATCTACGAACCCGGTCATCACGGCGATACGGCCTTCCTTAGGGCCGCCATGACCGGCGTGCAGGCGCACCACTGGGGTTTCGGTGACATGCCGCCCGTCGAAGGGATGACGGATGAAACGGTCGCCTTGATCGTCACCTACATCCGCGAGCTGCAACGCGCCAACGGAATCCAGTGATGGCGCGGCGAGTTGATCTGGCAATGGATACCTTGGGGATGATTGTATTGATCGGCGGTACGGGCGATGTCGGCAATCGATTGGTATCTCTGTTGCTGGATCACACGGCGGCCAGCGTTCTGGTTGTCTCGCGCCGGGGCAGGGCGTCGGACGATCGGGTGAAGACACTTCGTCTGAACATCGCGGCCACCGATGCTGCCGCAAGAATTCCGCTTGGCGCGACAGTGGTCAACCTGACTGAGGCCACTCCACCGTCGGTCGCGGCCGATGTCGTTCGCGCAGGCGGAAATTTCCTCGAAACCTCTGCCTCTCCGGACTATGTGGAGTTGATCA
>JBPRGD010000191.1:0-2226 GCA_051428125.1 Candidatus Wenzhouxiangella sp. M2_3B_020
TGGATCCACCGCACCACGCTGAAGAACCACGGCGTCGAGATGCTTTCGGAAGTCACCTACAGGCACATCGACGACAAGGGCCTGCACGTCGCGATCGGCGACGAGGATCGACTGCTCGAAGTCGACAACGTCGTGCTCTGCACCGGCCAGGTCTCCGAAAACGGGCTTTACGAGGCCCTGAAGGACATCGGCCAGTCCGTTCACCTCATCGGCGGCGCCAAGCTCGCCGCCGAACTCGACGCAAAGCGCGCCATCGACGAAGGCACGCGCCTGGCCGCGAGCCTGTAAGCGCTGACCTCGGACGGACTGCAGCGACGACGTCATTTCTTCGCCTTCGGGGGCGGACTTCGATCCGCGATTCATCCAGCACGTCGGCGCGAATTCGCGCCTCCCACGGAAGTAAAAGCCAATCCATGGCCGGATCCTGTAGGCGCGGCCTCCGAATCGCGACGACCGGATCCCGAAAGAAGCGGTCAGCCGTGAACGGCGTACAGGAACGCCGCCCTGGATAGCTGTAACCCCGAGCCTGAGCCGGGGCCCAGCGGTGTTGCCGCGCGACCGTCGGCGCGAAGTCGCGCCTCCCACAGAACCGGATCGAGGCCTGGTGGAATCTTCTGTGGGAGCGGCGAATTCGCCGCGACGGGCGAAGCCACCCCAGGGCCGGTCCGATCGCGATGTCCGGCAATCCGCACCGGTTTCGGTCCTTTCTCGCTGTTCCCCGAATTTGAAGTCGGACCCTACCCGCGTTACGGTGAATGCTTATTCGAACCGGGCTTAAGCCGATCTCCATGCTTCGAACCATCGCGACCATCGCTCGACCCCTGCTCCTCGCCGCGCTCCCGGCTGCCGTCGCGGCTCAGGATGGTGCCTACACGCTCGAGTTTTCCGGCGCCGTCGAAGGCAGCTACGAAGGAGCCGCCACCGACGTCGACCACGTCGAATACACGACCTTCGGCAGCAGCGCGAGCAACTCTTCGGGGCCGTACAAGGTCGTGCTGCAGGTGCCCGACGCGCAGGTATTCGGAAGCAACGGCGCGGCCTCGGTGACGCTGACCATCAACGGCCCCGTGCCGCCGGGCGAATATCCGATCGGCGTCGATACCGACGACGGCGCCACCGTCGCCGGGGTCGTCTATTCCGATTCCGAGATCGAGCAGCTCGACTTCAACCGGGCGCGCTTCGGTGTTCGCGAAGGTGCGACCGGCATGTTGAGACTGGAACGCTTCGATCGCGAGGCCATTACCGGCACCTTCGAATTCGCGGCCGCCAACCATGCAGACCCACCCGAAATGCTCGAGGTACGCGGCTCCTTCACCAACCTCGAGTACAGCTACGACAGCGAGATCGACGTCACCGGCACCGGCCCGTTCGCGGCAATGCCGACCGGGTTCAACGAGGCGTCCGCCCAACGGATCGAAGGAAACCTCCGGATCACCCTCGGTCAGCAAATGGGTCCGGACCTGGTGTTCACGGTGCCGTCGGCGCAGAGCGGCCGCGTCCAGCTCGGGCCCGACGAGCCCGGTCGCATCACCTTCGGCGCCGAAGCGGGCACGGGATCCGTCGCGCTGATCCGGCTCGGCACCGATACCGTCGGCGGATCCTTCGAGGTCGAGGTCTCTTACCAGGGGCAGACCGGCACGCTGGAAGGCGAATTCGACTACGTCCCGCTGGCCCGGGATTAGGAACCGGCCACTCGTTGCAGCGGCGTCCTGCCGGGATCCGAGGCACGAGAATGGCCCGGTCAAGCGCAGCGCCCCGGGGATATCGGCCTCTCCTACCGGTTTTGCTCAGGCCGCCTCGCCCCCCGTCCACCGCATCAGGTTGAAGAATTCGCGCCGGGTCTTCGGCCCGAAGGTGTTGAAGTGCGGGTCGGCCATCTGCCGGTAATCCGCCCGCGTGACCTGGACGGCGTCATCGCCGAGGTGGTACTTCAACACGTCGGCTTCGAGCCGATACGGTTTCAGCGCGTTGAGCCCCAGGATCTTGCGCTTGACCTCCGGCGTGAGTGCCGGATAGCCGTACTCCTCCTGGAACTTCTCACTGATCTGGAACGCGCGGAAGGCCTGGATCTGGTCCTGCGGCGAGCCGTACCAGATCGAGTCGGTGCCCCAGAGGACGTTGTCCTCGCCGATGTACTTGAGCATCTTGCCCAGCGCGTGCGCGGCCGAGTCCGGGTCGCGCATCAGGAAGCGCCATGTCGAGCCGAGCTCGGCGTAGACGTTGCCC
>JBPRGD010000192.1:0-2465 GCA_051428125.1 Candidatus Wenzhouxiangella sp. M2_3B_020
AGCACGCGCAGGACATTGCTCCGGCTATTTTTCACCGCGCCGAATCGCCGCTGTAGGCTAAGTTAGTTGATCAAACTTGCACATTCGCGCGAAGCGAATCCGGAGGATCCAGGTGGGCAAGTACGTGGGAACTTGGCTGGATAATTTCCTGGAGCAGGAGGGTCTGCTGGCCGAGGCCCAAGCGGTTGCGGCCCGGCGCGTGACCGTATCGGTCGGCGAGTCCGTGCGGATCGTCCGGGAACTGCAGGAACTCAGCCAGACTCGGCTAGCCGAGCTGACGGGCATTTCGCGATCAACCATTTCGGCCATCGAGAATGGGCGCGTGAAGCTGGACGTGGAGCGAGCGAAGGTGCTGGCACGTGCGTTGCAGGTCCATCCGGCCGTACTCCGGCGGTCCAACTCGGAAGCCATCTGCCAGCCCGGGCATTGAGCACCGGGCTGTGGGTCCTCCTCGGGATCGCGCTACGGGCCCCAGTTCTCTCACGTGCAAACACGGCTGGCGGGATGACAGGAGGCCGTGCGGCCTTCGTCCCGTTGGGGGCGGAGTCCGTTGCCGTGGGACTATCTCAGCCCGAGGCGGAATCTGGTGATCTCGGGCCGGAGCCAGTCTTCGGTGTGATTACGCCGCAATTGCCGGCCATGCGGCAAGCCGAGCGCATCGACCATGGCTTGCAGCGAAATCAGACGGTCCAGCCAGCCGACTCGGCTACAGAAGCGGATCGTGCCCTTGTCGGGGCTGTTGAGCAGCCAGGCTGCGTCATCCAGGTGGGCCGCCAGGGTGACCAGATGAAGTTCACCATCATCCAGGCCTTCGACATCCTGATCGAGCTGCAGAGCAGCCAGCTGCGCGCACGTTACGCTTCCAATCCGATCGAAACTCTCGCGCAATCCGGTTTCATCGATGTTCTGTTCGGGTGAACGATTCTGATGCCCGGTCTGGCTCTCCTCGATGACCTTTTCGACCGTGATCAGTCGGAATTCACTCGCGATGGCGCGCCAGCAGCCCACCCGGTGGGCTTCGATGATCACGTTGGTATCGACCAGGACCCGGTCCCCGCGTTGCAACGGCATGCTCTGGACTACAGGTCGAACGGTACCGGAGCGGCGTGGACCTGGAACAGGGCAGCCAGGTCATCGATGTTCATGCCCATCAGCTTCGCCGCGCGACGGACGGTGAGATGCCCGCGATCGAGGCCCCAGTGCAAGCGTTCGACAAAGCGACGGCTGAATGGAAGCGGTGATCGCTGGCCCGCCCCGCTTCCCGGGTGCAGTTCGTCGTCGTTGATTCGAGTGGCCTTTGCGGCACCGATCAGGCCGAGATTGGCCAGCCGCCATTTCATGGCCGGGCCGCTGACGCCCAGTTCCCTGGCCAGGGCCGAGATCCAGTCTGCAAGGCCAGCGCCGTCCGGCTGGGGGTGGTGCTGACGCAGATCGTTGATGACTCGGCTGGGCATGAGGAGTCCGCTGGCGAAATTATCGGCCAGCTGCTCGGCGCGCGGCCGGCCCCTCCCGTCGAGGCGGACGCTTTCGATATGAGCCGGCGTCATCTGCTCCCAGGTGGCCAGGTGGAACAGTTCATGCGCCAGATTGAATGCGCGTCTTGAAGCGGGTTCGGCGCGATTGACCAATACGAAATTCAGCCCATCCAGGCGACATGCCGCCCCGGAGATTTCTTCCGGCGCATCGACATGCAGAACCATGACCTCCAACTGTTCATCGAGCATTCGCTCCAGTCCGGCGGACGGCACGGCGCCGAGATCGAACTGATGGGCGATCGATTCGCCGGCAAGGGCGGCCTCTTCGAAGCTGCTTCTCTCGGTCAGCCCCAGATTCGGCACCAGCGAATTCACCGGCTCGCCAGCGAGCCGGCTGAGGTGTCGGTACAGCGCCATCCAGCCCTTGGCCCGATCCTCGAACTGCTCGATGACCGAATCCTGGACCTCGTTGCGGCGCCACGAAAAGGAGGCGCCGTCGAGAATCACGTACGGATCCGAAAACGCCGACAGCTCGACCCCGAAAACATCCGCCAGGCGGACGAGCTCATCGGCCGAGACCTTGCGCTCGCCGGTTTCAATGGCCGAAACGGTCTGTCGGTCGTTGAAACCCAGCGTCCTGGCCAGATCGGCTTGCTTCATGCCCGCGCGCTCGCGCAGCGCGACGATTCTCCGGCGAATTCGGCTTGCGTCCATCTTTGCTCTCCTGGTTTATGCAATATTATCTTGCATTTTATTTAGATGCAAGATACAAATGCGCTTCCCTCGTGGTGGCGACTTTCCGGTAATCGAGATGGAACGCACTTCAGCGGTCCCCCGGGAAGCCGAGCGAGCCGGTTTTCGGTGGACCCCGGGCAGCAATCTCGGCGGACCCTCACCATCGCCGCGTGGACGCGGCTCCTACGACTGGGTGGAGTTGATCGAGCGAAGCATGTTTCGCAGAATTGGCGGCTCGAGCTTGTCGCGCGCTCG
>JBPRGD010000193.1:0-5442 GCA_051428125.1 Candidatus Wenzhouxiangella sp. M2_3B_020
ACGGCGGCGACCGCGCGGGCTGAAGCGCCGGCCGCCCCGAAGAATTTCCGAACAAACGCACGATACCCGACCTTTCGCTCAGGTCACGCTCCGGCCCGTTTCCTAGCATGAGCTGCACGTCCTTTCGGGCGTGACGTCGAAACGGGCACCGAACGGGAGAGCGATTCCATGAACACCGCATCGAAACCGGGCCGGCCGGCGGTCGTCGGCTCGATGTCGGCCGCGATCTGCGTGCTCCTCGTGGGCGCGGTCACCGCAAGCCCGGATTACGGAAGCGATTACGGAAGCCTCGCGCGGCCCGTCCCGGCGTCCACGCCGTGCGACCGCGAGATGCCGGCCGACAAGGTCGCGGCAATACACGACCGTGTCTCGCGTACCGCGCCCGTTCGCGGCTCGTCGGCGCCAGACCCGGCTGCCGAATTCGTCGACGACCTCGGTGTCTGGGCTTCGACCCCGTGGACGGTGCTTTTCGTGCGCGCCGGCCGCGATCCCGGTAGCGAAACCGACGGCAGCTAGGTCGCTCGCCGCCGCCGTCTCACCCGGTATGCCCGCATGCGCGGGCCCTCCTGCTCGAATTTTCGCCCTGGCGGGCTTTGTGAAGCTCGACGCGTTGCAGCCTTGCCGATAATGTATTAACATGCTAATACATTAGCAAGTTAACTCAATGGATCCGCGGCGATGAAACAGCTCGACGAACAGCATCTCAAGGCCAACCGCGCCGGGCGCAACAGCCTGGCCGAGGCATTCATGGCGATGGAAACCGCCGACGAGTGCCGCGCACTGCTGCGCGACCTGACCACGCCCGCCGAGCTCGAGGCGCTGGTCGATCGCTGGCGGGTCGTGCAGTTCCTCGACGCCGGCCTGCCGTACCGCGAGATCCACGACCGCACCGGCGTGAGCGTCACGACCATCGGACGGGTCGCGCGCTTCCTGGAAATGGGTCACGGGGGTTATCGCGCCGCGCTGGACCGCCTGCAGCGGGGTTCGGAATCATGAGCGACCCGACGCGCATCAAGATCGCGATCCAGAAGTCCGGCCGGTTGTCAGAAACCTCGCTCAAGCTGCTCGAGCGTTCGGGGCTGCAGTTCGCGCGCAGCAAGGACAAGCTGTTCTGGTACGGGCGCAACCTGCCCGTGGACCTGCTGCTGGTGCGCGACGACGATATTCCGCGCCTGCTGCTGGAGGGCGTTTGCGAGCTGGGCATCGTCGGGCAGAACGTGGCCGCCGAGAAGATCCTCGAGGAGCGCAAGCGCCGGCCCGAAGCCGACCTCGAAACGCTGGCCACGCTGGAATTCGGCCACTGCCGCCTGATGCTGGCCCTGCCGGAGACCACGACCTACGAGGGGCCGGAACAGCTGGCTGGCCAGCGCATCGCGACCAGCTATCCCCGCCTGACCCGGCGCTGGCTGCACGACCACGGCGTCGAAGCCGACATCGTCACGCTCAACGGTGCCGTCGAGATCGCGCCGAGCATGGGGACGGCCGACGCCATCGTCGACCTGGTCTCCACCGGCACGACGCTGCGTGCCAATCACCTCAAGGCCGTCGCCGACGTGCTCGAGAGCCAGGCCGCCCTCTACCGCGGCCGCTCCGAGCTGCCGCCGGAGCGCCAGGCCCTGCTCGACAAGCTGGTCCAGCGCGTGCTGGGCGTGCAGCGCGCGGCCGAGACCAAGTACGTGATGCTGCACGCCCCCCGCGAACGCCTGGAGCGGATCAGCGAGATCCTGCCCGGGGCAGAGACGCCGACCGTGCTGCCGCTGGAAAGCCAGCCCGACCGTGTCGCCGTCCATGCGCTTTGCACCGAGCAGGTGTTCTGGGAGCACCTCGAGGAACTCAAGGCGGCCGGTGCATCGGCCATTCTTGTGCTGCCCGTCGAAAAGATGCTGACCTGAAGGAGCGCGGAATGAAGCGAGTCAACTGGAACCAGCTCGACGAGGCCGCGCGCTCCGCGCTGCTGGCGCGGCCGGAAATGGAAACCGGCGGCGAGCTCCGTTCGCGCGTGGCCGAGATCATCGACACGGTGCGCCGCCGCGGCGATGCCGCGGTGGCCGAGTACACCGAGCGCTTCGACGGCGTGGCCCTCGAAAACGTCTGGCAGCCGACCAGCGACCGCCAGCCGCTGGCTCCCGAACTGGACGGCGCCATCGACCGGTCCATCGCATCGGTCAAGGCGTTCCACGCCGCCGGAACGCCGGAGGATTACGCCGTGGAAACCGCACCCGGCGTCGTGTGCCGGATGCGGTATCTTCCGATGGATCCGGTCGGGTTGTACGTGCCGGCCGGCAGCGCGCCGCTGCCGTCCACGGCCGTGATGCTGCTGGTGCCGGCGGTGCTGGCCGGCTGCCGCCGCATCGTCTTGGCGACGCCGCCGGACGCCGACGGCCGCGCCGACGACGCCGTGCTCGCCGTCGCCGCCAGGCTCGGCATCGACCGGGTCTTTCTCGCCGGCGGGGCGCAGGCCATCGCGGCCATGGCTTACGGCACCGAATCGGTTCCTGCGTGCACGAAGCTTTTCGGGCCGGGCAACCGCTTCGTCGCCGAGGCCAAACGGCAGGCCGCGCTGGACGTCGACGGCGCAGCGCAGGACCTGCCGGCCGGCCCGTCGGAGGTCCTGGTCATCGCCGATGAAACGGCCGAGCCGGAATGGGTCGCGATCGACCTGCTCAGCCAGGCCGAGCACGGACCGGACTCGCAGGTGCTGCTGGTGACCGATTCCGAGGACCTGGCCGACGCGGTCCGCTCCGGGATAAAGAAATTGCTGACACGCCTGAACCGCGCCGAAATCACCTCAAAAGCCCTCGAACATGCAGCGATCGTGCTCGTTGACGACCTCGACGACGCCGTATCGGTCAGCGAACGCTACGCGCCCGAGCACCTGATCATCCAGACGCGCGGCGCAGACGACCTGGCCGACCGGATCACGACGGCCGGCTCGGTGTTCGTCGGCCATTACACGCCGGAATCGCTGGGCGACTATGTTTCCGGCACCAATCACACGCTGCCCACCGGCGGGTGGGCGCGCACCACCAGCGGGCTCGCGGTCGTGGACTTCATGCGCCGCATGACGGTCCAGCGCGCTACTTTGGCCGGCCTTGCCGAGCTGGGGCCGGCCGGCGCCCGGCTTGCCGCGCACGAGACCCTGGACGCCCACCGCCTCGCCATCGAGCTGCGGCTGGCCGACGGAGCCGAGCCTTGACCGGAAGCGACCCCGCCGGACTGGCGCGGCCCGAGATCCGCGCGCTCGAACCTTACGCGTCGGCGCGCGCGCTGGCCGACTCGGCCGGCATCCTGCTCAACGCCAACGAGAACCCCTGGCCACCGGCCGGCGACAACGGCATGGCGCTGAATCGCTACCCCGATCCCCAGCCGCCCGGGCTCCGGGCGCGGCTGGCCGGACTCTACGGCGTCGCCGAGAACCGCATGCTCGTCACCCGGGGCAGCGACGAGGGCATCGACCTGCTCCAGCGCGCGTTCTGCCGGCCGGGCGGCGACCGGGTGCTGATCCTGCCGCCGTGCTTCGGCATGTACGCACTGTCGGCCAGGATCCAGGGTGCCGAGGTCATCGAAGCGCCGCTGGTCGACGAAGGCCGCGAGTTCGGTTTACCCGACGACCTGGTCGATCGTGCGGCGGGCTGCAAACTTGTGTTCCTGTGTTCGCCGAACAACCCGACCGGCAACGTCGTGGCCGCCGAGCGCGTCGCCGAGGTGGCCGAGTCGCTGGATGCAACCGGGCTGGTCGTCGTCGACGAGGCCTACATCGAGTTCGCGCCCGAAACCTCGGCGCTGCCGCTGCTGGATAACCACCGCAACCTGGTCGTGCTCAGAACGCTGTCCAAGGCGCACGCGCTGGCCGGCTGCCGGCTCGGCACCGTCATTGCCGATGCGGGGGTCGTCGAACTGCTGCGCCGGATCATCGCGCCCTACCCGCTGCCGACCCCGACCGTGGCCGCCGCACTGCACGCGCTATCGCCCGGAGCCCTGGCCGTGCAGCGCGAACACCTCGATACGCTGGCCGGCGAGAAGACGCGCATCGTGCGCGTCCTGGACGACCATCCCGGCATCGTCAACGTCTGGCCGGGGCGCGCGAACTTCGTCCTCGCGCGCGCCGTCGACGGCGCCGGCCTCGTCGCGGCGGCGGCCGACGAAGGCATCCGCTTGCGCGACCAGTCGGCTCAGAAAGGCCTGGCCGACTGCGTGCGCGTGACGCTCGGTACGCCCGAAGAAAACGATGCCCTGATCGAATTCCTGCAAGGATGGCGTCCATGAGTCTCCGGAAAATCCTCTTCATCGACCGCGACGGCTGCCTGATCGAGGAGCCGGCCGACGAGCAGATCGACGCGTTCGAGAAGCTCCGTCTCGTGCCGGGCGTCATCCCGGCGCTGCTGCGCCTGCGTGACGACGGCTACCGGTTCGTGCTGGTCAGCAACCAGGACGGGCTGGGCACCGAGTCGTTCCCCACCGAGCGTTTCGAGGGCCCGCACCGCTTGCTGATGCAGGTCCTGGCCTCCCAGGGCATCGAGTTCGATGCCGAACACATCGACGCGAGCTTTCCGCACGAGAACAAGCCGACCCGCAAGCCGGGCATCGGCATGCTCATGGACTACGTTCGCGACCCGGCGCTGGATCGGGACCGCTCGGCGGTCATCGGCGATCGCGAGACCGACATGGAACTGGCCGACAATCTCGGCATCCGCGGCCTGCGCGTCGGACCCGAGGGCATGAGCTGGAAACGGATCGCCGACGATCTGCTCGAACGGCCGAGAACCGCGACGGTCGAGCGCCGGACCAACGAGACCCGGATCGGCGTCGACGTCAACCTCGACGCTCGCGAGCCGGTGCGCAACGCCACCGGCATCGGCTTCTTCGACCACATGCTCGACCAGCTCGCCGCGCACGGCGGTTTTTCGCTGGAACTCGAATGCGAAGGCGACCTGCACATCGACGAGCACCACACCGTCGAGGACTGCGCGCTGGCACTGGGCGAGGCGCTGGACCGCGCGCTGGGCGACCGACGCGGCATCGGCCGCTACGGTTTCGTGTTGCCCATGGACGAATCGCTGGCGCACGTGGCCATCGACCTGTCCGGCCGCCCGGTCTTCGAACTCGACGGCGCGTTTCCGCGCGACTCGATCGGCGGCCTGCACACCGAAATGGTCCGCCACTTCTTCGCATCCCTGGCCCAGGCGCTGCGCTGCGCCATCCACCTCGAGGTCACCGGCGAAAACACCCACCACATGGTCGAGGCTTGCTTCAAGGGCGTGGGCCGCGCGCTGCGCCCCGCGCTGGCCAAGGGCGAGGGCGGCACGCCGTCGACGAAGGGGGTGCTGTGATCGATCAAAGCCGCCAGGAAGCGTTACACGAAGGACACGAAGAAGGCACGAAGGACACGAAGAAAGTGATTCCGAGCATGTCTTTCGCAGTCGCACCCGTAAGCGTTCCGGT
>JBPRGD010000194.1:0-4646 GCA_051428125.1 Candidatus Wenzhouxiangella sp. M2_3B_020
GGCCTCAACGACGAGGGCGCCCGCGTCATGATCGAGAAACCGATCGGCCACGACCTCGAAAGTTCGAGGGCGATCAACGACGCGGTCGCGGCAGCCTTCGACGAATCGCAGATCTTCCGCGTCGATCACTATCTCGGCAAGGACGGCGTCCAGAACCTGCTGGCCCTGCGGTTCTCGAACGCGCTGTTCGAGCCGCTGTGGAACGCGCAGCACATCGAGCAGGTCCAGATCACGGTGGCCGAAACCGTCGGTGTCGAGGGCCGGGCCGGCTATTACGACCGGTACGGTGCGATGCGCGACATGGTCCAGAACCACATGTTGCAACTGCTGTGCCTGGCGGCCATGGAGCCGCCTTCCCATTTCCAGCCCACCGCCGTGCGCAACGAGAAGATCAAGGTGCTCGATTCGCTTCGGCCGATCGAGGGGGATGCTCTGGACCGCAACAGCGTGTGCGGTCAGTACACGGCCGGCGCGATCGACGGCAGTGCCGTTCCGGGGTACGCCGACGAACTCGGCGAGGATAGCCCGACGGCGACCTACGTCGCGCTTCGCGCCCACATCGACAACTGGCGCTGGTCCGGCGTTCCGTTCTACCTTCGCACCGGCAAGCGCATGCCGCACCGGCTGACCGAGATCTACATCCGTTTCCGGCCGGTACCCCACTCGATCTTCGGCAACGCTGGCGGCAGCATGAAACCGAACGCACTGGTCATCCGCCTCCAACCGGAAGAACATATTTCGCTGAACCTCCTGAACAAGCGGCCGGGGCTGGACCGGGACGGGGTGCGTCTCAGCCAGGTGGCCCTGGACCTGGACCGCCAGACCGCATTCGACGAGGGTCGCCGCCGGATCGCTTACGAACGGCTCTACCTCGATGCCATGGAGGGCAACGGAACGCTGTTCGTCCGGCGCGACGAGGTCGAAACGGCATGGAGCTGGGTGGACGCCATACTTGCCGGCTGGCAGCGGCGCGAAACCGTGCCGGGCCGCTATCCGGCCGGCACCTGGGGCCCGTCCAGCGCGGTGGCGCTGACCGAGCGGCACGGGCACAGCTGGCGGGAGTGAGCATGAAATTCGTCGAACACCCGGATTTCGCCGACCTCGCCGATCACGTCTCCCGTCGGCTGCGCCGGCTGACCGCCCGCGCACTGGATGTGCGTGGCACCGCGTCGCTCGCGCTGGCGGGCGGCTCGACGCCGATGCCCGTCTACCACGCGCTCGCGGCGGAAAGGCTGGACTGGCCCCGGGTTTCGCTGGTGCCGGGCGACGAGCGCTGGGTCGCCGAGACCCATGCCGCTTCCAATATTTCCGCGATCCGGCGCGCGTTCGCCGACTGCCCGGCCGATTTCGGTGCTCTCGTGCCTTCGCAACCGGAACGACAGCCGTCGACGGTGACGGCCGAGCGCA
The DNA here is from genome assembly GCA_051428125.1 of Candidatus Wenzhouxiangella sp. M2_3B_020. Taxonomy (GTDB): domain Bacteria; phylum Pseudomonadota; class Gammaproteobacteria; order Xanthomonadales; family Wenzhouxiangellaceae. The sequence continues at coordinate 1,408 of JBPRGD010000194.1, forward strand.
CCCTGGACCGGATCGCGTGGCCGTTCGACGCCTGCATCCTTGGCATGGGCAACGACGGACATTTCGCATCGCTGTTTCCGGGCGCGCCGGAGCTCGACGCCGCGCTCGATCCGGACGCCTTGGCCAGGCTAACCGTGATCCATCCCGACCCGCTTCCTCCCGATGCGCCGCATCCCCGGATCTCGTTGACCCTTGCCGCCATCGCCGACAGCCGCGAAATCCTGCTGCTGCTCCGCGGTCGGGGAAAGCGCCATGTGCTCGAAACCGCGCTGGCCGACGGCGATCCGCACAAGTACCCCATCGCGGCACTGCTGGCGATGAAATCCCTGCCGATGCAGATTCACTGGAGCCCGTGAACATGAATCCCACCATTCGATCCGTCACCGAGCGAATCCGGGAGCGTTCCCGGGATTCCCGTTCGCGCTACCTGGAGCGAATCGATCGCGCTTCCGATCCCGGCCCCGCCCGAAGCCACATCAGCTGCGGCAACGTCGCGCACGCGTTCGCCGCATCGGGCGAAGACAAGCCGGTGCTCAAGGCCATGCAGCGTCCGAACATCGGCATCGTAACCGCCTACAACGACATGCTCTCGGCGCACCAGCCGCTGGAGCGGTTCCCGGCGCTGATCAAGCTCGGCGCGCGCGCCCGCGGCTGTACGGCCCAGGTCGCCGGCGGCGTTCCGGCCATGTGCGACGGCGTCACGCAGGGCCAGCCCGGCATGGAACTGTCGCTGTTCTCGCGCGACGTGATCGCGCAGGCGACGGCGGTTTCGCTCTCGCACAACACGTTCGACGCCGCACTGCTTCTGGGGGTCTGCGACAAGATCGTGCCGGGGCTGCTGATCGGTGCGCTGGCGTTCGGCCACCTGCCCATCATTCTCGTTCCGGGCGGCCCGATGCCTTCCGGGCTGCCGAACAAGGAAAAAGCGCGCGTGCGCAAGGCGCATGCCGAGGGCAAGGCCACGCGCGAGGACCTGCTGGAAGCCGAGTCCCGTTCGTATCATGCTCCGGGAACGTGCACCTTCTACGGCACCGCGAACTCCAACCAGATGCTGATGGAGGTCATGGGCCTGCACCTGCCCGGCAGCGCGTTCGTCAATCCGAACACGCCGCTGCGCGAACGGCTGACGCTGGCGGCCGCCGAGCGGGCCTGCGACATCACCGCCCACGGCACGGAGTACACGCCATTGGGACGGACCGTCGACGAGAAGGCCATCGTCAACGCGCTCGTCGGACTGGCCGCGACCGGCGGATCCACCAACCACGCCATTCACCTGGTCGCGATCGCGCGCGCGGCCGGAATCCGGATCGACTGGAGCGACCTCGACGACGTCTCGCGCGCGACGCCGCTGCTGACGCGCATCTATCCCAACGGCGAGGCCGACGTCAATCACTTCCACGAGGCCGGCGGCATGGGCTTCGTGATTCGCGAGCTGCTGGACGCCGGCTTCCTTCACCCCGACATCGCGACGGTGCACGGCGGCGATCTCCACGTCCAGGCCCGCGAGCCGCATCTCGACGGGGACGAGCTCGCATGGCGATCTCCGCCGAAGTTCAGCGGCGACGAGACCATCCTGCGCCCAACCGCGAACCCGTTCGACGACGAGGGCGGCATCCGGCTGCTGTCCGGCAACCTGGGGCGGGCCATCGTCAAGATCTCGGCCGTCGATGCGGAGCACCGCCGGATCGAAGCCCCGGCGCGCAGATTCGATTCGCAGGAAGACCTGCTGCGCGCGTTCGGAAACGATGAACTGACCGGCGATTTCGTCGCGGTCATCCGCGGACAGGGACCGCGGGCCAACGGCATGCCCGAGCTGCACAAGCTCACGCCGACGCTGCAGGTGCTGCAGGATCGCGGGCAGCGCGTCGCGCTGTTGACCGACGGTCGGATGTCGGGCGCATCCGGCACGGTGCTCGCGGCCATCCACGTCACGCCGGAAGCCGCCGACGGCGGACCGATCGGCCAGCTGGCCGACGGCGACCTTGTCGTCATCGATGCCGGAGCCGGTAAGCTCGATTGCGAAGTCGAAGAGGAGGACTTGCGGCGGCGCGAAACCACGGGTCTGGACCTGGCAGGCAACCGCGAGGGTACGGGCCGTGAACTGTTCGGGGCGATGCGTGCCGGCGTGAGCGACGCCGAATCCGGCGCCAGCGTGCTTTTCGAAAGGGGATGAACATGTCGGATACCGAACTGGTGCTGGTCGCCGACATCGGCGGCACCAACGCGCGCTTCGCGCTGGCCGATCTCAACGGCAAGGGCCGACCGCGACTTCGCGACGAGCGCAAGCTCACCGCCGATCGCTATGCAAGCCTGCAGCAGGCCGCCCGCCAGTACCTGGCCGAGATCGGCGACCGCACGGCGATCACGCGCGCAGCCATCGCCGTGGCGTGCCCGGTGATCGGCGATGAAATCCGGTTGACCAACCGGGCATGGTCGTTCAACCGCCACGAACTGCAGCACGAGCTCGGCCTCGACGAGTTGGTGGTGATGAACGACTTCGGCGCCGCCGCGCACGCCATCCCGGCCCTACGCGCAGACGAGAAGATGATCATTCACAGGGGCCTGCACGACGGCCCGCGCGCGCCGATCAGCGTCATCGGACCCGGCACCGGAATGGGCGTGGCGCTGGTCACGCGCTTCGGCCCGGGCGAATGGCACGTCATCGAGACCGAGGGTGGACACGTGAGCTATGCGCCGCAGGGGACCGAGGAACAGCTGATCTACGACTGGCTGCTGTCGCGCCACGACCGCGTCTCCATCGAGCGCGTGCTCTCCGGCGACGGGCTGGGCCGCATCCACGCGGCGCTGTCGGGCCGGGATCCGTCCAAGACCCACACGCCGAACTCGGCGCTGGCGCGGCCGGCCTGGATCGTCGAGCAGGCGCTGGCCGGCGAGGACGTCGTCGCGCGGCGCTCGCTGGCGCGCTTCTGCGCCATCCTCGGCAGCTTCGCCGGGGACTGCGCGCTGATCCATGGCGCGCGCACCGTCGCCATCGCCGGCGGCATGGCTCCACGCTTCGCCAGCTTTCTTCGCGCCAGCGCGTTCGTCGAGCGCTTCCTGGACAAGGGCCGGTTCGCGGCCTGGCTGGAAGCCGTACGCGTCGCGCTGGTCACGCATCCGGAACCGGGGCTGCTCGGCGCGGCGAAAGCACTGAAGACCCACTGCGAAAAGTCCGCCGGGATGGAGGTCGGGGCATGAGCGATATCAACGCGCGACTGGATTCGATCTTCGACGATGTA
>JBPRGD010000195.1:0-5499 GCA_051428125.1 Candidatus Wenzhouxiangella sp. M2_3B_020
GCGGATCTCGCCGGTCGCCACGGTGTCGTTCTCGTTGACGATGGGCACGGCCCGATGCTGTAGCAGCGTCTCGATGGTGTTGCGCGCGTTCAGGTAGCGGGCGCGATCCTCGAGATCGCCGAGCGTCAGCAGCACCTGCGCCGCGGTGCGCCCGCACTCGGCCCACGCGCCGGCCCAGGTCCGCGCCAGCTCGATCTGGCCGACCGCGGCGGCGGCCTGGGCCTCGGCCAGGTGTGCAGGACGACCGGACAGGCCCAGCCGGCCGCGTCCCAGCCCGATCGCACCCGACGACACGACGATGACCGGACCCGGCCTTGCGGCCAGCGTGGCCGCCAGGTGCCGCATCCAGTCCGCGCGCGGTCGACCGCCAGCATCGACGAGCAGCGACGAGCCGATCTTGACGACCAGCGTGGCGGTTCCCTCGAGCAGGCAGTGTCGTGCGTCCATGATGTTCGTCCCGCGCCCGGCGGCGAAGCGGTTTCATCTTCGCACGATCGGAGCTTCCGGAACGGTCCACGAAGAGGCTGCGAGGAGCGGCGGTATCAGATACTTCGGCCGACCTTGTTCATGCCCTGCGCCCGGGCGTCGTCGACAAGCGCCATGGCTTATCATCCGGGCGAAGGCCGAGCCGCAGGACGACCGCATGACCGACTACCGCCACCTGATCCGCGACGTGCCCGACTGGCCCGAGCCGGGCATCGTGTTCAAGGACATCACGCCGTTGCTCGCCGAACCCGAGGGCATGGCCTGGGCGATCGACCGGATGTACGAACCGTTCGCCGGCAAGGGCATCGACCTGGTCGCCGGCATCGAGTCGCGGGGCTTCATCTTCGCCGTCGGCGTGGCCCGCGCGCTGGGCGCCGGTTTCGTGCCGGTGCGCAAGCCCGGCAAGCTCCCGCGCGAGACGATTCGGCGCGAGTACCAGCTCGAATACGGCAGCGACGCCGTCGAGATACATGCCGACGCGGTGCGCGAGGATCATCGCGTGCTGATCGTCGACGATGTGCTGGCCACCGGCGGCACGATGGGCGCGACCTGCGACCTGTTCGCCGAAGCCGGCTCGGAGATTGCCGGCTGCGTCGTCCTGCTGGAGCTGGAATTTCTCGGCGGCGCCGAGAGAGTGCCGCACGCTGTCCATTCGGTGTTGCGGTACTGAGCCCGCCGGGGTTGGGTTCGTCCAGCTCACCGTGCTAGTGTGAAGATCGTGTAGAAACGATCCTCGCGGATCGGGAGCCGATCATGATCGAGGGCCTGACGCGCAATGCCGCACGCAACATCTTCTTCGGCGGCTCGTTGTTCTTCTTTCTCGCCTTCATCGGGTTGACCGCGCACAGCCACTACTACGTCGTCACCGAGTCCACCGACCACGAAGGGCTGACCGAGTCGGTCAAGCGCGGCAAGCATATCTGGGAGAAGAACTCCTGCATCAACTGCCACAGCCTGCTTGGCGAGGGTGCCTATTTCGCGCCGGAACTCGGCAACGTCTGGCAGCGCTACGGCGGCGAAGGCAGTCCCGAAGGGGCGCGCAACGCGCTGAAGTCCTGGATACGCATCCAGCCGACCGGGGCCGAGGGCAGGCGCCAGATGCCGGCCTACGACTTCACCGAGGAAGAACTGGACGCACTCATCGACTTCCTGGAATGGACCAGCCGGATCGATACGCAGGGCTGGCCGCCGAACATTTCGGGCTAGCCCGCCAGGTCCAGCCTCCACGAGCGCCGTGATCGGCGCAGCATTCACGTTCCAGGGAGCCGGAGCATGAAGTACCAGACCCAGAAAGTCGCCTACCCGTTTTTCGTCGCCGCGCTGGTGCTGTTCGCCGCGCAGGTCCTGTTCGGCGTGGTTGCCGGGGCCATCTACTTCTGGCCCAACCTGATGACTGAGGTCATGCCGTTCCACATCGTGCGCATGAGCCACACCAACCTGCTGCTCGTCTGGTTGCTGATCGGCTTCTTCGGCGCCACCTACTACCTGCTTCCCGAAGAGGCCGAAACCGAGATCTACAGCCCCAGGGTGGCCTACATCCAGCTCGCGATCTTCGTGTTCGCCGGCGCCGCGGCGCTGGTGGGCTACCAGTTCGGCATCCACGAAGGGCGCGAGTTCCTGGAGCAACCCCTGTGGGTCAAGGTGTTGCTGACCATCTCGTTCCTGATGTTCCTGTTCAACGGCACGATGACCCTGATCAACGGGCGTCGTACCGCGATCTCGATCGTGCTGATGCTGGGCCTCTGGCTCGCGGCGATCTTCTGGTTGTTCGCGTTCTACAACCCGGCCAACCTGTCGCTGGACAAGATGTACTGGTGGTACGTCGTCCACCTCTGGGTGGAGGGCGTGTGGGGGTTGATCATGGCTTCGCTGCTGGCCTACCTGCTGATCAAGCTGACCGGCGTGGATCGCGAGATCATCGAGAAATGGCTGTACGTCATCGTCGGCCTGGTGCTGTTCTCCGGGCTGCTGGGCACCGGCCACCACTATTACTGGATCGGTCTGCCCGGATACTGGCAGCCGATCGGCAGCATCTTCTCGGCGCTCGAGGTGTTGCCCCTGTTCGCGATGGTGCTGTTCGCGTTCTACATGTTCTGGCGCGGCAGCCGGAATCATCCCAACAAGGCGGCCATCCTGTGGACGCTGGGCTGCACCGTGATGGCGTTCTTCGGCGCCGGCGTCTGGGGTTTCATGCACACGCTGTCGTTCGTCAACTACTACAGCCACGGTACCCAGATCACGGCCGCTCACGGCCATCTGGCGTTCTTCGGCGCATACGTGATGCTGAACCTCGCCGTCATCGCCTACGCGTTGCCGCAGCTTCGCGGCAAGCGGCCATACAACCAGATTCTCAATATGTGGAGCTTCTGGCTGATGACCGGCGGCATGGCCTTCATGACCTTCACGCTGACGTTCGCCGGGGTCATACAAACGCACATGCAGCGCGTCGTGGGCGAGCGCTACATGGACGTCCAGGATGACCTTGGGCTGTTCTTCGCCATGCGTCTCGGCTCGGGCGTGGTCGTGACCATTGCCGTGTTGATGTACCTCTACGCGATGCTGGGCCCGGCGAAGGAAGAGTTGCCGCCCGGCGCTTCGCACGTGGCGGCGGGTGCCGACCGCTGAAGCAGCACATGAGCGCAGGCGATACGCAGCCCCTGCACGACGCGGACATCCCGTACTACCGGGAGACCGGGCATGAATGCTCGCTGTTCGAGACCGCTTTCCGGCAGCGCCTGCCGCTGTTGCTCAAGGGGCCGACCGGGAGCGGAAAGACCCGCTTCGTCGCGCACATGGCCGCCCGACTCGGGCGGCCGCTGTTCACCGTCTCCTGTCACGACGATCTGACCGCGGCCGACCTGACCGGACGGCATCTGCTGATCGACGGCGAGACGCGATGGTGCGACGGCCCCCTGACCCGGGCCGTGCGCCAAGGTGGCATCTGCTACCTGGACGAAGTGGTCGAGGCGCGCAAGGACGTCACCGTGGTCATGCATCCGCTGACCGACGATCGTCGCGTGCTCCCGCTGGAGCGAACGGGCGAGCTGCTGCGGGCCCCGCCGGAGTTCATGCTGGTGGTCTCCTACAATCCCGGCTACCAGCACATCCTCAAGTCCCTGAAGCCCAGCACGCGCCAACGCTTCGCCGCGCTGACGTTCGATTTTCCGCCGGCCGAGCTCGAGATCGAGATCGTCGCGGCCGAAAGCGGATTGTCGGAAGACCTGTGCGCGGGACTGGTGAACCTGGCGCACCGGATTCGTGCGCTCAAGGGCCAGGATCTCGAAGAGGGCGTTTCGACGCGGCTGCTGGTCTATTGCGCCACGCTGGTTCATGCCGGAATGCCCATGGATCGCGCCGCCCGTCACACCCTGATCGACCCCCTCAGCGACGAGCCCGACGTGATCGCGGCGCTGCAGGAACTGGTCGGGCACGCGTTCGGTTGACCGCCTGGTACGAGGTCGAGGAACTCGTCGGCCGCTGGTGGCACCGCTGGGCCGCCTCGGCGCCGAGCTACCCGGAATATCCGGAGGCTGAGGTCCGCTTCGACAGCCTGCGCGACACGCTGTCGGTCTTCTTCCGTGCGATGGGCGGCGGTCGTTCGCTGGCCCTGGTCACGGCCACTGCCCGGGATTCGACGCACCGGCTGACCTGGCGCCAGCGGCTCGGGCTGCAGCACGAGCCGATGGAGCGGGCCCGGCGCGATGTCGACAACGTGGTGCTCCCGTCGCGACTGGCACTGTTTCCGGAGCCGTCGCTGAACCGCGACCTCTATTTCTGGCTGACCGCGTTCCTGGCCGAGGCGCGACAACTTCCCGTGCCGGCCGACGCGCTGCAGCGCGACCTGCTCGAGATCACCGAGGCCGCGCGGGTGGGCGAAGCCCTGTGCGAACGCTTTCCCGGTCTTGCCCTGCGCTATCGACGGTTGTGCCGGGGCTTGCTGGCGATTCGACCCGAGCGCGAACTGCCGTCGGCCGAGGCTGACGTCGAGGCGCTGATCCGGCACCTGCTGGGCGGATCCGGCGCGCTGTCCTCGCCGGGAATCCTGCTGCGCCGGATCGGTGCCGGCGAACCGCTGTCCAGCCTTGCGGCGCCGAGCGGATACCGCCCGCCTCTGCCGGTTCCCTTGTGGGGTCGCGCGCTGCACGACGAAACCACGTCACCGCCTTCCAAGGAAGCCGATCCCGACGTCGACGAGGAGGACGCCGGCGAGTCGGACGGCGTCATGCGCGCCGCCGAGCGGCGCGTGCTGGACCAGCCCGAGCGCGACGATCCGCTGATGCTCAATCCGTTCGAGAAGATGCTGTCGTGGTCGGAGATGGTCAACGTCAATCGCCCGGTCGACGACGACGAGGAAGACGATGCGCGAAGGGCGGCCGACCAGCTCGACCGGATCACGCTGACCCGGAACGAACGGAAGGCCTCGTCGCGATTGAAGATGGAGCTGGAGCTGGCCGGCACCGCGATCGACGAGTCACCGGTTCGTGCGCCGACGACCTGGCCGGAGTGGCATTACCGCAAGAACCGCTACCTCGAGGATCACTGCGCCGTCTACGCCGAGCCCGCTCCCGAAACCGCGCCCGACGGGAAGCCCGGCGCCGGGCCCGACGCGGAAACCCGACGGCGCATCGAACGGGTACGGCGCCAGTTCGAAGCCCTGAGGCCGCGGCGCGAGCTGCAGCATCGCCACGTCGACGGCGACGAGATCGATCTCGACGCAGTTGTCCGGGCCGTCGCCGAGCGGGCCGCCGGCGGTCATCCGTCGGAAAACGTCTACATGCGCTGGCGCGACCAGGCACGCGACCTGGCGGTCAGCACGCTGGTCGACGTCTCCCTGTCCACGGACGCGTGGGTCGAGGACCGCAGGGTGCTGGACGTGGAAAAGGAGGCGCTTCTCGCACTGGCCCGGGGCGTGGAGGCCTGCGGCGACGACCAGGCCATCCACGCGTTCACGTCGCGCCGGAGGCATCGCGTGGAAATTCGGCAGATCAAGGATTTCGAGGAGCCCGTCGGCGC
>JBPRGD010000196.1:0-1258 GCA_051428125.1 Candidatus Wenzhouxiangella sp. M2_3B_020
GCCGTAGCGGTAGAACACCACGGCGGCGACGCCGAACCACGCGATGAAGCCAGCGAGCAGGCTGAAGAACTTGAAGTCGCTGGCGAGGCTGGGCTGGAGGGTGTAGGTCGTCCCGCCGCTGATGTTGAGGTTCGTCGGCAGTTCACCGGCCTGGAGGTCGACCTGCAGTTCCTGGGCCTCCGAGAAGTTGTCACCGGTCTGCATGATGAACGACCGGGAGTCCTCGAACTCGCCGGTCTGGAAGTCCTCGGCCAGGCCGGGGTTGATGCCTGCGCCGTGGACCACTTCGCCGTCAGTGACCGTCAGCAGGCAGTAGCCGGTCCCGGTGAGGTTCTGGCCGTCCCGCTCGTTGACGTAGGTACACATCCGGCTGCCCTGGCTCTGGGCGGCGTCGACGAAGCCCAGTTCGACCATCGCGTCAGCGAAGGGGCCGGCTGCCGCCTGCGTGAGGGTGACGGGGACGTTCGCCGCCTGGCGGTTCGCGCCCTGGCCGCTCGGACGCTGGGCCGGCGAGACCTGGGCGATGCCCTCGCGGGTCAGCACCGTCTGCTGGCGGTAGACCGTCTCGTTGCCCTCCTGGACGGGGTAGCTCGCGACCAGTTCGACGGTCCCCCGGGAGCCGATGAGGTCGACGACCTCCTGGCGGTTGGCGTTTGGCACCTCGACCAGCACGAAGTTCTCGGAGCCCGTCGAGGCCGTGCTCACGGTGCCGCCGGAGAGCCCGATGTTGTTGATCTTCTGCTGGAGGATGCGCACCGTCTCCTGGCGCGTCGTCTCCGTGACGCCGTCCCGGACGTCGCTGTACTGGACCCCCAGGCCGTCGAGTGCGGTGCGGAACTCCTGCTCGGAGACGTTGCGCTCGAACACCTCGACGGTCGCGGTGGTGCTGCCGTCCTGCTGTTCGCTGACGAGGACCTGGACGTCCGACAGCGAGACGTTCAGTTCCTCCGTGAGTTCCTGGGAGACGTTGCGGCTCTCCTGGGGCGCGATGTCCGCGCCGGTCGCCGTCAGGCCGATGAGCGGCGCACGGATACGGGTCCCGCCGGAGAGTTCCAGCCCGTACTGGAGGTTCGTCGCGCCGCTATCGCTGCCCGCGAGCGCGATGGGGCCAAAGAGGACGATGGCGCTGGTGATGGTGAAGATGACCAGCATCACGATGCGCCAGTTCTCTCGGATGTTCACGCGGACCACCTCCGGGGGGCGCTCATCGCGCCACCCCCTCGTACTTGTACCAGCGAAGCAGGCTCATGTTGAGCAG
>JBPRGD010000197.1:0-1600 GCA_051428125.1 Candidatus Wenzhouxiangella sp. M2_3B_020
GGCCAGCCTGTAACCGCGGGTCGCGGCCCGGGCGTGCACCGGCCGATGCTCGAAGTGGCGCTGGAGGTCGGCCAGGAACTCGCCGACGTTGCGATAGCGTCGCTCCGGCGACTTCGCCAGGGCGCACAGCACGATGTTGTCGAGATCACCCTGCAGGCGTCGTGCAAGCGCGTCCGGCCCGGTCCCGAAGTTCGCGGCATGTTCTGATTGGTCGCGCGCCCCCGAGCGCCAGCGGCGGCTCGGACATTCGGGCGTTACTTCGCACACGATCCGCATCAGGTCCATCGGCGAGGTGTCGTCCAATCGGAATGGCGGCACGTTGCACAGCAGCCGATAGAGCAGCGTACCGAGCTGGTAGACCTCGGATTGCAGCGTGACGGCTTCGCCGCGCAACTGCTCCGGGCTCGCGTACTCGGGCGTCAGCCAGCGCGAGCTCAGTTGCGTGGCCTCGCCGTCGCCGATCTCCAGGCTTTCCTCGATCCGTCCCAGGCCGAAATCCAGCAGTTTGACGACGCCGTCGGGCGTGACCAGGACGTTGGAGGGCTTGATGTCGCGGTGCAGCACCAATCGGCCGTGCGCGTACTCCAGCGCCCGGCAGACCTGGCAGAACAGCTCGATGCGCGCATCGACCGACAACCGGTGCCGGTCGGCGTAGCGGTCGACGGGTTCGCCGTCCACGTATTCCATGGCGAACCATGGACGTCCCCGTTCGGTCATGCCGCCGTCGATAAGCCGGGCGATGCCGGGATGCTCGAGGCGCGCCAGCACCTCGCGTTCTCGCGCGAACTGCCGAAGGCTGTCCTCGTTCGGATGCGTGCCGATGATGACCTTTAGCGCCACCTGCTGGTTGAAGCCGCCTTCGATTCGGCGCGCCAGGTACACCGCCCCCATTCCCCCTGCGGCAATGGCGCGCTCGATCCGGAACGGCCCGATTTGCGAGCCCGGCCCGAGTTCGCCGGCTTCGGTCAGCGCTGCCGCGAGTTCGTTGCTGAAGCCGGGATCGGAAAGCGGCGAGTCCTCCAGCGAGTCGGTCGGGGCGCGGGCGAACGCCAGCATTCGTTGCGCCCGGGGGTCGTCGGCCAGATCGTCCGGCAGTTCGTCGGCGGTTTCGCCGCGCAGCCTGGCTTCCAGCCAGCGGTCGATCCGCCTGAGGGCGGTTGCGGACCTGGGGCTACCCTTTTCCTCCTGCATGCATCGGGCCCTTTTGCAGCGAATTCCAGAAGTCCGAGTTTGCAGTTATTATCTGACGGGCGCAACATTCCGTTGGGCCCGCGGGGAGAATGCATTGAGCGATCCGAGAACCATCACCCGGCTGCTACGCGAGTGCCGCGATGAAGACAGGGGCGCGCAGGCGTTCGATTCGCTGATGCCGCTGGTCTACGACGACCTTCGGCAGCTGGCGCGGCACCAGCTGGCGCGCATGCGACCGGGCCAGACGCTGGATACCACGGCGCTGGCAAACGAAAGTTACCTGAAGCTACAGAATCACGTGGCGCTGGACTGGACCGATCGCCAGCACTTCTATGCCATCGCGGCACGCGCCATGCGCCAGATCCTGGTCGACTACGCGCGTCAGCGAAATGCCGGCAAGCGCTACGGC
>JBPRGD010000198.1:0-27011 GCA_051428125.1 Candidatus Wenzhouxiangella sp. M2_3B_020
ATCCCGGTCTTCGTGCTGCTGATCGCGACGCTGGTCAGCGTCGTCGACCTGGTCATGCAGGCCTGGTTCGCCGGACTGAGCCAGACGCTGGGCATCTTCATTCCGCTGATCGTCACGAACTGCACCATTCTCGGCCGGGCCGAGGCGTTCGCCTCCCGCCGGGGCATCGGGGACTCGCTGCTCGACGGTGTCGCCCAGGGAGCGGGGTTCGGCGCCGTGCTGGTGCTGCTGGGCGCGGGCCGCGAAATCGTCGGACAGGGCACGCTGATGGCCGATGCGCATCTGCTGCTGGGCGAATGGGCGAGATCCCTTGAACTGGCGCTTCTGCCGGCCGACTCGGGCCTGCTGCTGGCCGTGCTGCCGCCGGGCGCGTTCATCGGCCTCGGCCTGATGGTCGCGCTGCGCAATCGCATCATCCGGCCGCGTCCCCGGCCGGCCCGCGAGTCTGCGCCGGAGCCGGGCGCGCAGACCGCATGAGTCGGCCCATGAACCCGGCCGACCGGGAGGAGTTCTTCCGCCGGCTCGCCGAGATCGACCCCGAGCCGAAGACCGAGCTGGAATACCGAACCCCCTTCGAGCTGCTGATCGCCGTCATTCTCTCGGCGCAGGCCACCGATGTCGGCGTCAACAAGGCCACGCGCCGGCTGTTTCCCGTCGCGAACAAGCCCGAGTCCATCCTCGAACTCGGCGAGGAGGGCCTGAAGCACCACATCCGCACGATCGGCCTGTTCAACAGCAAGGCACGCAACATCATCAGGACCTGTCGCGCGCTGGTCGAGGAGCACGACGGCGAACTCCCGCGCGATCGCGAATCCCTGGAGGCTCTGCCGGGCGTGGGGCGCAAGACGGCCAACGTGGTGCTCAACACCGCGTTCGGCGAACCGACGATGGCCGTGGACACCCACATCTTCCGTGTCGCCAACCGCACCGGCCTGGCGCCCGGCAAGACCCCGCTGGCGGTGGAGAAGGCACTGCTGAAGCGCACGCCGGAGAAATACCTGCGCCACGCCCACCACTGGATGATCCTGCACGGGCGCTATACCTGCAAGGCGCGCCGTCCGTTGTGCGGCCAATGTCCCGTCTTCGACCTGTGTCGATTCAAGGACAAGCGGCACTACGCCTGATCGGGACTCGTGTCAGGAATTCGTGATGGCGGATTTAACAATCGCTGTGTTATCACTCTGCGTCCGGATCGCCGACGGATCGTCGTGAAAGGAAACGATTCTCGTCCCGGTCCCTTCGGACAAGCGCGCGATGGTGCGCGCCCGATTTCGGGCCGACCGGCCCGGTTCATACTCATCGAAGCTGTTGGAGGCTATTGATATGACGAACAAGACTCGACTCGTGACCGCAATCGGCGCCGTGGCCGGCGCATCGTTCGCAGCCGGCGCCATGGCAGGCGACCAGACCGCGAACCCGTTCCAGGCCGACGACCTCGAAGCCGGTTCGATCGCACAGATCGGCGACAAGCACAAGGACAAGGAAGGTTCCTGTGGCGAAGGGTCCTGCGGCGAAGGCAAGGACAAGGAAGGCAAGGACAAGGAAGGCTCCTGCGGCGAAGGCTCCTGCGGCGAGGGCGAAGGCAAGGACGAGCACAAGGACAAGGAAGGCGAGGACGAGGAAGGCTCCTGCGGCGAAGGTTCCTGCGGCGAAGGCTCCTGCGGCGTCGCCTGACCCGCGTTAGGAAGTTGTCCATGAGTACCCGAAAAAGCCCGTTGAAGGGCGCGGGTCTCGGTCTCAGGCGGGCCCTGCTGGGCCCGCTTGAGCATGCCGACCTGTCTCCGGTCAGTTTCATGGAAGTCGCACCGGAGAACTGGATCGGCGTCGGCGGGATTCGCGGCCGCAAGTTCCGGCGCTGGACCGAGAGGATACCGTTCGCGTGCCACGGCCTGTCGCTTTCGCTGGGAGCGCCCGAGCCGCTGGACGAGACGTTTCTCCATCGCGTGCGCGCGTTTCTCGACCAGCACGACATCCGGGTCTATTCCGAGCATCTCAGCTACTGCTCGGAGCACGGGCACCTCTACGACCTGATGCCCATTCCGTTCACCGAGGAAGCAGTGGACTGGGTCGCAGGCCGGATCCGTAGAACGCAGGACCTGGTCGGACGCCGCATCGCGGTCGAAAACATCTCCTACTACGCCGCCCCCACCGACGAGCTGGGCGAACTCGAATTCATCAACGAAGTGCTCGAACGCGCCGACTGCGAACTGCTGCTGGACGTCAACAACATCTACGTCAACAGCATCAATCATCGCTACGACCCGCTCGAATTCCTGGGCGGGTTGCCGGCCGAGCGCGTCGCCTACATCCACGTCGCCGGACACTACAACGAAGCCGACGACCTGATCATCGACACCCACGGCGCGGACGTCATCGATCCGGTGTGGGATCTGCTCGACGCGGCTTACGCGCGCCTGGGGCCGGTCCCGACCCTGCTGGAGCGCGACTTCAATTTCCCGCCGGTGGACCGGTTGCTGGACGAGGTGCGGGTCATCGACCGGCTGCAGGCAGCGCGTTCCGACGGGACCCAACGGCATGTCCAAGCCTCCTGAGCGCCTGGCGGCGCTTCAGAAGCGCTTCGCCGACCACATCCGCGATCCCGACCGTGCTCCCGCGCCGGAGGGGATCGAGGAGCGGAGACTGGCCATCTACCGTCGGTTGTTCTTCAACAATCTGTCGAACCTGTTCGCCGCCAATTTTCCGATCGCCCGCAGGATCGTGCCCGATGCGCGATGGCGACAACTCATCCGCGCATTCATGGCCGAACACCGCGCGACCACGCCGCTGTTCCCCGAGATCGGACGGGAGTTCGTGCGTTTTCTCGCCGAACATCCCGAGCACCATGCCGAGTGGCCGTTCCTTGCCGAACTCTGCCACTGGCAGTTTCTCGCCACCGGTGCCCGCAACGACGAAGCCGAGCCGGCATCGGTCGCCGCCGATCCGCAGGGCGACCTGCTCGAGGACCGCCCCGTCGTCAACCCGACGCTCAGGCTGGCGCAGTACCGCTGGCCGGTCCACGAGATCGACGCCGACCACACGCCCGGGCAGCCGCGAGACGTGGTGCTGGCGATCTGTCGAAAGCGGGACGACGGACTCGGTCGCATGCAGATCAACGCGATGACCGCGCGGCTTCTCGAATTGCTGCAAGAAAATTCCGGAATCACCGGTCTGGAATCGCTGAGCCGGCTGGCTGCCGAAACGGGGCATTCCGACGCGGAATCCCTGGTCGAGCACGGAAAGACCCTGCTCGACAAGCTCCGCGACCGGGAACTGATTCTCGGTACCCGGGGTGGGCGGGACGCAGCGACCTGATACCGCCGAACCGGCAGACCCGCCGTTCCCGAATCCGAACAACAAGAAGGAGCGAGAGTCATGAGCAGCTTCATCGAATGGTACGACCGCATCACCGATCGCCTGCGAGCGGCCGGAGACTGGATCGCGCCGCTGGGTCTGCGACTGTTGCTGGCCTACGAGTTCTACAGCGCCGGAACGAGGAAGGCGGGCGTCGACGGCACACCCGACTGGTTCGCCAACACCTCGTTTCCGCCACCGTTCGAGTGGCTTCCCGCCGGCGCGAACTACACGATGCTCTACGTCACCGAGATCGTCGCCGGGCTGGCACTGCTGCTCGGGCTGCTCACCCGCTTCTTCGCGTTCGCCCTGGTCGTCGTCACGACGATCGCGATCGTGTCCGTGCACTGGCCGGATTCCTGGGGCTCGCTGGCGGAGCTCTGGAAGGGCTATTCGGTCTCCGACGAGGGCTTCGGCAATTTCCGCATCCCGCTGCTGTTCCTGGCCATGCTGCTCCCGTTGGTCTTCATGGGCGGCGGCAAGCTCAGCCTGGACCACGCCATCCTGAATGTCTCCGGACGCGCCGACCTGGTCCACGAACGTCGCGGGGACTTCCTGGCGCTGTCCCTGGCGCTGCTGGTGCCGGGCATCGTGCTGCTCTACCTCATCCCGCTGTGGGGTGTCGTGCTGCTGCTGGCGGCGGCCGGAGCCGCCGCCTACGGGAAACTGGCCAACTGATTTCAGTAGACCGGCCTGACGCTGTAGCCGCGTTCGCGCAGCAGCGCCAGCAGACCGCACGGTCCGGGCAGGTGCAATGCGCCGACGCCGATCAGGACGGTTTCCCGGGCAAGCAGCGGCGCCGCGGTGCGCATCATTCGTCGATTGCGGGCGCGCAGCCCCCGCTCCGTAAAGCGCCGGATCAGCGAATCCGGCGTGCCGGCGAGCTGCTCGCGCGCCAGGTCGCGCAGTCGGTCCAGGTCTCCGCCGAGATAGGCCGAAAGCAGTTCCTCGAAGCTCTCGGTGCGGCTGGCCCGCACGGCAAGGGCGGCTTCGAGCAGCTCGACATGAGCCGCTTCCCCGAGCCCTGCGAAGAACTCGAGCTGCGTATCCAGGCTTTCCAGCGCCACCACGGCGCTTCCGGAAAGGACGGCGCGTTCGGCCAGCGCGAGGTCCATGAACGTTCCGGTTTCGGTCGGCGGCTGGGCCAGCGTCATCGCGGCGGCCCACGGTCGCAGACGGGAGATCCGCCCGGGCTCGACGCCGTCCTGCTCCAGCGCCCGTGCCACCCGGCGATAGAGCGGCGGATCCAGCCTGTCCTGCAGCCGCTCCCCGTCCGGCAGCGTCATCGCCTGTTCGAGTCGCCGGAGCATCTCGCCGTCGGGCAGCAGCTCCAATGCGACCACTTCGGCCTGTCGCAGCGCCTGTTCCACCACCGGCGGGAAATCGAGAACGCGCGGATCCTCGGAATGGACCGTGCCGAGCAGCCAGTCGCGGGACCCGTCGGGCGCCACGATCTCGTAGAACACCTGCGCGTTCAGCGGCAGCGAGACGGCGACAACGATCAGCGCCGTCGTCGTCCGCCACCATCCGCAACGTCCCATCGGCATGCGATCCCGACTCCAAATCTGGTAGCTTACCGAATCTCGCCCCGCCACCGAGCCGAACGCTCCATGATCGAAATGAAGAACCGCTTTCGCGGTTTCCTGCCCGTCGTCGTCGACGTCGAAACCGGGGGATTCAATGCCGCCACCGATGCGCTGCTGGAGATCGCGGCGTGCATCATCGAGATGGACGAAGACGGACGGTTGCGACCGGGCGAGGTCCTGATGCGCCACGTCGAGCCCTTCGAGGGCGCGAACCTCGAGCAGGCGGCGCTGGAGTTCAACGGCATCCGGCCCGATCATCCGCTGCGCCTGGCACTACCCGAAGACCGGGCATTGAGCGAGATCTTCCTGCCGATCCGGCAGCGCGTGCGCGAAACCGGCTGCAAGCGCGCCATCCTCGTCGGTCACAATCCGTTCTTCGATCTGTCGTTCCTCAACGCGGCGGTCGATCGCATCGGCTACAAGCGCAACCCGTTTCACCCGTTTTCCAGCTTCGACACCGCCACGCTGGGCGGGCTGGCGTACGGACAGACGGTGCTGGCCCGCGCCGTGCAGGCCGCGGGGCTGTCGTGGGACTCGTCGGAGGCGCATTCGGCGCGCTACGACACCGAGCGCACCGCACAGCTGTTCTGCACCATCGTCAACCGATGGAGCGAACTGGGCGGGCTGGACCCGGCCACGCTGGCCGGAGGCTGAGCGAATCGAAACCGCCTTGCGGACGTTCGCGGCCGACGCTGTATCCTGAACGATGTATCCAGCGCCCGGAAACGGCACCATGCAATTACCCGCATCCACTCATGTCGCGAGCTTCGACGTGGACTCGCAACGCACCTTCACGCCGATCTGTCCCGACGAGCTGCCGGTAGAAGGCGGCGACGAGATCGGTCCCGAGCTGAACCGGCAGGCCGAGTTCGCAGACTGGCGGATCGGCTCCAAGGACTCGCACAGCCCCGAGGCAGTCTGGGTGACCGACGATAGCGACAAGATCGGTCAGCCCGGAGTCGAGGGCGACAACGTCGAGGAGCACTGGCCGGAGCACGCCGTTCCGGGCACAGAGGGTTTCGAACTGGTGCCGGGCCTTCCGCGCCCGGCCGACTACGATTTCTTCGTCTGGAAAGGCGTGGAGCTGGACATGCACCCCTACGGCGCCTGCTACCACGACATTCCCGAGAAGATGAGCACCGGCGTCATCGAGTGGCTGAAGGCACGCGACGTTTCGCACGTGCTGGTCGGCGGCCTGGCGACCGATTTCTGCGTCAAGGCCACGGCGCTTCAGCTCCAGCGCGCCGGCTTCCAGGTCGTGCTCAACCTTGCCGCCACCCGCGGGATCGAGGAAGACAGCACGCAGGCGGCGATCGACGAGATGAAGAAATCCGGCATCGAGTTGATCGACAACACCGAAGAGCTGGAGCGCGCGCGTTGATCATCGAGTCGCTTCTCGATACGGACATCTACAAGTTCTCGATGATGCAGGCCGTCCTGCACCAGTTTCCGGGGTCGGTCGTCGAATACCGGTTCCGGTGCCGCAACGACGACGTGGATCTCCGGCCGCTGCGCGCCGATCTCGAGCGCGAGATCGAACATCTCTGCTCGCTGAAACTCACGGACGACGAACTGGATTACCTGGCCGGCCAGCGGTACTTCAAGACCGACTTCATCGAGTTCCTGAGGCTGTTTCACCTCCAGTCGCGCTTCATCGAGGTCGGTGAGGACGACGGGCAGCTCGCGATCACGATTCGCGGGCCCTGGCTGCATACCATCCTGTTCGAGGTGCCGCTGCTGGCCATCGTCAGCGAACTCTACACACGCCAGGCACACCCGGACTTCGACTTTTCGGAGGCGCGCCGCCGGCTGCGCGAGAAGATCGGGCAGGTCCGGGGGCTGGACCGTCCGGACGAATTCGTGTTCGCCGATTTCGGTACGCGCCGGCGCTTTTCGCGCGGCTGGCACGACGAAGTGGTCGCGAAGCTTGCACGGGAGATTCCGAGCAGCCTGCGCGGAACCAGCAACGTGCGGCTTGCGCGCGAACTGGACCTGGTACCGATCGGAACGATGGCGCACGAGTTCATCCAGGCGGCCCAGGCGCTCGGTCCGCGGCTGGCCGAAACGCAGCGCTTCGCGTTCGAGATCTGGGCACGCGAGTATCGCGGCGATCTCGGCATCGCGCTGTCCGATACCTACAGCCTGGACGCCTTCCTGCGCGACTTCGACATGTTCTTCTGCAAGCTTTTCGACGGTGCGCGGCAGGACTCCGGCGACCCCATCGAATGGGGCGAGGCGATGATCGCGCACTACGAGCACAACCGGGTCGACCCGAAGACGCGCAACCTCATCTTCTCCGATTCGCTGGACATCCCGCGCGCCGCCGGGATCTGGCGCCGCTTTCGCGACCGGATCAACGTCTCGTTCGGAATCGGCACCAACCTCACGCACGACACCGGAACGCGCCCGATCAACATCGTCATCAAGATGATCGAGTGCAACGGCCAGCCCGTCGTCAAGCTTTCGGACTCCCCCGGCAAGGTCGTGTCCACGGACCAGAACTACCTGGCGTGGGTACGGCAGGCGTTCGAGGTACCGGAGGAAAAGCAGGGGTGAGGGGCCAGTGGTGAGGTGCCCGGGATCGGGGACTGCGGACTACAAACTAGATGACGATGAGGAACGAACTCTCCCCGGTCCCTTTCCCTGGTCCCGTTGGTGAGCCGCTAGAATCGGCTCATGGGCGATGACCGAGACCAGACCGACCAACCCACCCTTTCCCTGGTCCTTGGCTCCGGCGGGGCACGGGGCCTGGCGCATATCGGCGCGATCCGGGCGCTTACCGAAGCCGGCTACCGCATCGAGACGATCGCCGGCAGCTCGATGGGCGCGGTCATCGGCGGGATGTACGCGGCCGGAAAGCTCGACGAATACGCCGATTGGGTGGGCGGCCTAGAACAGTCGGACGTGCTGAAACTCGTCGACTGGACGCTGTCCGGCGGCGGCCTGATCCGGGGCGAGCGGATCATCGAGCGCCTCAGGAAGATGGTCGGCGATGTCCGGATCGAGGATCTGGACATCGAATTCACCGCCGTGGCCGTCGACATCGAGCAGGGGCGCGAGGTCTGGCTGAGCCGGGGGCCGCTGTTCGACGCCATTCGCGGCTCCATCGCCATCCCGGGACTGTTCACGCCGCATCGCTACCGCGGCCGGCTGCTCGTCGACGGCGGCATCCTGAATCCGGTTCCCGTCGCACCGACGCTGCGCTGCATCACCGACCTTACGCTGGTCGTCAACGTCAACGGCCCCGTTCCGGCACGCAGAACGAGGGCCGCCGAGATCATCGACGAGAGTGACGGGGATGACGACGACGGCGTACTGGACCGGGTTCGCCGTTTCTTCAACGATCTGGTCGATCGCGACAACGACGGCTCACGCGCCGACGAGCGCCCCGGTCTCGTGGCCATGCTGATGAAATCGCTGGAAACGATGGAGTCGGTCATCACGCGCCAGCACCTGGCCGTGTTCCAGCCCGACCTGGTCGTCGAGGTGCCCAAGGACGCGTGCATGATCCACGAGTTCCATCGAGCCGATGAACTGATCGAACTGGGTTACACGCGTACAATCGATGCCCTGGAACGCCTGCGGAACCCTGCCGATGGACGACAATGACGAACTGTTCGAGGACACGGCCGACCAGGTCGTGGACCTGGGAAACCGGATCGCCGATGCCAACCCGGAAGGTGACCTGTGGGCAATCGCCGACGGCCTGGTCGCAGGCGCGGTCCACTACTGGCTGTATGCGCATCAACCCGACCCGGAAGCCGATTCCGAGGAAATGGAAGGCCTGATGACGGCCTCTCAGCGCATCGAGACGCTGGTCGGGCTGCTTCGCGAATCGGCGATGGACAGCGAATACCTGCACTCGCCCAACGACCTGGACGCCGGCAGGGCCTGAGCGAGCCGAAGCCGAAGCAGGAAGACCGCCTCTCAGGCGGCGGCTTCGTCGCCGCCGGACTCGGTTTCCACGCGTGCCCGGCCGGCATGCTTGGCGCGGTACATCAGCCGATCGGCGCGCTTGACCAGCTCGGACGGCGATTCGTCCTGGCGGTAATCGACGACGCCGAAGCTCGCCGTGATCCCCCGACCGTCGGGCATGCGGATCTCTCGCATCCGCGACAGCAGGTCGTCGGCGAAAACCCTGCCGCCCTCGCGATCGGTTTCCGGGAGAATCAGCGCGAATTCCTCGCCGCCCCATCTCGCGGCGACATCGGTACGTCGCAGCCGTGAACGCAGCAGGCCGGCCACGTCGGCCAGCACGCGGTCGCCGATATCGTGGCCGAAACGATCGTTGACCTTCTTGAAATGATCGAGGTCGAGCAGGATCAGGCTGAACGTGTTGCCGCTGCGCCGCGATCGGTCGATCTCGCGCCGGAGGATTTCCACTCCGCGACGGCGATTGAGAAGGCCCGTCAGCTCGTCGGTGGTGGCCAGACGCTGCATCTCCCGTTCCAGCTCCTTGCGGCGGCTGATGTCGATGAGGATTCCGGTCACGCGCAGCGGCCGTTTGCCGTCGCGCTCGGTCACCCGGCCGCGCAGGTTGGTCCAGAGGTATTCGCCCGACTTCCGGCGCATCCTGGCGTCGATCTCGAAGAACGGCCGAGCGCCGCGCAGGTGCGCCTCCATTTCGTCGATCAGGGCCGGTCTGTCCTTGGGATGCGCCAGCGCCATCACCGAATCCGTCCGGAATGCGATTTCGCCGCTTTCGAAGCCCAGCATGCGCTCGGCGATCTTGTTGAAGCTCAGCTTCTCACGCTCCAGGTCCCAGTCCCACATGCCGAGCTTGGCCCCTTCGAGGGCCAACGACAATCGCTCTTCGCTGTCCTTCAACGCCTGCTCCGTTCGAACCCGCTCGGTGATGTCGGAGAATGTCGCGACAACGGCCCGAGGGCTGTCGTGCGCCTCGTCGCGCACGGCCTCGGTGCTGATCTCGATCCAGCGCTCGACTCCGTCGTTCGATAGCAACCGCATCGGAACCGCGCGGCGCGGGCGACCCGTCGCCAGCGTATGCTCGATGGGAAAGCGGCCCGGATCGAACGGCGTGCCGTCGGGCTGCACGCACTGCCTCGCAAGGTCGACCAGCGTCGTCCTGCGCAGCGCGTCTTCGTCCCGGCGCAGGATGCCGAGCGCGCGCTGGTTGGCCAGCGAGATCGAGCCGTCGGCGTCGACGACCACGACACCTTCTCCCATGGACCGGATCACCGATCTCAGGTGGGCCTCGCGGTCGGCGAGCCGTTCCCTGACGGAACGGCGGGCGGTGACGTCGTGGGCCTGGGTGATGATGAAATCCGGGTCGCCGCTGGCGTCGAGGACCATGGACACGTCGAGATGGACCCAAATGGAGTCACCGTCGGCATGAACGTAGCGCTTGTCGAAGCCGAAGCTGCGAATGCCGCCGCGAAGCAGCTCCTGCAGCTTGTCGACGCTGCGACCGACGTCGTCGGCGTGGGTCAGTTCGACGAATGACCTGCCCAGCAGTGCGTCGCGCTCGTAGCCGACCAGCCTGCAGAAGGCCGGATTGACCTCCAGCCATCTGCCCTCGACCGACAGCAGCGCAATGCCGGCCGCCGAATGCTCGAACGCCCTCGCGAGTCGCCGCACCGCCCCGGTGCCGCCGGCTTCGGCCTGCGGCTGGGACGGGTTCACCGGTGTGCAGGTATTGCTCATACCCGCTTGGATGCAATATCGGTGCCAGAATTCCGTTCGCGGGCCGATACACGAGGCGCCAGGTCCGGAATCGCGACGATTTCACGTCATCCGCCGGCGTTTCCGTCGCGCTGACGATCCCGGATGGCGCGGAATTCGTTGCCTTCGTACCAATTCGGCCACGCCTCGGATTCGGCGAGGTAGCGCCCGACGCGCCACAGGGCGCTCGCATCCTGCTCGACGCCGCCGAAATCCCACTCCGGGTCGAAGGTGTCCGCCGGCTTGTGATACCGGTTTTCGCGATACTCCCGCTGGATCTCGAGCACGTGCTCGCTGCCGTGCTCCACGTGTTCGACGCCGCTTTTCGCGTACAGCGACGGGATGCCGGCGCGGGCGAAGTTGAAATGATCGGAGCGGTAGTAATAACCGGCCTCCGGCGTCGGTTCTTCGGTAATGGTCCGATCGGCCTCGGCGAGCGTGGCCGACAGGATGTCCTCGAGCTCGGACGAACCGTAGCCGATGACGACCATGTCCTCGGTCGGCCCGGCCATGAAATTGAACGCGTCGAGATTGATCGCCGCGACGGTGTTCTCGGGTGCGAACGCGGGCTGGTTGACGTAGTGACGCGAGCCGAGCAGGCCGTATTCCTCGAGAGTCACGGCCAGGAACAGCAGCGATCGGTCCGGCCGACCGGCCTGGGCGTGCATGCGGCCCAGCTCCAGCATCGCGGCGGTCCCCGAAGCGTTGTCGATCGCGCCGTTGAAGATCCCGGCGCTTCCGGGCAGCGCCATGTTGCGGCCGAGATGGTCCCAATGCGCCATGTAGACCACCGCCTCTTCCGGCGATTCACTGCCGGTCAGCCGACCGGCGACGTTGTAGGACGTGCCCTCGCGCGTGCTGTTGCGAACCTGCGCGGTGACCTTCCCGTCCAGCGCTACCGGCTCGAAACCGGGCTGCGCGGCCGATTCCTTCTGCTGCTCGTAGTCCAGACCCCCGCGCGCGAACAGGTCGCGAGCGGCTTCGACGGCGAGCCAGCCTTCCAGCGCCATGACCGGAGCGTCGCCGCGGGCGGCCAGCTCGAACTGAGGACCCGACCAGGAGTTGGTCACGACTTCCCACGGATACGATGCCGGCTCGGTTTCGTGGACGATCAGCGCCGCGGCGGCGCCCTGGCGGGCCGCCTCCTCGTACTTGTACGTCCAGCGGCCGTAGTAGGTCATGGAGCGGCCGTTGAACAGCCCGGAGTCGGGATCCGCGAAGCCCGGGTCGTTGACCAGGATGACCACGGTCTTGCCGTCGACGTCGAGGCCGGCGTAATCGTTCCAGTCGTATTCCGGCGCGACGATTCCGTAGCCGACGAAGACGAGTTCCGAATCCTCGACGCCGTGCGGATCCGTGCCCAGGCGACGACTGCCGATGATCATCTCTTCGGGATAGGTCAGCTCGAACGATTCCCCGCCCATCTCCACGGCGAGCGCAGAGCGTTCCTGGTTGGTCAGTTCCACCATCGGTACCGGCTGGAGATAGCTTTCGCCGAACCCGGGCTCCAGGCCCGCCTCGGCCATCTGCTCGACGAGATGGTCGACGGTGAGGTCCTCGCCGCGGGAGCCCGGCGCGCGGCCCTCGAATTCGTCCGACGCCAGCGTCTTCATGTCCTCGACGAAACGGTCGGTGTCGAAACCCGGCTCGGGGACGGCGGGAATCTCGTACGGCGACGAAACCTCGGCCGTCGGCTCGGCGGAGCCCGTTCCGGACTCGGTCGCGGGCTGTTCGTCCTGCCGTTCGCAGCCGACCAGGGCGAGTAACGCGGCCAGGCCGGCCAGTCGAAGAATCGGGCGGAATTCGATCGGGTTCACGGGCAATCTCCGTTCAGGGGTCCAGGTGCAGCCCGGCATTCTAACCGCGCGCGATTCGCGTCGGACCGGCCGTGAGCCCCGTATCAGTCGGAGCCGCGCTCCAGCGCCACGTCGAAACGCACGTCGACGCGGTTGCGGACGAATTCCGGGTCGGCGAAGTCTCCGGTGCCGACGTCGAAGCGCTGGCGATCCACGTCGGCCGACCCGGCCAGCGTGAACTCGCCCCGCGCCCGGTAATCGGCACCGTCCGGTTCCAGCGTGAAGCGGATGGGCTGATCCCTGGTGATGCCCTTGAGCGTCAATTCACCGCGCCCGCGGTAGCCATCGTCGGCGCGCTCGACTCGCGTGCTGCGCCACCGCGCTCGCGGATACTCGTCGACGGCGAAGAACTCGGGTCCCATCAGCGTCTGGTCGCGATCGCGGTTGTCGGTATCGGCCGATTCCAGCACGACCTCGACGCGGATCCCGCCGGCCGCCGGTTCCGACCCGGGAAAGCAGTACTCGACCGAGAAGTCGGCGAACCGGCCGGTGAAGCCCGTGCCCTCCACCGCGCCCGAGAATTCCAGGAATCCGCTGTCGCCGCCGCCCGAGAAACAGGCCTCGTCGGCGGCCGCGGGCAGCGATCCCAGCGCGAGCACGAGGCCGCTTATTCGAATCAGGTTTTCCATGTCGGGAGCATCCTCTTCAATACGTTGTCGCGCAGCCGGAAATGGTGGCGAAGCGCCGCGCCGGCATGGATGCCGACCAGGCAGACGATGCTGACCCCCAGCCACTGGTGGGCGGTGCCGAATGCGCGCTCGAGACCCTCGTCCTGCGGCACGAAATCCGGAATCCGGACGAGGCCGAAGAACTCGGCCCCGTATCCGGCCGCCGACGAGTAGGCCCAGCCGGTCAGCGGCTGCGCCAGGATCAGCGCGTACAGCAGCCAGTGCGTCGAAACGGCCGTCGCGCGCTCCCAGCCGGACATGTGCCCGGGCAGCGGAGGCGGCGGATTGAACGCGCGCCATGCCAACCGCAGCACCACGAGGCCGAGTACCGTCATGCCGATCGACTTGTGCTGGTTGACCAGCGCGAACTCGCGGCGGATCGACTCGACCTCGTCGATGCGCCAGGCCCAGACGAACTGGAGCGCGATCCCGATCACCACCGCCCAGTGCAGCAGCTGGGCGACCAGGCCGTAGGCATCGTCGGTGTTGCGTACCGGGACCTTCATCGTCACCATCTAGCATTGCATCTTCATTCAACTTTAAGGCATCGGCGATGAACAATCCGTCGCGCACCGCGCTGCTAACGGCGACCATCCTGCTGGCCGCATGCGCCGGCCAGCAGACCATCGATTCCGATCGTTCGCCGACCGCGTGGCCCGATTTTCCGACCGCGTCGAGGGACGAGACCGTCTACCGCGTCGACGAGGAGGAATCGCTGCTGCTGGTGCGGGTCGATCCGGCCGGGCCGATGGCCGATCTCGGGCACAGCCACGTGGTCGGCGGCGCCGTGCTCTCCGGGCGCGTCGTGGCCGGATCCGCCGGGACCGGCCGGCTGGACCTGCGCATCGACGTGAACGCCCTGGAGGTCGACCGCCCGGAGTGGCGGCGGGCGCACGGCCTGGACCCGGAGCTGGAGGCGTCGGCCGTCGAGGGCACCGAATCCAACATGAAGAGCGAGCGGGTGCTGAACGCCGAAGACCACCCGTTCGTGGCCGTCCGGTCGGTCGACTCCACCGGCCCTGCGTGGTTGCCGGAGATCACTCTTCGGATCCGGTTGCGCGGCCGGGTCGCCGAATACACCGTGCCGGTCGCGCTTAAGCGCGGCGGAAATCGGCTCGAAGCGGTTGCTGCGTTCGACGCCAGGCATTCCGATTTCGGCCTGCAGCCGTTCTCGGCGGCCGGCGGCGCGCTGCGCGTGGCCGACCGGATCCGGATCCGGGTACGCATCGTCGCCGTGGCCGACGGCCGCGATGTTGCTATCATCGCCGGCTCGCCCCGATACGCCGAGATGTACCCGTGAACGACTCCGAGGCCGCCAGCGATTCGCTGGAAAAGCGCAACTGGTTCACCCGCTTCCTGGACACCGTCGAATGGCTGGGCAACCTGCTGCCCCATCCGGTCACGCTGTTCGCGTTGCTGGCCATCGCCATGGTGCTGCTGTCCGGGCTGTTCGGATGGCTGGACCTGGCCGTGCAGGATCCACGCCCGGAGGGCATGAAGGGTCGCGCCGACGACGGCATGATCCGCGCGGTCAGCCTGCTCAACCCGGATGGGCTGCGGCGCATCGTCACCAACTTGGTCGACAACTTCACCGGCTTCGCGCCGCTGGGCGTCGTGCTCGTCGCGATGCTGGGCGTGGGCGTGGCCGAGAAATCGGGCATGCTTTCGGCGCTGGTCCGCGGCATCGTGCTCAACGCACCCAAGCACGCGGTGACGGTCGCCATCGTGTTCGCCGGCGTTCTGTCCAACACCGCCTCCGAGATGGGCTACGTCGTGCTGGTCCCGCTGGCCGCGGCGGTGTTCTACTCGCTGGGACGCCATCCGCTGGCCGGCATGGCCGCCGCGTTCGCCGGCGTCTCGGGCGGCTACAGCGCCAACCTGCTGATCGGCACCATCGATCCGCTACTGGCCGGGATCACCGAGGAGGCCGCCCAGCTGATCGATCCTGACTACACGGTCGACGCCACCGCGAGCTACTTCTTCATGGTCGTGTCCACGTTCATGATCACGATCATCGGCTCGCTGGTGACGATCTTCATCGTCGAGCCCAAGCTCGGTGCATACGACGAATCGGAAGCCGACGAGGAAATCCTCGACGGTCGATCGATGCAGCCGCTGTCCGGAGAGGAAAAGAAGGGTCTCGTGGCCGCAGGGCTGGCCGCGCTGGCCGTGTTCGCACTGATGGCCGTCACGCTGGTGCCCGAATGGGGACCGCTGCGCAACCCGGAGACCGGCGACAGGATCGACTCGCCGTTCTTCGACGGCATCGTGGCGTGGATCTTCGTGTTCTTTCTCGCCACCGGCTTCGCCTACGGCAAGCGGGTCGGCACGATGAAGAACGATCGCGACGTCATCGACGGCATGGCATCGGCCATCGCCACCCTCGGGCTCTACATCGTGCTGGTGTTCTTCGCCGCGCAGTTCGTCGCGTTCTTCGGCTGGACCAATCTCGGCGCGATCACCGCCGTGACCGGCGCGAACTTCCTGCAAGGCATCGGCCTGACGGGTCCGCTGGTGTTCGTGTTCTTCATCCTCGTCTGCGGGATGATCAACCTGTCGCTGGGCTCGGCGTCGGCCCAGTGGGCCGTGACCGCGCCGATCTTCGTGCCGATGCTGATGATCATCGGCTACTCGCCCGAGGTCATCCAGACCGCCTACCGCATCGGCGACTCGACGACCAACATCATCACTCCGATGATGAGCTACTTCGGGCTGATCCTGGCCTGGGCGACCCGCTACAACCGGAACTTCGGGATCGGTACCATGGTGGCCACGATGCTGCCGTATTCCATCTTTTTCCTTACCGGCTGGGCGATCCTGTTCCTGCTGTGGACGTTCGGGCTGGACATGCCGGTGGGTCCCGGTTCTCCGACCTACTACACCGCGGGCCAATGACGACGCCGGCCCCGGTCGAACTCAGGCTCGAGCGCTCGCGCGGCGTGCTCGTGTGCGAATTCGACGACGGCGCGGTCTTCGAGCTCGACTGCGAATATCTGCGCACGCACTCGCCATCGGCAGAGGTTCGCGGCCACGGGCTGTCGGAGCCGAAACTGTTGACCGGCAAGGAGCGGGTCGGCATCGAGGCCATCGAGCCCGTCGGAAGCTATGCGGTGCAGCTGCATTTCGACGACGGGCACCGCACCGGCATCTATTCCTGGGATTTCCTGTATCGGCTGGGGCGAGAGATGGAATCGAACAAGGCGCGCTACCGGGAACGGCTGGCCGAGGCCGGCCTGCTCGACGACTGAGTCGCCGATGCCGCCTGCTTACGCTTCCCGCTTATGGCCCATCACAACTCCCCGTCCCTGACCCGATTCATCCGGAAATTCCCGCCCGGGATCTCGGCCGACAACGAGATCATGGAGCGTGCGGCTCGAATCGAGGAACTCGCCGAGGATCGCGCCGAACTGGCGCGCCGGGTGCTTCGGGCGCTCAACCCGCTGTCGCCGGACCGGGACACGGTGCTGGCAGCGCTGGTGATCTCCGGCGATCGCACCGACGTAGCGCCGTCGGCCGG
Organism: Candidatus Wenzhouxiangella sp. M2_3B_020; assembly: GCA_051428125.1. Lineage (GTDB taxonomy): Bacteria > Pseudomonadota > Gammaproteobacteria > Xanthomonadales > Wenzhouxiangellaceae. Next base: position 16,661 of record JBPRGD010000198.1, read on the forward strand.
GGAAGCGACAGGACTCGTCGAACAGTTTCGCCGCGTCATGCAGTTCGATCGGCGCTACCTGCCGGACTCGGCTCACCGGGCCGAAGGGCTGCGACGGCTGATCCTGGCGCTGATCCACGACGTGCGCACGGTGCTGCTGGTGCTGGCCTGGCAACTCGCGCGAATGCAGATCGCGCGCGACGACGATGATCGCCGCACCCTGGCGCTGGAAACGCGCGCCATCCACGCCCCGCTGGCCAATCGGCTCGGCATCTGGCAGCTCAAGGCGCCGCTGGAGGATCTTTCGTTCCGGTACCTGGAACCCGAAACCTACGCCCGGATCGAGCGGCTCGTCGCCGAGCAGCGCGACGAGCGGGAGCGCTACATCGATGCGTTCATGGGCGAGCTGCGCGATAAGCTGACCGAGGCCGGCATCGCGCACGAGATCAGCGGCCGGGCCAAGCATATCTATTCGATCTGGCGCAAGATGCAGCGCAAGGGTCTGGACTTCCACCAGTTGTTCGACGTCCGCGCGGTGCGCGTGCTCGTCGACGAAGTCGCCGACTGCTACGCTGTGCTCGGGCAGGTGCACGGCCACTGGCAGCCGGTGCCGGGCGAGTTCGACGACTACATCTCCAATCCCAAGCCCAACCTGTACCGATCGCTGCACACCGCCGTACGCGGCGTGCGCGGACGCGTCTTCGAGGTCCAGATCCGGACGCGGGAAATGCACGAGCACGCGGAATTCGGCGTTGCTGCCCACTGGCGGTACAAGGAAGGCGGACCGCGCGACAGCGTGCTGGAGCAGCGCATCGGCGTCATGCGCCAGCTCATCGAGGGACACGAAGGCGATGACGACGACGAAGCACTGATCGAGAACTTCGAGGCGCTGACCAGCGAGGACCGCGTTTACGTGCTCACGCCGCGGGGCGACGTCGTGGACCTGGCGCAGGGCTCGACGGCGCTGGACTTCGCCTACCACGTGCATACCGAGGTCGGGCACCACTGCCGGGGCGCCAAGGTCAACGGGCGCATCGTTCCGCTGACCCACGTGCTGGCCAACGGCGACCGCGTCGAGGTGCTGACGGCCAACCAGGCGCATCCCTCGCGCGACTGGCTCAACCCGCAGCTGGGGTATCTCCGCTCCGGCCGGGCCCGGGCCAAGGTGCGGCAGTACTTTCGCCAGCTCAACTTCGACGAGAATCTGGCCGCCGGACAGGCGGCGGTGGAGGGAGATCTCAAGCGGCTGGACCTCGAACAGGCCGATCTCGCGCCCGTGGCCGACCAGTTCAACTTCCGCCGCGTCGACGACCTGCTGGCCGCGGTCGGCGCCGGCGACCTGACCGCCGCCCAGGTCGCGCAGGCCGCACTGCGCATCCACGGCGGACACGCCAGCGACAAGCCGGACCTGCCCTTCCGGCGCGGATCGCAGGAGTCGTCCGAATCGGCCGGCGGCGAAGTCCGCATCGAGGGCGTGGGCAACCTGATGCATCAGCTGGCCCGGTGCTGCCAGCCCGTGCCGGGCGATACGATCGCCGGCTTCATCACGCGCACCCGCGGGGTCAGCATCCACCGCGACGATTGCCGTCAGTATCTCAGGCTGGCAGATTGCCACCCGGAGCGCCGGATTCGCGTGGAGTGGAGCCGCAGCGAAAAGACCCGGTATCCGGCCCGGATCCTCATCGAAGCCTGGGACCGCAGGGACCTGATCCGCGACATCGGCTCGGTGCTGTCGAACCAGGGCCTGAGCGTGCGCTCCATGAACGCCGAGCGGGGCGAACAGCCCGAAGCGGTGCGGATCGAACTGTCGCTGGAAGTCGGCGACGTCGATCAGCTCACCGCGCTGCTCGGCAAGCTGCAGACCATCACCAACGTCAGCCTGGTCAGGAGGCTCAGCTAGCCGGAGTCGGCGTCCGACCCGACATCCCGGTCGAGGCGCATGCCGAGATCCGTCAGCACGCCGGCCAGCGCCCGCCGAGCGGCATCGACCGAGAAATGGCGTTCGACGTTCTTCCGACCGTTGACCGCAAGCCGCTGCCAGAGTGTCCGATCGCGGTACAGCGCGACCACGCGCTCGGCAAAGGTCTGCGCATCGTCGGCCAGCAGCACGTCGTGGCCGTCGACGGTATACATTCCTTCGGCCGCGCACGACGTCGCGACCACCGGCAACCCGTGGCTCATGGCCTGGTTGACCTTGCCCTTGACGCCGGCCCCGAAGCGCAGCGGCGCCACCGAGATACGGCAGCCGGCCAGGAACGGTTCGAGGTCGGCGACGAAACCGTGGACGCACAGGCCGGGCGCACGCCGATGCTTCACCGAATCAGGCATCTTGCTGCCGATGAGATGAAGCTGAACCTCGGGAAGCCGATCGATCACCCTGGGCAGGATCTCGTCGATCAGCCACTCGGCCGCATCGAGATTCGGCGGGTGCTGGAAACCGCCGACGAACACGAGACCGTGGCGTTGTTCGAACGGCTTTCCCGGATCCTGTAGCGAATGGATGTTCGATACCACCGAAACCGGCCGGCCCGGCGCCAGTTCGGTGAGCAGTTCGCGCTCGAACTCGCTGACGACAAGCGTCGCGTCGGCCTCGGCAACCAGCGCCAGTTCCTCGGCGCGCGTCCTTTCGGCGGCACGGGCCGCGGCCTGCGTTCCGGCCAGTTCGGCCTCTCGCTGCTCGCGCAGGAAATGGAGATCGACGGTGTCGAACACCAACCGCGCGTTCGGACACAGCGCCCGGATCAGCCGCACCAGCGGCGAGAGCACGTAATGCCGGCTGACGATGACCAGGTCCAGGCCGTCGCCGTGTTCGCTCAGCCAGTCCTCCGGGTCGTTCAGCCAGGGCGCGGTCAGCACCTCGATGCCCGCCTGCTCCAGGGCCGACGAGTGCCGCCCTGCCCAGGCCAGGTTCTCGGGCATGAACGAAGTCCGGAAGCCCATGTCGACGAGCAGCTTCAGCATCGCGAACATGCGCATCGATCCCGAATCCTGGTCCGGGGCGGGCGTCACGGCATCGATGACCAGCGCGCGGCGCGGAAGGCGCCTGTCCCGGAACGCGCGCGCCGCCGGGCGCGTGAACTCCCCGGGGTTTTCCGGATGACCCGAAAGCACGTCCTGCCAGCGCTCCAGAAAACGCTCGCGATTGACCGCCTGGTAGCGCTTGGCTCCGGACGATTCGTCGGTGCCCGACGTCACCCCCTCGAAATGGACGACGGTCGCTGCCGGCTGGTAGAGGACTGCAAGCCCGCGCTGTCGGACCCGGAAGCAGAGGTCGGTGTCCTCGTAGTAGGCCGGCGCGAAGTGACGATCGAAGCCGCCCAGCGACTCGAACAGGTCGCGCCGGATCGCCAGGCATGCACCCGAGACGTAGTCGACCTCGCCGACGAAGCGGTATTCGGGCCTGTCGGGATGGTCGCCGCGACCGTAGTTCCACCCGCTTGCATCGCGGAACACGATGCCGCCGGCTTCCTGGAGCGTGCCGTCGGCGTAGACCAGCCGTGCGCCGACGACGCCCACGTCGTCGCGCGATCGAAGCGGCTCCACGAGCCGGTCCAGCCAGTCGTCGGTCACGCGTGTGTCGTTGTTGAGGAACACCAGGCATTCCCCGCGCGCCATCGTCGCGCCCCGGTTGCACGATCCGATGAAACCGAGGTTTTCCTCGTTGCGGGCGAAACAAATTCCGTCGCAGCGCTCCAGCCATTCCGGCGTGGCATCCGAAGAGGCATCGTCGACGACGACGACCTCGAAGGGCACCTCGGTGCGCACCGCGGCGAGGCTTTCGAGGCAGACGGCCGTGTACTCGAGCTGGTTGTAGACCGGGACCACGATCGTCACGCTCGGCCGATCGCATTCCGGCAGCGACACCGGCTCGGCCGGCTCCGCCGCGCTGGGCTCCGGCTCGGCCGCGATCGGTGCGGGCTGCTCCGCCGTCGCCGGCTCCCCCTGGAGCATCATCAGTGCGTTCCTCAATCCCCTGAGGCGCCAGTGGTGGACGAATCGGGCGACCAGCCGTGGCCAGCGCAGCGGGTTGATCGCGTTGCGGGCGCGCAGGTTTCGCGCGGCCCGGGTGGCGAACCGCAGCGGACGCGTGATGCGCCACGACCGGCTCGCCACCAGACGATCGTATTCGGTCTGCAGGTCGTCGCGGCGGCGCACCAGGTGCTCGTGGTCCTGCACGAGCCGGTCGTGCTCCCGGCGCAGCGCATCGTGGCGCGCCAGCGCTTCGTCGTGGAGCCGGCAGATCTTTGCGTGTTCCTCGACCAGCTGCTCGTACCGCGACGTGAGTTCGTCGTACCTGGACGCCAGTTCGTCGAAGCGGCCCTCGAGCTCGTCGTGGCGGGCCAGCGTTTCGCGATGGAGATCGGACAATTCGTGATACTGGCGATCCTGGCGCTCCAGCGCATCGGCCTGCTCGCGAAGTCGCTCGTCCTGGGCCCTGCGCTCGACCTCCAGCCGCTCCGCCCAGGCCGAGCGGGCCCGGAACTGGCGCTCCATCGTCTCGGCCCAGCGGGACCGGCTCGCCAGTTCGTCGGCCATGCGCCGGCGTTCCGCATCAGCGGCCGCGGCCGCGCGGCGGGCCTGGGCAAGCCGGGACGCCTGCATCGCCTCCGTCGCCCGGGCGGCGCTTTCGGAAACGAAGTCCGGGAGCGATACCGCATGGTCCTCGCCGGCGTTCAGCAGGGAGCCCAGATCGTCGGCAACCGCCTCGATAGCGCGGAGGTCGTCGCGGGACGGCTCGATGCCGGAGAGTTCCTCTCGGTTCGCCGCGAGCCGTTCAATGGTCCCGACCAGCCCCTCCACCGTCGGTTCGAACAGCACGCCGTTCCTGCCGTCGTCGATGCGCTCGGCGAAGCTGCCGATGCGCGTCGCGATCGGCACCAGGCCCAGCGCCCGCATCTCGCTGAGCGTGTAACTCCACGTTTCGGGCACCGTCGACAGCAGGAGCGCGGCATGCGGGCGCAATGCGGCGACCAGTTCGGGCAAGGCTTCGCGGCGGTACTGCGGGACAAGATCGATGCCGCCCTCGCCCATCAGCGCCAGCCCGTCGCGCCCGCAGCCCAGCGCCGTCAACCGGACCCGGCCGCGCAGCTTCGGCAGCGCCCTGCGCAGCAGGTCCAGCCCCTTGCCGGCGATCAACCGCCCCGGGATGACCAGATGCAGCGGGCCGTCGTCCGGCGCTTCGAAGGCCGGGGGGTCGGACTCGAAGTCCCGGAAGCCGTGCGGGATCCTGTGGATCTCGAGGTGCTCGTCGCCGGTCAGCGCCCGGCAACGCTCGGCCACGTGTCCGGTGGGCGCGGCGAGCACGATGCCGTCTGCCGCCACGGCTTCCCGCCATGCCGTGGCGATGGCGTCCCAGGCATCGGCATCGCTCTGCTCGAACTGCAGCGAGTTCGGGTACGCCGACAACGCGTCGCGCCGCGCCTTCGACGGATCGCCGTGCGCGGCATCGATGAACGGCATCGGGTCGCGGTCCAGCAGCGGCCACAGCGGAAAGAAATCGTGGAGCATCGCGATCGTCGGCCGGCCGGTGCGCAGGCAGTCCAGCGCGTGGCCGATCAACGACGAGACGATCACGCGCGCCGCACCGAAGCGACGGATCACGGCGTCGAGGTGTTCACGGTAGCCGGCGTGATGCGGAGCCACGGTCGGAATCACGGGCATCAGCGCCATCTCCCGAATCAGGCCGCCGCCCGGCCCGCCCGCGCGCAGTTCCAGCCGGCGTCCGCACGTCCGGCCGTCGGGGTCGGAAACGGCCACCAGCACCAGATGCACGCTGGAAGGATCTCCGGCCGATACGTCGTCGATCCACTGCCAGACGCCTCCGCCCCAGCTGTGCGCGACATGCAGCGTCACCGGCCGACCGTCGGCCTCCGGCAGCGACGTCGCGTCCCCGGCCTCGAGAAGACGCTGCACGCGCATCCGCACCCGTCCGTGCGGCAGATCGACGGCCGCTTCTTCGTTCAGCGCCCGGGTTTCCTTCGAACGCCCGCGATCGACGAAATAGCCGTCGTCCAGCAGCAGTGCCGCGTCGAGCGCCGGGGCGGCCGGACATCCGCGCGCAGCACCGGCGGCAATCAGCAGGCAATCGCCGACAGGGGCCGCGACCGGAACCGCGGCCCGGTCGGAACACCAGTACAGCAGCCGGTCGATGTGCTCGGCATCGGCATCCAGTCCGGCCAGTGGATCGAACCGTTGATCGTGGTTTCCGGGAAACGCGACGGCGGTGTGGGCCTCGAGCAGCGATAGCGCGGTCTTTACGATCTCGTCGAGCCGCGCGGGCGGCTGCAACCCGACGCGCTGGAGGAACAGGGGCCGGTCCGGGAAATCGTCCGCGATGCGCGCGAGCACGTCGGCTGCATCGTCGTAGCGGCGGTACTCCGCGAAACGACCTTCGGGCGCGCCGATGACGACGCACCGATCGAGCGGGCCGGATCGGAGCGCCGTGGTCGCCGCGTAAGTGTCGAAATCCGGAGCTTCGCGGGCCCAGAACACCGGCAAAGGTGCCCGCGCTTCGGCGCCGGACCGCGTCGACTGCTCGTTCATCCGGCAGCTCGCATCAGCGCATCCGCAAGCGGCGGTGCGAACCGGGTCCTATAATTGGCGGCCATGTTCCTCGAAACCGGCAGAACGCAGCCGCTCATTATCCGGTATCGACCCGGTTTTTGCACTCGCACATGAGCGCCAGACGCCAACGCAGGACGTCCCGAAAGCCCCGAAAGCGCGCCTCGTCGAAATCCGCACCCCGCGGCATTCTCGCCCGCGTGCTCTTGCCGTTCGCCGCCGCGCTGTTGCTGGGACTGTTCGGGCCGTGGATCTGGTGGCTGGACCACCACGCCGCCGAGCGGTTCGTTGAACGGCAGTGGAAGCAGGCCGGTCGCGTCTACGCGCGTCCGCTTGAGCTGTTTCCCGGCAAGCCGCTGGATGCCGAACACCTGGAACTTGAGCTGGCCGCGGCCGGGCTTACCGAAACCCGGCCGCTGTTGCCGGGACGCTTCGCCAACAGCGACGGCCGCTACACCGTCGCCCTGCCCCGGATCGAATTCGCCGACGGCGCGCAGGACGCGCGCACGATCGCGCTGACCATTGTCGACGGACGAATTGGCTCGCTTGCCGACCGCGGCGGCGCGTCCATCGACCTGGTGCGCCTCCCGCCGGCCGAACTGGGCAGCCTGCTGCCGTTCGACGAGCGGGACCGGACGCTGGTTCCCATCGCCGAGTTCCCGACGCTGCTGGTCGCCGGCATCCAGGCCGTCGAGGATCGCCAGTTCCGGTATCACCACGGCGTGGATCCGAAGGCCATCCTGCGGGCGCTGATCAGCAACCTGCGTTCGGGCGACGTGGTCCAGGGCGGCAGCACGATCACGCAGCAGCTGGTCAAGAACCTGTTCCTCGGCTCGGAGCGCACCCTGGTCCGGAAATTCAACGAGGCCGTGATGGCGATCAGCCTCGAGCTGCGGTTCACGAAGGCCGAGATCCTGGAGGCCTACCTCAACGACGTCTATCTGGGACAGCACGGCAACCAGGCCATCCACGGCTTCGGCCGCGCCGCGGAATTCTATTTCGGGCTGCCGGTCTCGTCGCTGTCCACCGACCAGATCGCGCTGCTCGTGGGCATGGTGCGGGGCGCCTCGTGGTACCACCCGATACGCAATCCCGAGCGAGCGCTGGCCCGGCGCAACCTGGTGCTGGGAATGTTCCGGGAGACCGAGTTGATCGACGAGGAAAAATACGAAAGCGCCGTTCGGCGCCCGCTCGGCGCCGGCACGCGACGCGTGGCGGGCCGGCGCAGTCATCCCGCGTTCATGGACCTGGTCCGTCGCCAGCTGCAGGCCGATTACCGCGACGCCGACCTGCGCGAGAAGGGGCTGAAGATCTACACGACGCTGAGCCCGTATGCGCAGCACCATGCCGAGCGCGCGCTGTCCGGGGGACTGGCCGACGTGGAGGGCGAAGCCGGCCGTCTGCAGGGTGCCGCTGTGCTGGTCCAGCCCGATTCCGGCGAAGTGCGCGCGCTCGTCGGCGACCGCTCGGTACGCAGGCCCGGCTTCAACCGCGCGCTGGACGCGCGCAGACCGGTGGGCTCGGTGATCAAGCCGTTCCTGTACCTGCTTGCACTGGCCGACCCGGAGCGCTTCACGCTGGCCACGCCCGTCACCGATGCGCCGCTGACGGTGCCGCAGCCCGGACGCGAGGACTGGCAGCCCAGGAACTACGACCAGGAAAGCCACGGGCGGGTGCCGCTGCTGGAGGCCCTGGCGCGGTCGTACAACCAGGCCACCGTCCGGATCGGGCTCGAGGTCGGCGTCGAGCGGTTGTTCCGGCTGCTCGAACAGCTCGGCGTCGCGCCCGGCGACGCACGCCACCCGGCCGCCTTCCTGGGCGCCGTCGACCTGACGCCGCTGCAGGTCACGCAGCTGTACCAGCCGCTGGCAAGCGGCGGATTCTCGACCCCGTTGCGCGCGATCACAGACGTCGTCGATCGCGGGGGCGAATCGATCGCACGCTACCCGATGCGCCTGCGGCCCATCCGCGAGCGCGAGGCGCTGGCGCTGCTGGATTTCGCGCTGGAGCAGGTCGTCGCCGACGGTACCGCGCGCAGCCTTGGCTGGCGGCTGGAAAGCCCGGAAGCGCGACGGGCCACCGTGCGCGGCAAGACCGGAACGACCAGCGACCGGCGCGACGCCTGGTTCGCCGGCTACACCTCCCAGTGGCTTGGCGTGGTCTGGGTCGGGCGCGACGACAACCGGCCGGCCGGCGTCAGCGGCGCGGCGTCGGCCCTGCCGATCTGGGCCCGGCTGTTCGACGCGCTACCGCAACGCTCCGAGCCCCGCCAGTGGCCGCCCGGACTGGAGTGGTTCTGGATCGACTGGCCCGCCCCCCTGCTGGCCGACAAGCGCTGCCCCGGCGCCAGGGCGATTCCGTTCATTGCCGGGTCGCAGCCGGTGGAATATTCCGATTGCATGCAATAAGGGCAGTCCGGTGGGCGCCGGAGGAGTGCGCTTCGGTCATGCTCCAGTAGGAGCGGCCTCCGGGCCTCGAAGGGCAAGACTGTCCACTTGCGTGGAACCGAATTCGCCGGTCTCGCTACCCGCCTTGGCCGGGTCATCCTCATTCCCTCGTAGGAGCGGCCTCCAGGCCGCGAACCGAAAAGCGGTTTCGCCACACCCGCTGCGCGGGCTTGCCCGGGTCACCTTCACCTCCCCGTAGGAGCGGCCTCCGGGCCGCGAACCAAAAACGCTTTCGTCACGACCGCTTCGCGCCTTGCCCGGATCATTCTCATCCCCCGTAGGAGCGGCCTCCAGGCCGCGATGGGAAGTCTCGTCACTTCCTCAAAACCTGTTTCGCCACGCCCGCTGCGCGGGCTTGCAGGCGACCTACTTTTGTCAGTTGCCACAAAAGTAGGCAAAAACGCTCTTCAGAACCGGGCAGCCATTGTCGTCGACATCGGACCGGTTGGGGGTTTCCTACTTGCGACCGGTCTTCGGGAGGGTTCGGCTGGGTTGTCCCGGCTCCAGCCGGGGATGTGGAGGAGCCGGTCGCGGGGCATCCGGGTTCCTGGGAAGTGGCCGACTGGAAATCGTGCACGTCGTCTGCCGGGGAGGCCGACCGGGGGCCTGGGGATTTCTGCCGTCGCGGCGAGGTCGCCGCTCCCACAGAAGGCGATGCACAGGGTCGGGATCCGACCCACTCCTGTGGGAGGCGCGACTTCGCGCCGACGGATCAGGACCACCGATCCCGAAAATGCCGAAGTCAGGAACAATAGATCCAAAGCCCGAAACTTGCGCGGCCACGGGCCGCGGGCCTGTCCTACTCGAGGTCGCAATGCTCCGAGCGGGCTACTCCGCAACGCCGCGCCTGCCCGGAATACCGGCAGCCGGACACCAGCAACGACCGGTAGGCAATCAGGAACCACTTGACGAATCGGTGCCCGCAACCGACAGCTGCCTGCCTTTACGGCGCTTTTGCCTACTTTTATCGCTGTTGATAAAAGTAGGTCGCCAGAAAGCCCGCGCAGCGGGCGTGGCGAAACGGGTTTTGAGGAAATGGCGGGTCTTCCCATCGCGGCCCGGAGGCCGCTCCTACGGGAGGAGGATGGGAACGACCCGGGCAAGTCGCGCAGCGGGCGTGGCGAAACGCAGTCGACCTGGACTTGAGAACAACCAGACTGTGGCCCGACCCGTCGCGGCGAAGTCGCCGCTCCTACAGAAGAAAGAAGGCTCGGGCTCTGATCGAGACGGTCGGTCGGGGCGACGTCCCCGACGAAATGGGTGTCAACCCGTCGCGGCGAGGTCGCCGCTCCTACAGAAGTACAGGCGAGCTGCGTCCCACTCCTGTGGGCGGCGCGACTTCGCGCCGACGAACAACACCCCCG
>JBPRGD010000199.1:0-4770 GCA_051428125.1 Candidatus Wenzhouxiangella sp. M2_3B_020
GAACCGCCGGAATTGAGCCGAACCATTGCATTTCACTGTGTTGCACGCGGGCATAATGGTTTGGGACGCGTCGGCGTACTGACGGCGAACAGCCGCTTTCGCGGCTCGTTGGAAGCCAGCAGGAGCGTTCAAGTGCCTACAGACAGCAGTATTCGGTAATGCAACCCGGTGCAACACACCCGGAACAGCAGGCCGCCGAGACCGACATCGCCATCGTCCACGACCAGTTTCGGACGATGGGCGGTGCCGAACGCGTGGCGTGTGAACTCGCGCGCACGTTCGACGCGCCGATCTACGCCGGGCGCGTTGACGACGGCGTCCCGCCGGCGGATGTCGAGATGCACGAACTGTTCGACGGTCGTGTCGGCCGCCGGGCGATGCGCGCCCATTATCTCATCCAAGACGCCTACCAGATGCTCGCGTGGCAGCAGGCCGCGGCGCTTCGCGAGTACGACACGCTGCTCGTGAACAAGACGAATCCGCTCTGGTTCGTCCCGCGCGAGCAGCAGACCGTCGTTGCGTATGTCCATTCGACGCCGCGGGGGATGTACGACGTGTTTGCCCGCACGCAGCGCGGGCTCGCGGCGCGCGCGTTCACCACCGCGATGCGGACGCTCTACGAGACGAATCGCACGACGCCGGACGCAATCGCGTGTAACAGCGAGCTGGTGAAGCGTCGCCTCGACCTCTACTGGGACCGCGATGATGCCACCGTCATCTATCCGCCGGTCGAGACGCGGAGTTTCGGCGCTGAGCACGGTGTCGACGCCGAGTATATCTTCGCAATCTCACGCCTGCGACCGCACAAACGCGTCGACGCGCTCATCGCCGCCGCGCGCTCGCTCGACCGCGAGGTGGTTATTGCGGGCGAGGGACCGGAGCGCAAGCGGCTCGAAGCCGAGGCGCCCGACAACGTCACCTTCGTCGGCTACGTGAGCGAGGCGGAGAAGCGGCGCTATCTCGCCGAGGCAGCGGCAGTGTGGTTCGGCGCTCGAAACGAGGACTTCGGCATCGTTCCGATTGAAGCGTTCGCAAGCGGGACGCCCGTAATCGGCGTCGCAGAGGGCTTTACCACCCACCAGATTCTCGACGGTAAGAACGGCCTTTTGTACGACCACAGCCGCGACGGACTGCTGCGCGCGCTCAAGCGCTTCGACCGAGAGGGCGTCGCGTGGGACAGCGAGCGCATCGAAGCGTTCGCCGAGCGGTTCGACACCGCGGAGTTCCGCTCGCAGATGTATGAGTTCGTCCGGGGCGCAGCGCAGTCCACGGGCACGAGTGCGCCGTGGGAGCAGCAGGATGTCGGCGCCAGCGACGCGGAGACGCTCGCGGCGGGGGTCGAAACCGACGGTGGTGGCGTCGATGAGTGAAAGCGTCGCGATCGGCGAACCTGCTGAGCGACTCTTAAACCTCGGCTGTGGCGACGACTACAAGGCTGGTTGGTGGAACGTTGATATCAGTCCGAAAGTCGAGTCAGACCAGCAGTTCGACATTCGCGAGACGCCGTGGCCGCTGGCGGCCGACCACTTCGAACTCCTGCGTGCCGAGCACGTCCTCGAACACTGCGCCGACCCGGTGCCCGTGATGCGCGAGTGTGCACGCGTCGTCGAACCCGGCGGCCATATCGAGATCGTCGTGCCGACGGGTATCAACGCCCGGACGGACCCAACGCACGCCGACGAGTGGACGTATCAGACGCCGGAATACTTCGATGTGGACGGCCCCTACGGCTGGGAAGCCGACTGCCCGCTCGTGCTCGTCAACCGGACGCTCTCGCTCCACTGTCACGGCCCGATGCGCGTCGCGACGCCGCTGGTGCAGGCGTGGGCGCGGCGCCACCCGCAGTCCGCGATTGATATCCCGGCAACATCGGGTGAACTCACGGCAGTGTTCAAAGTCATCGAATGAGCGTACAGACAGGTGGTGAAACACGCGGCTGGATTGCGCGCTGGCTCGTCCGGTTCGAAGCGTCCCAGCAAATCTTTCGCATCGCGTTTCTCGCGGTGACGGCCGCCTCGACGCTGACGACGGCGCTCGAACTGATTGGCTACGGCTGGATTGCGCCCTACGTCCTTGCAGTCGGTGTCGTCGGGTCGCCGGCGTTCGCGTATGCCTACGTCGAATCCGGGGTGTACAATCGCAAGAACCGCGAGCGCATGGATGTCGGGACGAACTTCGCCGGGCCCTCGATGAAGATCGACGATGAACTCATCGGCCGGGCCGTCTTCGCCGCCGTGCATCAACGGGAGCCAACCCCCGAGGAGGCCGCCGCGATTGACGCGGCCGTCGGCGAGGGCTGGGAGGCACGTCGTAACGGGGTGGACCTCGATGGCGATTAGCGACTTCATCGCGAAGGAGCGAGCGATTGCAGCAGACCGCGGCATCGGCGCGGCGCTCCGCGCTGGGGCGGGAGAAGTGTCAATGAAGGCGCTCGCTGCGGCGACGCCGTGGCTCGGGACGCCCATCTGGGCCGGCGACTGGGACGTGTGTCTCGTCCTCGACGCCTGTCGCTATGACCTGTGGCAAGAGGTTGCGGCCGCCGACTACGGCAGCGGCTCGGCGTGGTCAGTCGGCTCCGCGTCGCCAGAATGGATTGGCAACACGTTCGCCGACCGCCACCGCGCGGACTGGTCGCGTACCGGCTACGTGACGGCGAACCCGTTTTCTGGAAAGACGCCCGCTGGCAACCCCGTGCTCGATGATGGGGTGTATCCACTCGCCGACCGCGGCCTCGGCTATCTCGACGAGGTGTGGCGCGACCAGTGGCCCGTCAGCGACGCATTGCCGACCGTCGGGCCCCGAGCGTTGACCCAACGCGGCCTGTGGGCGTGGCAGCGCCGCGAGGAGTTCGGTATCGACCGGCTCGTCGTCCACTACATGCAGCCGCACGTGCCGTTCCGCGCGCGGCCGGAGTGGTGTGGCGGCTGGGACCTCGATGGCTTCGGCACGGGGGGTGGCTACGGGAAGGACGAGTGGTTGCGCCTGCGCGATGGCGAGCTGGATGAAGTCGAGTTCTGGACTGCCTACCGAGACAATCTCGTGTGGGTGCTGAATGAAGTTGCCCGCTGGCAGCGTTGTATTGATGGCGGCCTGCTCGTGACCTCCGACCACGGGAACGCGATGGGTGAGTTCAGCCAGTGGTCACACCCGCCGAACAGCGGGAATCCGGCACTGCGGCGCGTCCCGTGGGTAGCGTTGGACGGCGTCGGAGTCGATGGCATGGATGGCGCTGTGCCCGGCGACCCACCCGTCGTCGGTGGCACCCGCGATGTCGACGCGCAGCTCGCAGCGCTCGGCTACACCGAATAGCCCAGCATCCTTTTCACCCGCCGTCGTGCAACACAATGCATGACACCGCCAGACGCAACCGATGTGAGCCGCCGGAAATTCATGGTCGCCGGCACCACGAGTCTCCTCGCGCTGCAGAGCGACATCGAGCCACAACTCCAGCAGACAGAGCAACTCGACACCGAGGGCTATCAGGGCGTCGCGTATCTCATCGGCCCGGCCGAGGCCCGCCCGGCGCCCGGCGACCCGTTTTTCGAGGATAAGCAGGTCTACGCGTATCTCTACGAGAGCGACACGGGCGCGAAGGCGTATCTGACGCAGGATATGGACGCATGGCGGCCGCTGAACTACGTGAATCACGTGCCGGTGTTCTCCGCCGCCGACCTGCCCGACCCGTCGAACGGCACGCACACGCTGCGCGGTGGGCACGTCTACCACTTCTACGGCTTCGTCGCCTCGAACTACGGCCTCGATCTCTCGAACGGGCCGGTGATTCGCGGCCGGCACGCTAGCGTCGACGGCTTCATTCACACCGGCGGGAACACGGCGCTCGTCTCTGACGGTGGCGGCTACTTTCAGGCCAAGCTCTACCTGCATGCGCCCGGCGGAACGCTCTACGATCTCGCGGGCGACCAAAGCACAGAGATGCTCGTGACGGATTCGGCGTTCTCGGACGCCGCCGGCATCGGCCAGCTTGCCTCGCTCGGCACCGTTGACGGCTACCGCGTCCCGACGTGGAAAAACTGCAACTTCGAGGATTTCGCGGGTGGGCTCACCTTCGACGGGGCGCCGAATAAGATATTCATCACCGCCTCGCCGTTCCGTACCGTCACGGCGCCGGGTGTGGATATCATCACGCTCGCCGGAACCTCGGATGTCGCGATTGTGGACTTCGTCGATAACTACGTCAAGGACGTGCAGAGTGATACAGTGATGTGGCGCGTCGAGGCCGGTGGCGAGCCCTCGGAGGTGTTTCAGTATCGCGGCACCGTCCACGATACCTCATTCACGAGCGAGAATGCCATCGTCGGGCCGAACGCCGACCCGACGCTCGAACCGTTTTGGGTCGCTGATTCCCATCCGGTCCGCGACAGCAGCGTCGTCGGGGAGCTGTATCTCACCGGCGACACGACCGTCAGCATCTCGAGTGCAGGCACGTGGTACGAGGTGAACGGAACGACCGCCACGGGCAATGAAAGCGAGCGGACGCGACAGGCCAACAACGGCACCATCGAGTACATCGGCGCGAAGGACGTGAACGTGCAGGTCTCGATTACCTCGTCGTTCACCGGTGCGAACGGCGACACCTACGAACTCGCGGTGGCGAAGAACGGCACTGTCGAGCCAGCGAGTACGATGGAAATCGAAGCGCAGGGGCAGAACGCGCCCGTGACGCTCGGGACGGCTGCCATCGAAGACCTGGAGCCGGGTGACACAGTGAGCATGCAGGTCCGTAATCTCGATGGCGCGAACGACCCAACG
>JBPRGD010000200.1:0-4529 GCA_051428125.1 Candidatus Wenzhouxiangella sp. M2_3B_020
AAGCGAGTACAGCAGGCGATTGCGCCAAATCACCCCCCCTCCCGCACCCTCCCCCGCTCGCGGGGGAGGGCTGGGATGGGGGCCGAACGGTCATGGCGCAAGGCTTGCCGGAGTACCACTCGACGCAGCTAATGAAAAGCGACCGGTGGACACGCTTCGCTTATCCATCCTGGGATTCTTCGTGCCCTTCGTGCCTTCTTCGTGCCAATGCTTTCTTCCCCGTCCGAAACAACGACACCATCAGGCGATAGAATCCACCGCGACCCGATGCGGATTTCCCCGATGAATTTCAAGAGCGACAACGAGGCGCCGGCGCATCCGTTGATCCTGGAGGCGCTGGCCGAGGCCAACCAGGGAATGGCGACGGCCTACGCCGACGACGCGTGGAGCCGCCGGCTGGACGAGGCGTTCTCCGAAACCTTCGAGACCGACTGCACCGTGCTGCCGCTGGCCACCGGCACGGCGGCGAATTCGATCACGCTGTCGGCGATGGTCCCGCCCTGGGGCGCGGTGATGTGCCACCGCCAGGCGCACATCGCGTGCGACGAGGGCGGAGCGCCGGAGTTCTACACCCACGGCGCGAAGCTCGCGACGCTGGACGGCGACGACGGCAAGCTGGCGCCGGAGTCGCTGGCGGCGGCCATCGACGCCGCCGGCGTCCACGGCGTCCACAACGTCAAGCCGTCGGCGGTTTCGATCACGCAGGCCACCGAGTGCGGAACGGTGTACGCGCCCGACGAGGTCCGCGCGCTGGCGGGAATCGCGCACGATCGGGATCTGCCGCTGCACATGGACGGCGCGCGTTTCGCCAACGCCTGCGCGTTCCTCGACGCGGCACCCGCCGAAGTCACCTGGAAGGCCGGCGTCGACGCGCTGAGCTTCGGCGCGACGAAGAACGGCGCGATGACGGCCGAGGCCATCGTCGTCTTCGGTCATCCCGAGTGGCTGGAGGCCATGCACCGGATGCGCAAGCGCGGCGGGCACCTGCTGTCGAAGATGCGCTTTGTCTCGGCGCAGTTGCTGGCGATGCTCGCCGACGACCTTTGGCTGGAACTCGGCGGGCATGCCAACAGGATGGCCGCGCGGCTGGCCGACGCGATCGAAGCGCACCCGGACGCCGGCCTGGCCTGGCCGGTGCAGGCCAACGAGGTGTTCCTGCGCATGGCTCCCGACAGGCTGCAGGCGCTGAAGGGCCAGGGCTTCGAGTTCCACATCTGGCCCGGCCACGACGACCTGGCCCGCCTGGTGTGCTCGTTCGCGACCACCCGCGAGGACGTCGATGCACTGATCGACGCGCTGCGCGGCGAGCGCGATTCGTGAACGCCTCGCTGGTCGCTCCGGTCGCCGGCGAGCGCGAGTGGCTGACCGACGTGCTGACCCGGCGGATCCCGCTTGGCGGCGCCATGTCGCTGGACATCGGGCGGCTGGACGAACGCGGCATTGCACTTCGCGCGCCGCTCGCCCCCAACGTCAACGACAAGGGCACGGCGTTCGGCGGGGCGCTGGTCTCGCTGATGATCCTGGCAGGATGGTCGCTGCCGCGGCTGCTGCTGCGGCGCAGCGATCTTTCCGCCGACCTGGTCATCGGCCGCTGCGAGGTGCGCTTCAGCGCGCCGGTCACCGGGGATTTCGCGGTCGACTGCGATTGGCCGGACGCCGAGGCGCTGGTCGCGTTCGTCGATGCCGTCCGCGATTCGGGCCGTGGGCGCCTTGCGCTGATGCCGAGGGTGGTCGTCGGTCCCGAGGTGGCGGCCAGCCTCGAGGCCCGTTATGCTGCGCTGCAGCGCCGGGACGACCCGCGCTGATCGTAAGCAACGCCGGGAGAACCGCATGAAACCATGGGCACCGATCGGACTCGCGCTGTTGCTGCTGGCGGCCTGCGCCACGGATTCCAGCGAGCGCGAACGCCGCGAAACGCTGGACCGCTACGAAGCCGTCGTCCGCTGGAACCAGTTCGACTCGATTCCCGATTTCATGCACCCGGACTATCGCGAAGCCAACCCGATCCGGTCCGTGGACCTCGAGCGGCTGCACCAGTTCCGGGTCAGCCAGTACCGGGTCAAGCAGGTCATCGCCGTCGGCGACGACGGCCTCCAGCGGCTCGTCGAATTGCGGCTGTACAACCAGCACACGGCCCGCGAACGGGTCGTCGAGCACGTCGAATCCTGGCGCTGGGACGCCGAGCGCGAGCGCTGGATGCTGCATTCCGGGCTGCCGGACGTTACCTCCGGGCGCTGAGCGCCGGTTGAAACGGAGGGGTCCGAACCGTTGTAATATCAGGCAGGTACAGTCCGACCAGCCACGGGGAGGCCAGCACCATGCGCACCATCGCGGTACTCAATGCCAAGGGCGGCTGCGGGAAGACCACCGTCGCCACGAATCTCGCCGCGGCGCTGGCCTGGGAGGGCTACCAGGTCGCACTCGGCGACATGGATCCTCAGCAGTCGTCGGCCGACTGGGGCAATCTGCGGCCCGAGGACTATCCCGAGGTCATCACGCTGAGTTCGGCCGACGGCCCGATCCGCGCGCCACGGGACACCGACTACCTGATCCTCGACTCGCCGGCCGCGATCCACGGCCCCGAACTCGGCCACCTCGTCCGCCGCGCCGAGACGGTGCTGATCCCTGTGCTGCCGTCGTTCATCGACATGAACGCCGCGCATCGTTTCCTCGGCCACCTGTTCGCGCTCAAGCCCATCGCCGAGGGCGAGGCCAAGGTCGGACTGATCGCCAACCGCGTCAAGCCGCACACCATCATCTACCGCGAGCTCAAGGGTTTCCTGGGCGGCTACAAGGCGCCCATCGTCGGCCGGCTGCGCGATTCGATGAACTACGTCCGCGCGTTCGAGTCCGGCCTGTCGGTCAACGACTTTCCGGCCTACCTCGCCGAGCAGGACTGGGACGAGTGGGAAGTGGTCACCGAGTGGGTCACGAGCAGGAAGTCCCGGGGAAAAGCGTAACGGACCTGCTGGGGCAGGTGTTCGCCCGCCTGGCAGGTCCGTGATGTTCGTCCATTCGTCGTTCTGTCTCCTGGTCTAATCGCAATCTGGTCTTTCTGGTGAAAATCGGTACGCATGAAATCCGGCCCGCGCTGGGCCTGGCGCCCATGGCCGGCGTGACCGACAAGCCGTTCCGGCTGCTGTGCCGACGGATGGGTGCCGGGCTGGCGACGTCGGAGATGACATCGGCCAACCCGCAGCTCAGGGGCACGCGCAAGTCGGCCGAGCGGCTGGACCACGACGGCGAGCCCGGTCCGATCAGCGTTCAGATCGCCGGCACCGAGCCGGAGCAGATGGCCGAGTTCGCGCGCTACAACGTCGCCCACGGCGCCGAGATCGTCGACATCAACATGGGCTGTCCGGCCAAGAAGGTCTGCAAGGCCTGGGCCGGATCGGCGCTGATGCGCGACGAGGCCAGGGTGGAGGCCATCCTGAAGGCGACCGTCGCGGCGGTCGACGTCCCGGTCACGCTCAAGATCCGCACCGGCTGGGCGGCGCATGCGAAGAACGCGCCGACGGTCGCGCGCATCGCCGAGGACGCCGGAATCGCCGCGCTGGCCGTCCACGGCCGGACCCGCGACATGAAGTACCGGGGCACGGCCGAGTACGAAATCATCGCCGCCATCAAGCGGGACGTCTCGATCCCCGTCTGGGCCAACGGCGACGTCGATTCGCCGGAGCAGGCCAGGCACGTGCTGGACTACACCGGTGCCGACGGTCTCCTGATCGGTCGTGCCGCGCAGGGCCGGCCCTGGATCTTCGACGAGATCCGCCATTACCTGGAAACCGGCGAGCGGCTGCCCGAAAAGGCGCCGGCCGAGGTCGGCGCCGTCCTCGTCGAGCACCTCGAAGCGCTGCACGCCTTCTACGGCGAATACCGCGGCCTTCGGATCGCGCGTAAGCACCTGGGCTGGTACGCGAAGGCGCATCCGGGATCCGGGACGTTCATCCGCGCCGTCAACCGCGTCGAGGACGCCGCCGAGCAGATCGACGCGACGCGCGTATATTTCGAGCGGGTGGAGGCCGGGTTCGACCAGGCGGCGTGACCGAGCCGTTCGATCGGTAAGTTGGAGCTACGTCCCCGACGAAAGGTGGCCGAACCGCGATTCGTGATCGGTAGTCGGTAGTCGGTAGTCGGTGGTCGGTAGTCGGTAGTCGGTAGTCGGAGTGAAGTGCCCCCGATTTTGTAGACACCGGGGTTAAGCACGGCTTTTCTCGGCTCGGGCCTCATACACCGCCGGCGGCAGGTTGCCGGCCTGCGTATGACGCCGGATCCGATTGTAGAACTCGCCGAAGTAGTAGTCGACTTCGCCGGCCATCTCCTCGCGATCGACCAGCCCCAGCGGCCGCAGCCATTCCTTCTTGGCCAGGGCAAAGAAGCTCTCGGCGCAGGCATTGTCCCAGCAGTCGCCTCTACGCGACATGCTCAAGCACACCCCGCGAGCGGCCAGCCAGCGCTGCACCGGGCCGGCCGTGTACTGCACGCCCTGGTCGGAGTGGAACAGCAGCCGCTTCCCGTCCGGCCGGCGA
>JBPRGD010000201.1:0-13644 GCA_051428125.1 Candidatus Wenzhouxiangella sp. M2_3B_020
CTCGGGCTTTGGAGCTGGTTGTTCCTCCGTTCGGTGTTGACCAGATTCGGTGGTCTTGATCCGTCGGCGCGAAGTCGCGCCTCCCACAGGAGCGGGTTGGAGTTCTGCTTGACTTCTGTAGGAGCGGCGACCTCGCCGCGACGGGTTGACCCCTTTCCGTCGGGGAGGTCGCCCCGACCTACCGTCTCGATCAAAGTCCGAGCCTTTTTTCTTCTGTGGGAGCGGCGACTTCGCCGCGACGGGTCGGGCCACAGTGCGGTTGTTCGAAAGTCCAGGTCGACTGCGTTTCGCCAAGCCCGTGCAGCGGGCGTGGCGAAACGGGTTTGAGGAAACGACGAGTCTTCCCATCGCGGCCTGGGGCCGCTCCAACGGGGGGTGTGAGGATGGCCCGGGCAAGTAACGTAGCCGGCGGAACCGGCTAGATATCTGAATTTCATTCGGGCCTGGAGCCCGCCCCTGCGGGGAATGACCGGCACAATGCGCGCAACGATCGATCCGGGGCGGTTTTCGGAACGATCCGGGTTCGGCCCGAAAGCCCGCGCGGCGGGGCGCAGCGATGCATTCGGCGCAGGTTGCCGATTCCGCACTGTCGGTGTACGCCCAGCGGTCCGCGACGGGCTCCGGGAAGCCCGGAGACTTGAATGCGCCCGGGACGGCTCCCATAGAGACCCGGAGTGCGGCGGGTGCCGGTGCGCGGAGAGGGCTTCGACAGGTCGACCCGGCGACAACCGCCGGCCCGTTATGGGATAATTCCGCGTTGCGGTCGGCCCAGCCGGCACGGCAGTTCGCGGCCTGCGTCGGCCCGAGACACCGAATTCCAAAACGAGTTTCCAACCATGCTCCAGTCCATCACCGAATTCCTGATTCCGTCCGCGTACGCGCAGCAGCAGGCCGCGCAGGAACCCAGCCTTCTGGCGTCGTTGCTGCCGCTGGTGTTCATCGTCGTGATCTTCTGGCTGCTGATCATCCGTCCGCAGATGAAGCGCAACAAGCAGCACCGCGAACTGGTCGCAAACCTCGAGGTCGGTGACGAAGTCGTTTCCGCCGGTGGACTGCTCGGAAAGATCACCGAGGTCGGCGAGAACTTCATCCAGGTCGAGCTCGCCGACGGCGTGAGCGTCAAGATGCAGAAGAGCTCGGTGGGACAGGTCGTTCCCAAGGGAACGTTCGACTCCGCCGCCTGATCGGCCCAGAAGCCGCCAAGAACAACAATCCGGTCTTTTCATGAATCGCTATCCCGCCTGGAAGTACATCCTGCTGATCGCCGTACTGGCCGTCGGCATCATCTATGCCCTGCCCAACCTGTTCGGGGACGATCCGGCCGTGCAGGTGTCGTCCAGCCGCGGCTTCGAGCTCGATCCGGCGCTCGAGGGCGTCGTCGAAGGAGTCCTGGAGTCCGAGGAGATCGACGCAGGATCCATGGACTTCACGCCCGAGCGGCTGATGGTCCGGGTTTCCGGCAGCGAGGAGCAGCTGCAGCTCGCCGACGCGCTGCGCGCCGAGCTGGGTGACGCCTACGTCGTCGCGCTGAACCTGGCGCCGGCCACGCCCGACTGGCTGCGCGCGATCGGCGCCGAGCCGATGGTGCTGGGCCTGGACCTTCAGGGCGGCGTGCACTTCCTGATGGAGGTCGACATGGAAACGGCGCGCCAGCAGCAGCTGGAGCGCTTCGTCGACGACATCCGCAACCTGCTCAGGGACGAGCGCATCCGCTACCGTTCCGTGCGCGTCGACGACGG
Source organism: Candidatus Wenzhouxiangella sp. M2_3B_020 (assembly GCA_051428125.1). GTDB lineage: Bacteria > Pseudomonadota > Gammaproteobacteria > Xanthomonadales > Wenzhouxiangellaceae. The sequence continues at coordinate 1,740 of JBPRGD010000201.1, forward strand.
CGAACTCATCGCCGAACTGCGCACGGCCGAGGATCGGACCACGGCGATGACGCAGATCTCCCGCGAACTGACGGAACTGGAGCTGGAGACCTTCGACGGCGGCGAGACCTTCAACATTCGTGCGACGGTGCGCCCCGAGGTGATGACCGAGTTGCAGCAGACGGCGCTGCAGCAGAACATCACCACCCTTCGCAACCGCGTCAACGAGCTCGGCGTCGCCGAGCCCATCATCCAGCAGCAGGGCGCCGAACGCATCGTCGTGCAGCTGCCGGGCGTGCAGGACACCGCCGAGGCCAAGCGCATCCTTGGTGCAACCGCGACGCTGGAGTACCGCGCCGTCGACGAGCAGAACGATCCGTTCGAAGCGCAGCGCACCGGCCGCATACCGCCGCAGTCCCGGCTCTACGAGGACCGACAGGGCAATCCCATCCTGCTTTCCCGCCGCCTCATCGCATCGGGCGAAAACCTCACCAGCGCATCGGCCGGCTTCGATCAGCAGACCGGCGCGCCCAATGTGCAGGTCACGCTGGACGCCGTCGGCGCTCGCCGGATGCTGGAGTTCACCAGCGAGAATGTCGGCAACCGGATGGCCGTGGTGTTCATCGAGCAGCGTCCGGTCACCGAGATGGTCGACGGCGATGAAGTCACGGAGATGCGCCGGGTCGAGGAAGTGATTTCGGTCGCGGTGGTGCGCGAGCCGTTCGGTCGTCGATTCCAGACCACGGGCCTGGGCTCGGCGCGCGAGGCCAGCCAGCTCGCGCTGCTGCTTCGCGCCGGCGCGCTGGCCGCGCCCGTGCAGATCATCGAGGAGCGCACGGTCGGCCCCAGCCTGGGCGCGGACAACATCGAGCAGGGCTTCAACTCCGTCATCATCGGTTTCTGCCTTGTGCTGGTCGTCATGGCGGTCTACTACCGCGTCTTCGGCTTCGTCGCCGACATGGCGCTGACGGCCAACCTGGTGCTCATCGTGGCATTGCTTTCGATGATCGGCGCGACGCTGACGCTGCCCGGCATCGCCGGCATCGTGCTGACCGTCGGCATGGCCGTCGACGCCAACGTGCTGATCTACGAACGCATCCGGGAAGAACTCAGGCTGGGCAACACGCCGCAGGCCGCGATCCGCGCCGGCTACGGCAAGGCCTTCTCGACCATCGCCGATGCCAACGTCACGACCCTGATCGCGGCGCTGGTGCTGTTCATGTTCGGCACCGGCCCGGTCAAGGGTTTCGCCGTGACGCTGTCGCTGGGCATCGTGACGTCGATGTTCACGGCCATCTTCGGCACGCGCGGCGTCGTCAACCTGATCTACGGGCGCCGCCAGCGCGTCGCCAAGCTCTCGATCTGAGCGGGGCCAACCGGGAAACTATCTCATGGACATCATCAAGACCGACACCCGCATCGATTTCATGGCCCGGCGCAGGATCGCGCTGATCTTCTCGGCCCTTCTGCTGCTGGTCAGCATCGGCTCGCTGGCCACGCGCGGCCTGAACTTCGGGCTGGACTTCACCGGCGGCACGCTGATCGAGGTCGCCTACCCCGAAGCGCCGGCGCTGCCCGAGGTGCGCGCGAGCCTGGACGAGGCGGGCTACGAGAATTTCACGGTGCAGACCTTCGGAACGGCCAGCGACATCGTGGTGCGGCTACCGGCCGAAGTCGCCGCCGAGGAGGGCGCCGACGTCAGCACCGAGGCGCTGGCCGCGCTTTCGACGGTCGATCCCGGCGTCGAGATCCGCAGGGTCGAGTTCGTCGGGCCGCAGATCGGCGAGGAACTCGCCAACCAGGGCGGACTGGCGATGCTGTATGCGCTGGCCGGCATCCTGCTCTACGTCTCGTTCCGCTTCCAGTGGCGGTTCGCCGTCGGCGCCGTCGCCGCCCTGGTGCACGACGTGCTGATCGTGCTGGGCATGATCTCGCTTTTCCGGGTCAGCTTCGACCTGACGGTGGTCGCGGCGATCCTGGCCGTCATCGGCTATTCGCTCAACGACACCATCGTCGTCTACGACCGGTTGCGCGAGAACTTCCGGGTCAAGCGCAAGGGCACGGCGGTCGAGTTGTCCAACCTCTCGATCAACCAGATGCTGTCGCGCACGGTGATGACGTCGCTGACCACGCTGCTGGTGCTGATCGCGCTGTTCTACTTCGGCGGCGAGATCATCCATGCGTTCGCCTACACGCTGATCGTGGGCGTGATCATCGGGACCTACTCGTCGATCTTCGTCGCCAGCACCGCCGCCATCGTGCTCGGCGTATCCAAGCAGGACCTGATGCCCGTGGTCAAGGAAGGAGCCGACCAGCCCGATACCGAGGACCTCCCGGCCCGGTTCCGGAACACCTGAGGCATGAGAGGATTCGCCGCGGTATTGCTGTTCGTCGGCTGCATGGCCGGGGAACACGCGCTGGCCGAGGCCGTCGATCCGGCCAAGTACCGGATCGAAGCCACGGTCTGGAGCGGCGGCGAGCTGCGGGGCCGGCCCGAACTGATCCTCACTCCGGGAACGCCCGGTCGTTTCGAGATCCACGGCCCGGACTCGTCCTGGCGGATCGGCGTCGACGTCGAGCCGCCGTCTCCGACCGAGAACGCCGATCCGGATGCCCTGTGGTTGAGGGTCGGCATCGAGCAGCGCATCGACGGCGAGTGGGAGTTTCTTACCGACACCATGCTGGGAACGCCGCTGGGCAGGCCCGGGCGGATCAGCGTCGTCGAGGATTCCGAAGGCGAGGCCGCGGCCCGTCCCGAAGACGCGGCGCTGTATCTCGAGCTGACCGCCGAGGCCGTCCACTCCCGATAGGCCTTCGTCAGGCCAGTTTGCCCAGCTCGGCTTCCACGGCGCTTACCAGCCGCCCGTTGCGCAGCAGTTCGGCACATTCCTCGATGTCGGCGCCGACCTCGTAATCCTGTTCGGAGTGCGCGACGACGGCGCGCACCGCCGCATGCGCCAGTTCGACGCCGCGGCCGGGTTTCAGCGGAGCCCGGAAATCCAGCGCCTGGGCCGCGGTGAGCATTTCGACGGCCAGTACCTGCTCGACGTTGCGAAGCACCGAGATCAGCTTCAGCGCCGAAATGGACCCCATCGAGACGTGATCTTCCTGGCCGAGGCTGGTCGGAATCGAGTCGACGCTTGCCGGGTGGCAGAGCACCTTGTTCTCGCTGACAAGTGCCGCGGCCGTGTACTGCGGGATCATGAAGCCGGAATTGATGCCGGTGTCCGACATCAGCAGCTCGGGAAGGCCGTCGTGGCCGGCCAGCAGCAGGTAGGTGCGACGCTCCGAGATGCTGGCCAGTTCGCTCAGCGCGATCGCGGCGTGATCCAGCGCCAGCGCCACGGGCTGGCCGTGGAAGTTGCCGCCGGAGACGATGTCGCCGTCTTCGAGCACCAGCGGGTTGTCGGTTACCGAGTTGATCTCGCGTTCCACGATCCCGCGCGCGTAGGCCAGCGCGTCCCGGCTGGCGCCGTGCACCTGCGGAACGCAGCGCAGCGAGTAGGGATCCTGCACCTTGCCGCAGCTGCGGTGCGATTCGAGGATCTCGCTGCGTTCCAGCAGCCGGCGTACGTTGTCCGCGACGTCGATCTGGCCGGGGTGCGGCCGAAGCCGGTGCAGGCGCTCGTCGAACGGGCGCAGCGAACCTTGCAGCGCCTCCAGGCTCATCGCGCCGAGCACGTCGGCCGCGGTCGCCAGACCGATCGCGCGGTACAGCACCTCTGCCCCGCACGCGGCCATCATCTGGGTGCCGTTGATCAGCGCCAGGCCATCCTTGGCGCCCAGCGCCACCGGCGCGATGCCGGCGCGCTCGAGCGCCGCGGAGGCCGGCTCAGGGCCGCTGCCGTCGGGCTTCCAGCACTGTCCGGCCCCGATCAGCGGCAGACTCATGTGCGCCAGCGGCGCGAGGTCGCCCGACGCACCGACGCTGCCACGCGACGGGATCCAGGGAACGATGCCGTGTTCGTCCAGCGCCAGCAATTGCCGGAAAACGGTCTCGGAGATTCCCGAATAGCCGAGCGCGAGCGCATGGATCTTGAGCCTTAGCATCAGCCGGCTGAGATGCTGTCCCAGCGGTTCGCGCGTGCCGCAGGCGTGCGACAGCAGCAGGTTGCGCTGCAGCTCGGCCAGCCGTCCCGACTCGATCCGCCGGTCCGCCAGTGCGCCGAAGCCGGTGTTGACGCCGTAGATCGCCGCATCGGAGGACATTGCGGCCTCGACCCGCGCCCTGGATCGGCTGACGGGAGTGATGTCGTCGCGTAGCTCGGTCATGCGCCGGCCGAGATCGTCGTGCAGCGTGGCCAGCGAGATGCATTCGAGCATGGAAACGACCTCCGGTTGCGCGTCGACGGCAGACTGCCGCGCGTGCCGTGGCAGAATAACGCAATGAAAATCGATCTGTTTCCGAGAAAGGGTTTCGCGCTGGTTTTCGCTCTGGCGGCCGCGCTCCTGGGCTTCGCATACTACGCGCAGTTCTTCCAGGGCTACGAGCCCTGTCCCCTGTGCATCCTGCAGCGCTTCGCCTTCATCGTCATCGCCATCGGCGCGCTGGCCGGCGCCGTCCACGGCAGCCGCGGGGGCATGCGCTGGATCTACGGCGCCGTCGTGTTCGCCGGCGGAATCTGGGGCGTCGCGACCGCCGGCCGGCACCTCTGGCTGCAGAGCCTGCCGCCGGGAGACGTTCCCGAATGCGGCCCCGGCTTCGACTTCATGGTCGAGTATTTCTCGCTGTTCGAAGCCGTCAAGTCCGCGTTCACCGGCTCCGGCGAATGCGCCGAGGTCGACTGGACTTTTCTGGGGCTCGCGATGCCGGCGTGGACGTTGATCTGGTATGTTCTGCTGATGACGATCACTGTCGTGTCGCTGCGCAGGAGCGCAAATGAGTGACCCACTGAAGACGATTACTCCGGCGAAGGACTGGACGCCCCGGTCCTGGCAGCAAAAGGAAGCGCTGCAACAGGCCCGCTACGAGGACGGTCGCGGCCTCGAGGAAGCCGTCGAACGGCTGTCCGCGATGCCGCCGCTCGTGACGTCGTGGGAAATCCTCAACCTGAAACAGCAGCTCGCCGAGGCCCAGGCGGGAAAACGATTCCTGCTGCAGGGAGGGGACTGCGCGGAAATCTTTTCGGAATGTCGGCCAGAGATCATCACGAACCGGCTCAAGGTCCTGCTGCAGATGTCGCTGGTGCTCGTCCACGGCCTCGAGATGCCCGTTGTCCGCATCGGTCGCTTCGCCGGCCAGTATGCCAAGCCGCGTTCCGACGATTTCGAGGTCCGCGACGGCGTGAAGCTCCCTAGCTACCGGGGCGACCTCGTCAATTCCCCGGAATTCACGACGGAGGCCCGACGACCGGATCCGGAGCGGATGATCCGCGCCTACTCGCGCTCGGCGATGACGATGAATTTCGTCCGCGCGCTGGTCGACGGCGGCTTCGCCGACCTCCACCATCCCGAGTACTGGGACCTGGGCTGGGTCGAGCATTCCCCGCTTGCCCGGCAATTCCACCGGATCGCCGATTCCATCGGTCACTCGGTGCGGTTCATGGAAACGGTGACCGGCCAGACGCCGGGCAGCGTGCGCCGCGTCGACTTCTTCACCTCGCACGAGGCGCTGCATCTTCATTACGAGCAGGCCCTGACCCGCGAGGTGCCGCGCCAGTGGGGCTGGTTCAACCTGTCGACGCATTTCCCCTGGATCGGCATGCGCACCGCCGGCATGGACGGCGCGCACCTGGAGATGTTCCGCGGCATCCGCAATCCGATCGGCGTCAAGGTCGGCCCTGGCATGTCGCCGGATTGGCTCAAGAGCCTGATCCGCTCGTTGAATCCGGACGACGAACCGGGTCGCCTCGTGCTGATCCACCGCATGGGCGCCGACGGGATCGGTGACAAGCTGCCGAAATTGATCCAGGCCGCGAAATCCACAGGCACCCCGCTGTTGTGGATCTGTGACCCGATGCACGGCAATACCGAGAAGACCGCGTCCGGTTTCAAGACCCGTAGATTCTCGAACATCCAGGCCGAACTCGAGCAGGCCTTCGAGATCCACGCCGCCAGCGGCTCGCGCCTCGGCGGCGTCCACCTCGAGCTGACCGGCGAGAACGTCACCGAATGCATCGGCGGAGCGCGCGAGCTCGCCGAAGGCGACCTCTCGCGTGCCTACAAGACCACCGTGGACCCGCGCCTGAACTACGAGCAGGCGCTGGAGCTGTCGATGCTCATCGTCGGCAAGCACCAGAGCCTGGACGGCCGGGCGTAACCCGCCTCGAGGGGTTCGGTCCTTTAAGCGTCACACGAAGAACACGAAGAAGGCACGAAGGGCACGAAGAAATACTCTCCTTTCTTCATGCAATGCGCAGACGTGCCTGATCTCGTGTGTCGTCACGTCTCGGATCGACGCTCGGCCCTTCCCGCCGGCTGGGGGAGGATGTAGGGAGGCGATTCCCGAACGGGGTGCTACCCTTCGTCTCGTGCTGGCACGTCGGGCAAATTGACCCGACGGTTCACCGAGGGCTGCAGCAGGACATCCAAAGCGGGGCGGCTATAACGCGCATCGAGGGGATTCGGTTCAGCCCTGATACCGCTACACGAAGAACACCGAGAGAGCACGAAGGGCACGAAGAGCCCGAAGAAAGGCTTCTTCATGTCCTTCCTTCGCGCGGCTCCTGCTTTTTCAATTCACCGGTTTGTCTTCGTGTTCTTCGTGCGTTCTTCGTGACCTTCGTGCAATTCGCTTTTCAGGGACTTCGCCGCACGGTCATCGCTCAGAGCAGGTCCTCGACGGCCTTGCGCTCTTCGCGCAGTTCCTCGTCGGTGGCGTCCATGCGCCCGCGGCTGAATTCGTTGATCTCCAGGTCGGGCACGATCCTGTATTCGCCGCCGTCGCAGGTGCACGGGAACGAATAGATCACGCCCGGTTCGATGCCGTAGCTGCCGTCGGACGGAACACCCATCGACACCCAGTCCTCGCTGGTGCCCAGCACCCAGTCACGCATGTGGTCGAGCGCCGCCGACGCGGCCGAGGCCGCGCTGGACGCGCCGCGGGCCTTGATGATGGCCGCGCCGCGCTGCTGCACCGTCGGGATGAACTCGTTCTCGTACCACTCCCGGTCGACCTTCGAGACCGCCGGATCACCCTTGACCAGCGTGTGGTGGATGTCGGGATACTGCGTGGCCGAATGGTTACCCCAGATGATCATCTGGCGGATGTGGGTGTGGTGGACGCCGGTGCGCTGCGCCAGCTGCGCCAGTGCCCGGTTGTGGTCCAGCCGCGTCATCGCGGTGAAGTTGTCGGGCTTGAGGTCCGGCGCGTTGGCCTGCGCGATCAGGCAGTTGGTGTTGGCCGGGTTGCCGACGACCAGGACCTTGACGTCGCGCGAGGCATGGTCGTTCAGCGCCTTGCCCTGCGGGCCGAAGATCTTTCCGTTCTCGGCCAGCAGATCGCTTCGCTCCATTCCCTTCCCGCGCGGTTTCGCCCCGACCAGCAGCGCGTAGTCGGCGTCCTTGAAGCCCTCGTCGAGCTCGGAGGTCGTGACGACGTCCATGAGCATCGGAAACGCGGCGTCGTCCAGCTCCATGGCCACGCCCTTCAGCGCGTCGATGGCCTGCGGTATCTCGATGAGCTGCAGGATGACGGGTTGGTTGGGACCGAGCATGTCGCCGGCGGCGATACGGAAGCACAGCTGGTAGCCGATCTGGCCGGCAGCGCCGGTGATCGCGATGCGAACGGGTTGGTTCATTGGGAATTCCCCGGGTTGTCTTGATTGGATACCTCTATTTTAGCGGCCAAACGGGCTTGATCGGTCGCCGGGACGGACGGCGTTTGCACCAGTCGTCACCCGCAAGCGTTTAGAATCGAATTTTGATCTTCGAAGCGCCAGCCCCGCGCGGTCCGCGGCCGGGCCTGCCCGCCGCGCTCACCTGTCCGGAGTGCCTCGCGAAACGCCATGAAGAAGCAGACGATCGTCCGAATTCTCGTCGTACTGGCAGTGCTTGCCGTCGTACTGGGCAGCCTGTTCGGCCTGCGGATCCTGCAGATACAGGAGCAGATCGAGCAGGCGTCCCAGCCGCCGCCTCCCGCGGCGGTCGAGGTGGTCGAGTCCAGGCAGCGCCGGTGGCAGCAATCGCTGGCCGCCATCGGCAGCATCCGCGCGATCAACGGTGTCGAGGTTTCCAACGAGATCGCCGGCGTGGTCGAGTCCGTCGAATTCGAGTCCGGCCAGCGGGTCGAGGCCGGCGACGTCCTGATCCGGCTGGACGCCGAGACCGACGAGGCTGCGCTGGAGACGCGCCAGGCCGAAGCCCGCCTCGCGCTGCAGCAGTTCGAGCGTTTCTCGGACCTGATCGAGCAGAACGCGGTCTCGCGCTCCGAGTTCGACGAGGCGCAGGCCAACTACGAGGCGGCCGAGGCGCGCGTGCACGAGCAGCAGGCGCTGTTGGACAAGAAGACCATTCGCGCCCCGTTCTCGGGCGTGGTCGGCCTTCGCCAGATCGACCTTGGAGAGTTCCTCGGGGTCGGCACCCCCATCGTGGGGATCAACATCCTCGACCCCATCCAGGTCGACTTCACGCTGTCCGAACGCGAGCTGCCGCGCGTGTCCGTCGGCAATCCCGTCGAAGTCACCGTCGCGCCGTATCCCGACGAACGCTTCACCGGCGAGGTCATCGCGCTGGATTCTTCGGTTGCACCGCAGACGCGAACGTTCCGGGTACGTGCCCGGCTCGGCAATCCCGACCTGAAGCTGCGACCGGGCATGTTCGCCAACGTCGTCGCGCTGCGCGAGCAGGTCGACGAGGTCGTCACGGTCCCGCGTACCGCAATCTCCTACAACACCTACGGCGATTTCGTCTTCGCCGTCGTGGAGGGCGACTCGGGGCTGCAGGCGGAGCGTCGAACGGTGGTTACGGGCCGCGTGCGCGACGGCGAGGTCGAGATCGTCGACGGACTCGAGGCCGGCACCCGGATCGTCGCCGCTGGTCTGCTGCGGCTGCGTAACGGCCAGCCGGTCCGGATCGTGGAAGGGCCCGGTTCGGCACCGGAGTCCGGCTGATGCGTTTCACCGATATCTTCGTTCGGCGGCCGGTGCTTGCCACCGTCGTCAGTCTTCTCATCCTGCTGCTCGGGCTGCGTGCGGCCATGCAGCTGGAAATCCGCCAGTTCCCGGAGCTCGAAAGCACGACGGTGACGGTCCGCACCGTCTACCCGGGCGCGGATTCGGATCTGGTCAAGGGATTCGTCACGACACCGCTGCAGCAGGCCATCGCCGAGGCCGAAGGAATCGACTACCTTTCGTCGACCAGCTCGAAGGGCGTGTCGACGATCGAGGCGCGCATGGTCCTGGACTACGACGCCAACGATGCGCTGGCCGAGATCCAGGCGAAGGTGGCCAGCCAGCGCGACGTGCTGCCCGAAGCGGTACGCGATCCCGTCATCACTTCGACGACCGGCGAATCCACTGCGCTGATGTACATCGCGTTCTACAGCGAGGAAATCGCGGTTCCGAGCATTACCGACTACCTGACTCGGGAGGTGCAGCCGCGACTGCAGGCGCTCCGGGGCGTGGGCAAGGCCGAACTGCTGGGACGCACGTTCGCGCAGCGGGTCTGGATCGACCCGCAGCGACTGGCCGCGATCGACATGACCGCACAGGAACTGGTCCGCATCCTGCTCGAGAACAACTATCAGGCCGGCATCGGCAGGACGCGCGACCAGCTGGTGCGCATCGATCTCAAGACCAATACCGACGTCGCCGAGCCCGAAGCCTTCGAGCAGCTCGTCGTCAAGGAGGTCGACGGCAGCATCATTCGGCTTTCGGATGTCGCACGCACCGAACTCGGTGCCGAAAGCTATTCCGAGACGAACAACTACAAGGGCAGGCCGTCGACCTACGTCGCCATCGAACTGGCGCCCGGCGCGAATCCGCTGGACGTCGCCGAGCGGGTACGCAAGGAGCTTCCGGGGATCCGCTCGCAGCTCCCTTCCGGCCTGCAGGTGGAACTGGCCTACGACGCGTCGGACTTCATCGAGAGCTCGATCGAGGAAGTCATCAAGACGCTGGGCGAGGCCGTGCTGATCGTGCTGGCCGTCGTGTTCGTGACGCTGGGTTCCATCCGTGCGGCGGTGGTGCCGTCGGTGGCCGTGCCGTTGTCGCTGATCGGTGCGGCGATGATCATGCTCCTGCTGGGTTTCTCGCTGAATTTGTTGACGCTGCTGGCAATGGTGCTCGCGATCGGGCTGGTCGTCGACGATGCGATCATCATCGTCGAGAACGTGCATCGCCACATCGAGGAGGGGGAGTCGCGCTTCGAGGCCGCGCTGCACGGCGCGCGCGAAATGGCCACCCCGGTGATCGCGATGACGACGACGCTGATCGCGGTCTACGCTCCCATCGGCTTCATGGGCGGCCTGGTCGGTTCGCTGTTCTCGGAGTTCGCGTTCACGCTGGCGGGTGCGGTGCTGATCTCCGGGGTCGTGGCGCTCACGCTGTCGCCGATGCTGTCCGGGCACATCCTCAAGCCGCACGGCGAGGCGTCGCGTTTCGAGAACGCCGTGGAGCGCAACTTCAAGCGCCTGGCCGACGGCTACAAGTCGTCGCTGTCATGGACGCTGCAATCGATTCCGGCCGTTGTCGTGTTCGCCGTCGTGCTGCTGGCCTCGATCGTCTTCATGCTGCAGCTCAGCAAGGACGAACTCGCGCCCACCGAGGACCAGGGCATCCTGCTCTACCAGGGACAGGCTCCGCAGACCGCGACGCTGGAATATCTCCAGAAGTACGGCGACGAACTACAGCAGCGCTTCGAGGAGCTTCCCGGCTACGACGAGAGCTTCATGCTGCTGGGCTCGTTCGGCCCGAACACCGTCTTCGGCGGCTTCAAGCTCGAGCCTTGGGACGAGCGCGAGATCTCGCAGTTCGAGGTCCAGCCCATGCTGCAGGAATCGGTCTCGGAGGTCACCGGCCTGCGCACGTCCGTGTTCACGCGCCCGTCCGTGCCCGGCGCCGGACAGGGGCTGCCGTTCCAGTTCGTGATCACGACGGCCCAGCCGTATGATCAGCTCGCCGAAGTGGCCGACGAGTTGCTGGGCAAGGCGATGGAAAGCAACCTCTTCGCGTTCCTCCAGAAGTCCATCGAGTTCGACCGTCCGATGACGCGCGTGGTCATCGACCGCGATCGGGCTGCCGATCTCGGCCTGTCGATGGCCGACGTCGGCCGTGAACTGGCCAGCCTGCTGGGCGGCGGCTTCATCAACCGGTTCAACATGCAGGGTCGGTCCTACGAGGTCATCCCGCAGGTCGAGCGCAGCGCACGGCAGGCCGCAAGCCAGCTCCGCGACTATTACGTGCGCAGCGACGCCGGCGAACTGGTGCCGCTGGGCAGCATCGTGTCGTTCGAATCCACCGTCGAACCGTCCAGCCGCACGCAGCACAACCAGCTCAATTCATTGACGCTGGAAGGCGTGCTCGCCGGTGCGTCCATGGGCGAGGCCACGAGCTTCATGGAAACAACGGCGGCCGAGCTGTTTCCCTTGGGTTTCACCTTCGACTACAAGGGCGTTTCGCGGCAGTTCAAGAAACAGGGCAGCGCGCTGGCCGTGACGTTCTTCCTGTCGCTTCTGGTGATCTACCTGGTGCTTGCCGCGCAGTTCGAGAGCTGGCGCGACCCGTTCATCATCCTGATCTCGGTCCCGCTGTCGGTGGCCGGCGCGATGGCGTTCATCATGCTCGGCTTCACGAGCATGAACATCTACTCGCAGGTGGGCCTGATCACGCTGATCGGCGTGGTGTCCAAGAACGGCATCCTGATCGTGGAGTTCGCCAACCAGCTGCAGATCGAGCGCGGCCTGAACAAGCTCGACGCGGTCGTCGAAGCCGCCGCGATCCGGCTACGACCCATCCTGATGACGTCGGTCGCGCTGATCGTCGCGATG
>JBPRGD010000202.1:0-15030 GCA_051428125.1 Candidatus Wenzhouxiangella sp. M2_3B_020
ACCCGCAGCGGCTGCTCCGATCGCAGCGATTCCTCCACCGCCGCGCGCTTGAATCCCTCACTGAACTTGCGTAATCGCCTGACTTTCATGACACCTCCGTTTTGCATTGAAAGAGGTGTCTACTTTTTCGGGGGCAGTCCAGAAGTCCGTAGTCGGTAGTCGGTAGTCGGATGATGACCAACGAACCAACGAACCAACGAACCAACGAACCAACGAACCAACGGACCACGGACTACGGAAACCCCTGCCCCTCTCGACCCGCCATCCCCCGCGCCAGCTCGATCGCGGCCCGCAGGCTTCCGCCGTCGGCCTTTCCGGTGCCGGCCAGGTCCAGCGCGGTGCCGTGGTCGACCGAGGTCCGGATGAACGGCAGCCCGAGCGTGACGTTGACGGCATGGCCGAAGCCGGCGTACTTGAGCACCGGCAGGCCCTGGTCGTGGTACATCGCGAGCACGGCGTCGAAGCGCTCCAGGTTGGTCGGCACGAATGCCGTGTCGGCCGGCAGCGGTCCTTCGAGGTGAAGCCCCTTGGCTCGCAGCCGATCCAGGACGGGTGCGATGACGTCGATTTCCTCGAGCCCGAGGTGGCCGCCTTCGCCGGCGTGCGGGTTGAGCCCGAGCACCGCGACGGCGGGCTCGGCGATGGCGAAGCGCCGGCGCAGATCGGCATCGACGATTTCCAGCGTGTCGGCCAGGCCGGATGAATCGATGGCGTCGGCGACGTCGCGCAGCGGCAGGTGGGTGGTCGCGAGTGCAACGCGCAGCGAATCGGCCACCAGCATCATGACCACGCGCTCGACGCCGGCGCGCTCGGCGAGAAACTCGGTGTGCCCCGAGAACGCGATGCCGGCGTCGTTGATCACGCCCTTGTGCACCGGCCCGGTCACGAGGCCCGCGGCGCGGCCGGCGGCGATCTCGTCGACGGCACGGGCCAGCGTCTCCAGCACGTACTCGGCGTTGGCCGGGTCCAACCGGCCCGGCCGGGCCGGCGCGCGCAACTCGATCGGCAGGCAGCGGATCCGACGATCGGAATGCGCGTCGTCCGATTCCGGCGACCACGGCCGAATGTCGACATCGACGCCGACGGCATCGCCGGCGGCCCGCAGCAGCTCCGGGTCGCCGACGAGGACCAGGTCCGGGTCGCCGGCGGCCGCGGCTACGGCGAGTTCCGGACCGATGCCGGCCGGTTCGCCGGGCGTGAGCAGCAGCGGTCCGGGCATTCCGGTCAGATCAGGATCTCGACGTAGGCCTCGTCGCGCATCTGCCGGAGCACGCGGTCGAGTTCCTCGTCGGCGCGCTGTTGCCGGATCATTTCGCGCGCCTCGGCGCGCAGCGCCTCCTCGGTGCGGTCGGACCGGCGCTGGTCCAGCAGCTTGATGATGTGCCAGCCATCGCCGGTCTGGAACGGTTGGCTGACTTCCCCCGGCTCGAGACTGTCGGCTACGGCCTGGACGGTGCGGCCGTAGGCGCCTTCGGGAAACCAGTCCATCAGGCCGCCGATGTTGGCCGAACGCTCGTCATCGGAGAACTCGCGGGCGAGCGTGGCGAAGTCCGCGCCTTCCTCGATCTGCTGGTGCAGATCCTCGATGAGGGTCCGGGCCTCGGCCGGGGAAACCAGTTCGGAGGGCTGCACCATCAGGTGACGCGCCTTGTATTCGTTGATGATGACTTCGCTGCGCGGCCGTCGCTCGTTGACCCGGATCAGCATCACGCTGCCGTTGCCCAGCATCGGCTCGGAGATTTCGCCGGCCTCCATGCCGCGGATGCGATCGGCGATCTGGCGCGGCATGGCGTTGAGATTGCGCCAGCCCACCTCGCCGCCGTCCAGCGCATCGGGCGCATCGGAGAAGCTCGTCGCAGCCTCGGCGAAGTCCATGCCCTCTTCGACGATCTTCCTGCGGATTTCCTGGATGCGCTGCTCGGCCTCGCGCATGTCGGCCGGCGTGGCCGACTGCGAGAGCTGGAGTGCGATCTGCGAGAGATGGTACTCGTCGCTGTCGAACACGTCGGACTCCATGAGGATATCGACCTCGGTATCGGTCACCGGGTCCATGCTCTCGACGATGCGCTGGCTGAGCTTCGAGGTCAGCAACTGCTCGCGCACGTCTTCGCGGAACTCGTTGAAGTCGATGCCGTCGCCCTCGACGGCCTGACGGAGCTGCGTGAGCGAAAGTCCGTTCTGGCGGGCGATGTCGTCCAGCGAGCGGTCGACCTCCTGGTCGGTGACCCGAACGCCGGTCTGTTCTGCTCGCTGGACCTGGACCTGGTTCATGATCAGCCGGTCGAGCACCTGCTGTTCCAGCACCTGCGGGGGCGGCTGGCGCTCGCCGCGCTGGCGTATCTGGTTGAGGACGTTCTGCATCGTGGCCTCGAGCTCGGAGCGCAGTATCACGCCCTCGTCGACGATGGCGACGATCTCGTCGAGCTTCCGGTAGTTCTGCGCACCGGCCATTAGCGGCGCGGCCAGGCAAATCGCGATGGTCGCGATTGCCGTGATTCGAAGTAACTTCATGCCGAATCCCTGGTTTGAATGACGTTGATCGGATTTCTCCTATCGCGTGAACAGGTTGTACGGACGACGTCCGAGGCTGCCGAGCCCCTTGAGGTGCAGCTCCACGAAGAACGCCGTGCGCTTGTCCGCGTCGCGGTCGTCGACGTAGCGCCGCACCGAGGCGCGGATCGCCCAGCAGCAGCTCTCGTACTCGACGCCGCCGAGCAGCTCGAGAACCGTCGAATCCCGGAACGAGTACCCGAGCCGGCTGATCAGGTTCAGGCTGCCGGTCAGCGGATAGCGCGCCCGGACGTCGACCTGGTCCACGCTGTCGCGGCGGAAACGATACCCCAGCTGGACCTGGCGGGCATCGTTGCCCTTCCAGCTCAGACCGAAAGCGGCGACATCGGTTTCATCGTCTTCGGGGTCCCACTGCAGGCCCGCGCTGACGAGAACGTTGTCCGTGGGTCGCCAGTTGACCTCGCCGACCGAGGCCGAAACCGACCGGTTCGGCGGCGGCTCGTCGGGCAGGCCCACGCTGGGTTCGTCGAAATAGACGATCTGCCCGACGCTGGCATCGACGATGCTGCGGCCGTTGGCGTCGTCCAGCAGCCGGCTGGTCAAAGCCAGCGTGAGCTGGTTGGCATCGGTCTGGCGATCGGCGCCCGAGAAGCGGTTGGTCTGGAAGAGCTGGGCGAAACTGAACGTCAACTCGCGCGTGTCGAAGACCGGCAGTTCCTGCTGCTCCCGGCCCGGGACGTAGAGGTAGAAGGCCCGGGGTTCCAGCGTCTGGAGACGCCCGGAAGCGGTGCGGCGCTCGAACACCAGCCCGCCGTCGACGCTGACGATGGGCTGCACGCGCGTCGGCGTCTGGTCGACGTCGGCCGGCTCGTCGTAGAGGCTGTAGGCCGTCGCGCGCAGTCCGAGCGCCGGCTCGAAGAACCCGGCCGGCCGGACGATCCGCCAGGCCAGCTCCGGCAGCGTGTCCAGCCGAACGCCGGTCACGCCCTCGGCGCGGTCGAAGTAGACCGCCTCGCTGTCCAGCGCGAGGCTCAGTCCGCCCGGCAGCGGCCAGTCGGCGTCGAATTCGAAGCGGGGCAGCCGGTCGTAGGGTTCGCGTTCCTCGCGCACGTCGGTGTCGAGCACCTGGAAGGTGTCGAACGTCGTCTGCGCGCGCCAGTAGCGGCCGCGCCCGGAGATCGTGAAATCCGATCGGAGGAACTGGATGGAACTGGAAGCGAGTTCGTTGCCGAGGTCGAGGAAATAGTCGGTATCGCTGACGCGGTTGAAGTTCAGTCGCGACGTCCAGTTCGGCGCCAGCCTGGCCCGGTAGTCGATGCGCCCCAGCCAGCGGTCCCGTCCGTCCTCGTCGTCGTCGGGCAGGTAATCGAACTCCAGTTCGCCGGCGTGCCTGCGGTTCAGGAAGCGGTACTCGGTGCCGAGCATCACGCCGCGCGCGCCGATCAGTCGCGGCGTGAACGTGGCATCGCGGTTCGGCGCGATGTTCCAGTAGAACGGCACCGCGAACTCGATGCCGTTGTCGCTGCTCGAACCGATCTGCGGGTAGAGCAGGCCGGTCTTGCGTTCGTCGTCCAGAGGGAAGCGCAACCACGGGGAATAGAGCACCGGCACGCCCTTGAACTCCAGCCTGGCATTGCGCGCCGTGCCCACGCCGCGCTCGAAGTCCAGGTCGACCTTTCCGGCCTTGAGCTGCCAGTCGGGATCCTCGACGTCGCAGGTGGTGAAATCGAACGCCCGCACCCGCGCGTGCGTCTCGTCGACCATCCGGATCACGCGGGCGTTGCCCGCGCCCGCGGCGCCGGCGATGTAATAGCGAACCTTCTCGAAACGACCGCTCGAGGTTTCGGTGTTGTAGCGGGCCTGCGAGGCGCGCATGCGGACCAGCGCATCCGAGTATTCCAGCCAGCCCGGCAGCACGACCTCGCCGGTTTCCGGGTCGTAGATCAGCTCGCCGGTATCGAGCACCTGGTCGCCGTAGGTCAGAGTGACGTCGCCGCTGAAGCGAAGCGGCGCGCCGCCGCCGGGGGAGATCATGTCGTTGGCGCGGATATCCATCGGCAGGTCCGCCGATCGGTTCAGCTCGCCGCGACCCGGAATGACGCCGGGCTGTTGGCACTGCCGCGCCGGCGGCTCGGAGCCGGTGCCCGTGCCGCTTTGCGCCCACGCCGGCGGCGCGAAAGCCGTGATCAGCGCGAAAGCGCACGCAGGGATCGCGGCGCCGACGGCCGCGTCGGAACGATGCAGAAAGCCGGTGTGACGAAGGTGGGTGGAGCGGGCGTAAGACGTCACGGGCAGGCGTTGGTCCGGCATCGGTTCAGGAATTCCGCGCGCGTCTTGCCGGCCTCGGAAGCCAGCCGCTCGACAGCCTGGTGGAAGCGCTCGAAGTTGCCGCCATATTCTGCCAGAAGATCGGCAAAAGCGTCGGTTCCGGCCTCGTAGCTGGCAACCAGCGCGAGCCGCGCGTTGTCGAGTTCGACCTCGGTCCATGCCTCGAACCGGCCGGAGCGGTGCGATGCCGCGAATGCTCTTATTTCCGCGCGCAACCGGCAGAATGCCGCCTGCTTCGCCGCGCGCGTCTCGCTGGCCGGCCGGTCTTCGGCATAGAGTTCGGCCAGCCGTTGCCGCGCATCGAGCAGCAGCCTGGTGAACGCCCGTTCGAGGCGCTGTTCCTCGAGCCATCGCTCCAGGCGATCGGCGTCGCCGCGGGCGCGCAGCCACGCGGCCACGCCGGCGCGCTCCACGAAAGTCGCGTAGGCCTCGTTGAACGCCGTATCGCCGGAAACGTAGACGCGTTGGTGGGCGAGTTCATGAAACAGCAGCCCGGCCAATCGTTCGACCCGGTAGCCCAGCATGGGGCTGGTGACCGGATCGTCCAGGCGGCCCAGCGTCGAGTACGCGACGGCCGGCGCGACGACGACGTCGAAGCCGCGCCGGGCGAGCCGGTCGGCACGGCGCCGGGCGGCCTCGCGCCGGAAATAGCCGCGGTAGGCCACGCAGCCGGCGATGGGGTAGCACCAGGTTTTCGGCTCCACGGAGAATTCGGGGGCCGCGACGACGTTGTAGACGACCGCGTCGCGATCCAGGTCCACGAAGGCCTCGTAGCTGCCGTCGGCCGGCAGGGCAAGGCGCCGTTCGGCGAATGCCAGGATGGGCTCCACCGCGCGCAGCCGCTCCCGCTCGATCGCCGAAAGTTCAGGCGAGTCCAGCACTTTTTCAATATCCTTGCGCTTGAGCAGCAGTTCGGCCTGACCGCGAGCGGCCTGGCCGTACCAGCCCAGCGTCGCGCAGCCGGAAAGCACCGCGAACGCACCGAAGAGGAGCGCAGCCATGAGCCACTGGTACGGCGACGAGGAATTCTGGAGCACGTTCGGCGGGCTGATGTTTTCCGAGTCGCAGTTTAACGACGCCGCCGAGCAGGTGCCGGCGCTGCTCGAGCGCCTGGCCCTGCGCGGCGGCGCGGTCCTGGACCTCGGCTGCGGCCCCGGCCGCCACGCGCTGCCGCTTGCCCGCGCCGGCCTGGACGTCACCGCGGTAGATACCAGCGAACGGCTCATCGAGCGCCTTCGCGCGCGCGCGTCCGAGGCGGGGCTGGACATCGAGGCGTTGGTCGACGATATGCGCACTTTCCGGCGACCGGACGCGTTCGACGCCGTCGTCGTGATGTGGACGTCCTTCGGCTATTTCGACGAAGAGGGCGACCATCGCGCCGCGCTGGATCGATGCCTGGAAAACCTCCGGCCGGGCGGGTGGCTGGTGCTGGACCTGGTCGGGCTGGAAACGCTGTGCCGCACGCTCGAGCCGGTACACCTGACCGAATTCGAAGACGGCCGGCTGCTCGTGGAACGACCGGTGCTGGTCGATCGCAATACCCGCCTGGAAAACGAGTGGATCCTGATCGACGGCGAGCGTGCCCGTCGTGCCACGTGGTCGCACCGCGTCTGGTCGGCCGGCGAGATCGCCCGCCTGGTCGAAACCGCCGGCTTCGAGCTCGACGCCATCGATGCCGACCTGGAGCGCACGCCGTACGATTTCGACGCCGAGCGCATGATGGTGTTTGCACGCAGACCTGCCTGATTTCCCGCCGCCGCGCGCAGGTCGGCACGGTTCCGGCGCGACCGGTGTCACGCGTGTTGGTTTCGACATCCGGCGTCGCTTAAACTGCGGGGATATTTTCCAAGGCGGGGGTAAAGACCGATGTCGTCCAGCGGCCCGGATCGAATCGCGGCTCGAGCGGCCCGAGCGGCTCGGCCCGCCAAGCTGTCGATCCTGGCGCTCGTCGTCGCCGTGCTCGTCGTCGTCGCGGCGCTGCACTGGATGATGCTGCCGTATCTTCCCGACGGGCGTCTGCTGACCATCGGCGGTCTCGCCGAGATCGCCATCTGGTTGCTGCTCTTCAGCCTGCTGCTGGCCGTTCATCTTCGCGCGCTGCCGCGAACGATCTACCTGTTGCTGACGCTGGGTCTCGCGATCTGGCTGGTCTCCCAGACGGCCGACCTGATGGACGAGTTCCTGCGTCAGCCGCTGTGGATCTCGACGTTCGGAGAGGACATGGCGCGCGTGGCGGGCATGCTGGTCGTCACGCTGGCCGTGATCGCGCTGATCCGGCACAGCGAGGCGACGATGCACGAACTGCAGCGCCTGAGCTTCCGCGATTCGCTGACCGGGCTGGGCAACCGGCGCATGCTGCATCGAGTCACGGAGGAATTCGGGGAAGCGCGCTACTCGCTGCTGTTGCTGGACCTGGATCATTTCAAGTCGATCAACGACCGCTTCGGCCACGACGTCGGCGACCGGGTGCTGCGGGAGATCGCTTCGCTGCTGCAGGCGCGATACGGGGGGCGGGGCAAGGTCTTCCGGCTGGGCGGCGAGGAATTCGCGGTCGTCGTCGACCCGGCCGACGACGATACGCTGGAAAGCGAGGCCGACCGCCTGCGCCGCGAAGTGCGCCGGCTGCGCGACGAACCCGATGCCGGCGTGACGGTCAGCGTGGGCGCCGGTACCCGGCATCCGGCCGAGGGGCCGGGCGACCTGATGCGCCGCGTCGACCGGGCGCTCTACAGGGCCAAGGACGCCGGTCGCAACACCGTGATGCTGGCGGACTGAATCTTCTCGACGGCGGTTCCTTTCATCGATCGTCGTTTTCGGCGGCGGACGCTTCGGCCTGCCCGTCGCGGTTGCCCGGGTTGAATTCGTTCCCGAAGATCTGCCAGAAGGCGACGAACAACACGGCGATCAGCGGCCCGACGACGAAGCCGTTGATGCCCACCATCGCGATGCCGCCCAGCGTGGACAGCAGCACCATCCAGTCCGGGAGCTTGGTGTCCCGGCCCACGAGGATGGGGCGCAGGATGTTGTCGGCCAGGCCGATGATCAGTACGCCGAACAGCACCAGGACGGTCGCCGAAAACCAGTCGCCGACGGCGTAGAGATAGATGGCGGCGGGCAGCCAGACGATGCCGGCGCCGACGGCCGGGATCAGCGACAGCACCGTCATCACCACGCCCCACAGCAGGGCGGCGGGAAGGCCGAGTATCCAGAAGATCAGGCCGCCCAGCGTACCCTGCACGATGGCCACGAGCAGGTTGCCCTTGACCGTGGCGCGGGCGACCTCGACGAACTTCTGCATCAGCATCCGCTCGCGCTCGTCGCCCAGCGGTACCGCCTCGACGAGCTTTTCGGCGAGAAGCCGCCCGTCGCGCAGCAGGAAGAAGGCGACGTAGAGCATCAGCGCGAGCTTGACGACGAACGCGAACGTGCCCTGGCCCAGCGCCAGCGCGTTTTCCGCGATCCACTTGCTCCCGGCCACGGCGGCGTTGGCCGCGTTCTCGCGCACGGTGGACATGTCGATGTTGAAACGGTCCAGCAGTTCCTGGACAGCCGGAAAGGCGCTGCGGACCTGGTCGATGTACTGGCCGGGCTGGATCCGGCCGGCTTCGATGGCCTGGTAGATCGCCAGTCCCTGCTGCAGGAACGAGGCCAGCAGCACCAGTACCGGGATGACGACGAGCACCACGCAGGCGAACAGCGTCGTGAGCGCGATCAGGTTCGGCCGGTCGCCCCAGCGCTTCTCGAGCCACAGCTGGGCCGGATGGAACAGCACCGCGATGATGCAGGCCCACAACAGCGGCGCGAAGAACGGCTTGAGAAGCCAGACGAACAGCGCGGTGACCAGCGCCAGCGCGATCAGGAACGCGAATTGCTCGAGCTTGTCGGTCATGGAAATCGCCGCCGATCGCACAGTGTCGCGACACTATAGTCAGCGTGCGTTACGCGGGCAACCGGCCGCGGAACCGGGACGTGCGGCCGGGTTTGCCCGTGCCCGAAAGCGCCGGTTGGATTAGCATGGGCGCCTCGACGTCCAGCGCCCTGGCTGCAGCCGTGCCCCTTGACCGAATCCTGATCCTGACGGAGCGTCCGCCGCCGGCAGAAGACGAACCGGCGTCCGGCCTGTCGGTTCGCCATGCGCGCATGGCCGCGGCGCTCGCGACGCGGGGCGTGGACGCGACCTACGCATGGCCGGCCGAGGCCGGGCAGGGCGCATCCGGCGATCGCTCCTGGCGATCGCTGCCGCTGGAGGATCCCGCCGGGCTGGAAACCGCGCTGCGCGAGTCGCGCCCGCAGGCCGTCGTGCTCGGCTTCTGGGGGTTGGCCGGTTGGCTGCCGGCGGACCTGTCCTGTCCAGTGGTGCTGGATCACGTCGCGCCGCGCCTGCTGGAAAGCCAGTTCGAGGATCGCGGCCGGCTTGCCGGCGACGCGCGGGCTCTATTGGCCGTCCTCGCCCGATGCGACGAGGCCTGGGTCGGCAATGTCCGGCAGCGCGACCTGATGACCGGATGGATGCTGCTGGCCGGGCACGACTGCCGGTTCGAACGCCACGTTCGCGTCGTGCCCATCGCCGGCGACCCATGCGACCGGCCGGCGGCGTCCGATCGCGGCGACGGTCCGCTGCGACTGTTCCATGGCGGTCGCGACTGGCCGTGGCGCGACGCGTCGGACTGGCTGCAGGTGCTGCAAGACACCGATGGCCCGTGGCGGTTGGACGACGGCAGCGAGGTCGCCGGACTGTCCGGGCACGGCGATTACGTCGAGCGACTGCGCTCGGCCGACCTCGCACTGGAGCTGTCGACCGACAACGTCGAGCGCCGCTTCAGCCAGTCGTTCCGGATGACCGACGCGCTGTGCAACGGCGTGCCGGTGGTCTGCAACCGGTTCCTGCCGCTGGCCGACGTCGTGGCCGAATACGAGGCCGGCTGGCTCGTCGATTCGCCACACGAGCTGCCGGCGCTGCTCGAGGCCGTACACGCCGATCCGGTCGAACGCGAACGCCGCGCTCGCAATGCGCTGCAACTGGCGCGCGCGCGGTTGGACGCCGAGGCGGTCTACGGTGGCCTCGGCGAAGCGCTGGAATCGCTGGTCGATCGCGAATCGACCCGGCCGCGTCGGCCGCTGCTGGCCGAACAATCGCCATCTCGCGGACCCGGCCTGGTCGGCGCGGTGCGCGACTACGGCGGACGCTGGTTCGACCACAGGGTGCGTCGGCCGCTGCACCGCAGGCTCCGGCGGCGGGCAGCGGACCGGCCCGAGCCTTCCGATCGGAACGGTCGCTGCTGGATCGTCGTCAGCCGGCCCGACCTGTTTCCCACCGACCACGGCGCGGCGGTCAAGATCGAGCGCACGGCGTGGGGCCTGTCGTTTCACGTCGACGAGGTTTTGCTGCTGACCGACCGGCGCGGCGGCTACTGGCGCTACGTACGCGGCGAGCGCGAGGTTCGGCGCTTTCCGTTGCGGCTGCGGCTGGCCGGCTGGCCGCGGGCGGTCAACCTGGTCCGGTTGATGGCGCGCGGTCTGCCGTATTCCAACGCCTTCCTCTACCTGCCGCTCGTCGACCGTGGGCTCAACGCGCGCCTGTTCTGGCTGCTGCGCCGGCATCCCGTCGAGGTCGTGCAGGGCGAGTTCCCGGCCTATGCGCTGCCGGCGGTATGGGCATCGCGGCTGTTCGGCGTCCGGTCGCTGCTGGTCGAGCACAACGTCGAGTTCCAGCGGATCGCCGAGCAGGTGCCGGAACTCACCGAGAAGGCGAGGGCGGAGCTTCGAAGGCTGGAGATCGACGTCGCCAACGCCTGCGATCGCGTGATCACCGTCTCCGACCGCGACCGGGAAGCACTGATCGGCTGCGGCGTGCGCGCGCCGCGGATCGAGACCATTCCCCACGGCGTGGACCTGGAGCGCTTCGAGGCCGCCGAGCCCGTCGATCTGCGTGCGCGCTACGAACTGCCTGCCGACGCCGCGGTGCTGGTCTACCACGGCATCTATTCCTACGGCCCCAACCTCGACGCGGTGCGCGAGCTCTCGGAGAAGCTGCTGCCGGCACTGACCGAGCGCGGGGTGACCGCGCGCATCGTTGCCGTCGGACCCGAACCGCCGAGCGAAAAACTGGACGGCGTCGTGTTCACCGGTGCGGTCGAGGACCTCGCGGGCTACCTGAAGGGCGCGGACCTGGCCGTGATCCCGCTTCGCGCCGGGGGCGGAACCAGGATGAAGATCCTCGACGACTTCGCGTCCGGTGTGCCGGTGGTCACGACGGCCAAGGGCATGGAAGGCATTCCGGTGGCCGACGGCAAGCATCTTGTCGTGGCCGAGGAACCAAGCGCCATCGCCGATGCGGTCGCCGCGCTGCTGGCGGACCCGGACCGGCGCGCGCGTCTCGCCGACGAAGCCAGGGCCTGGGTTTCACCCCTTGACTGGCGGGAGATCGCCCGGCGCTACGTCGAGGCCGTGCGCCGGGCGTCCTGACCGGGCCGGATCAGCCCGCTTCGCGATCCTCGCGTTCGTCTTCGAGCTCCTTTCGCAGTTCCTTGAGGCGGGACTCCTGCGCGGTGCTGCTGGACCACTTGATCATCTCGTCGACCATCGCCAGGGCCTGATCGTAAGCGCCCTTGTGCGCGTGCAGCCGGGCCTCGAAGATCTTTCCCGAATTCAGGTCGGGCGCGAGGTAGCGGATCGAATCGATCACGCTGACCGTGTTGTCGTTCAGCGACAGGTCGTGATCGAACGTCAGGTCGGCGTACTGCATCAGCGCGGGAACGTAGGTGGGATCGGCCATGATCGCCTGCGCCGCGCGCTCGCGAAGCGATTTCGCCGTCTCCTCGTCGATCTCGTCGTCGGCGCGCAGGCGCTCGAGCACGATCCCTGCCGTCATGGCGGCCGCGTCGTCCGGGTCCTGTTCCAGCAGTGTGTCGATGTGCTTCTCCGCACGACCCCAGTCCTCCTCGGCCAGCGCGACGCGGATCAGCAATATGCGCATGTCTCGCGGCCGGACCCCGCGTTCCAGGCACTTGCCGAAGCGATCGCGCGCGAGGCCTTCGTTGACGCCGCCCATCGCCCCCATCAGCACCAGCGCCTCGTAGGCCGCCGCCTCGGCCTCGCAGGGTTCCATGTCGCGCACCTCGGGCTCGATGTCGGGCAGGTGCGAGGCGATCTCGACCCGGCCGGTCGCGAACTCCTTGTCGTCCCAGTAGCGCTTGACGGCGCGGTCGAACTGCTTGTAGTTCATTCCGAACGCCTCGCGGAAGACTTTCTCGTCGTCGGTGTCGGCCCGGTTGATCGCGGTGAGGTAGCGCGGGATGCCGCGCTGCAGCTGGCTCCGGCTGTGCAGGAAATGCACCATCAGCCAGCCCTGCGCGTACTGCATCGACATCCCGCCCTTGCCCCTGCGCGGGTCGCGACTCAGGCTCGTGCCGATGTGGCCGAGGTATCGGCCGCGTGAGTCGATGATCTCGAACGCGCGCAGCCAGTCGCTGACGCGCTTGAGGTAGGGCACGCGCTCCAGCGCCAGCTTGCCGATGACGGCGTGGTCGCCATCGAACTCCATCGTCGACATGTACTCGGCGAAGCCCTCGTCGTACCAGCGCGGGTACTCGATCGGGCTGAGCTGGTGCAGGATGTGATGCGTGTACTCGTGGAACAGTACGCGCTTGCCCGAGAGCTGCCATTTCTCCTCGCCGTCCTCCAGCGACAGCAGCGACACGGGGCCGGCCGGTCTCGATGAATACACGCCGGCGGTTCCGTACGCGCCCGTTTCGTCGTGATACTGGTCGATCGTGCGCCAGGCGTAGACCGTCACCGGCACCGAAGGCGTGTCCCGCGTATCGAGGCCCGACAGGTAGCCGACGGTGTAGCGGTATTTCTCGAGGTCGATCGCCAGGTCGATCGCGACGTCGCGGTCGGTGTTGGTGCGCACGAGAAAATGATCGGTGCCGATCTCGACCCAGGATTCGGGATCGTCGGCGGCCGCCGGGACGGCGGCGAAGAGCAGTAACAGGCCGGCGGCCAGCGCCGGAACCGGGTCGTGGTACCTCATTGCTTGTCTCCCAACATGCCAGGGACAGGAAACTATCAAAATCGGGGCGAAATTGGAACGCGCCGGGCGTCCGGTCGTGCCCACGAGCGCCAAGTTATACTGGAAAACCGACCCGCCAACACGCGAATCCAGAATGTCCGAACGCGAAGTGATGGAGTACGACGTCGTCATCGTGGGCGCCGGCCCGGCCGGCCTGTCCTGCGCGATGCGGCTCAAGCAGCTCGATGAATCGCTGAACGTCTGCGTGATCGAGAAGGCCGCCGAAATCGGCGGGCACATCCTCTCCGGTGCGGTCATCGAGCCGGGTCCGCTGGACCGGCTCATCGAGGGCTGGCGCGACGATCCGCCGCCGATCTGCGTGCCGGCCGAAAGCGACGAGTTCGCGTTCCTGACGAAGACGGGCAAGCGCCGCCTGCCCACGCCGCCGCAGCAGAAGAACGACGGCAACGTCATCGTTTCGCTGGGCGCCATGTGCGCGTGGATGGCGCCCAGGGCCGAGGCGCTGGGCGTGGACCTGTTCCCGGGCTTCGCGGCCGCCGACCTGGCCTTCGACGACAACGACGCGGTCAAGGGCGTGATCATCGGCGACATGGGCGTCGATCGCGAAGGCAATCCCAAGGACACCTACGTGCAGGGCATCGAGATCCACGCCCCGGTCACGGTGCTGGGGGAAGGTTGCCGCGGTCACCTGACCAAGCGGGCGATCCGCAAGTACGGCCTGGATGCCGATTCGGATCCGCAGACCTATGCGATCGGCATGAAGGAACTCTGGAAGCTGCCCGAAGGCCGGGTGCGGCCCGGTCACATCCAGCACACCATCGGCTGGCCGCTGCCCAACGAGGTCTACGGCGGCAGCTTCATCTACCACCTCGACAAGGACCGGCTCGCGGTCGGCTTCGTCTGCGCGCTGGACTACGCGGACCCGGATTTCACGCCGTTCGAGGCCTTCCAGCAGTTCAAGCACCATCCGTCCATGCGCGAGCTGCTCGACGGCGGGGAGATCGTCTCGGCCGGCGCCCGCGCGCTGGTCGAGGGCGGCTACCAGTCGCTGCCCAGGGTCGAGATGCCCGGCGCGATGCTGATCGGCGATTCGGCCGGGCTGCTCAACGTGCCCAAGATCAAGGGCACGCACCAGGCCATGAAGTCCGGCATGCTGGCCGCCGAGCACCTGGTCGATAAGAAATCGCCGGAGGGTTTCGACGCCCGGCTGCGCGACTCCGACGTCGTCGCCGAGCTGAAGAAGGTGCGCAACATCCGGCCCGGCTTCCAGAAGGGGCTGTGGCGTGGCCTGGTCACGGCCGGGGTCGAGACCGTGACGGTCGGCAAGCTGCCGCGCACGCTGGCCAACCACGCCGACCACGAGCAGTACCGCAAGCGCAACGGCCACGGCGTCGACTACGACTACGTCGACCGCGACCTCCCGCCGCGAGACCGCCTGGCCTCGGTGTACTTCGCGTCCACCGAGCACGACGAGGACCAGCCGGTGCACCTGAAGATCGTCGAGCCCGACATCTGCTTCACGCGCTGCGAGGAGGAATACGGCAATCCCTGCACGCGCTTCTGCCCCGCCAACGTCTACGAAAAGGTCGAGGACGAGGACGGCAAGCGCATCCAGATCAACGCCGCGAACTGCGTGCACTGCAAGACCTGCGACATCGCCGATCCCTACCAGGTCATCGACTGGGTCACGCCCGAGGGCGGGTCCGGGCCCAATTATTCCAACCTGTAGCAGGCAGCGGCAGCCCGTAGGAGCGACGTCCACGTCGCGATCGGCAGGCCGTCCCATCGAGGAAAATCAACCCTCTCCGTAGGAGCGACGTCCACGTCGCGAGGCAAGCGCGGTATCGCGATCATTAGATCGCTCCTACGACGGATTGCGCCCCGCACCCCAAGCGACGTCCCCGTCGCGATCGGCAGGCCGTCCCATCGGGGAAAGACAAACCTCGCCGTAGGAGCGACGTCCACGTCGCGAGGCAAGCGCGGTATCGCGATCATGAGATCGCTCCTACGACGGATTGCGCCCCGCACCCCAAGCGACGTCCACGTCGCGATCGGCAGGCCGTCCCATCGGGGAAAGACAAACCTCGCCGTAGGAGCGACGTCCACGTCGCGAGGCAAGCGCGGTATCGCGATCATGAGATCGCTCCTACGACGGATTG
>JBPRGD010000203.1:0-2205 GCA_051428125.1 Candidatus Wenzhouxiangella sp. M2_3B_020
ATTGAGTGGGCTCATTTTTGGGAGGATCGAGTTCAACTCTGTGCCGTTTTCGCTCGCGTATTCGCGCTTGATCGACGTCGCGATGTAGCGCTTGGCGGCATCTGCGTTCAATTTTTCATCGGTTATCAGTTCTTCCGCTTCCCGGCGCTGTTCGGCTTGTGCGAAGGCAAAAAATGCCTCAATCACTCCGGCCTTGTCCTCCAGTTTGTCAAGGTCTGTTTGATTGATGAAATCGACGATGAGGCCTTCTTTCGCGCGATTGCCAATACTGGCGCGAATTACACGGCGAACCTCGCCAACGAGCTCTGACTTGCTCTTTGTTTTTTTGTTGTGCTCGAAGATTAGCTCCAGGATGTAATCCAGATTGATTTCCTGGGACTTCAAGAGGTCGACCTCAAACACTACATCATCCCAGTCAATCGTTGAATCAACTTGCTCGGCGCTCGCCTTTTCGCGGCGAAGCCAATCCCGGATGTCATTGTAGGTCGAACGGTAGTCCTGGACCTTTCGGTCAACAGGCATCTCGATGTTCTTGAGCTCGTCAACGTCATCATCACTCAGATGATGCCGCTCCTTGAATGCTCTCACCGCTTCATCGTCACTCTCGTCGATCTCCTGAAGCTCTCTTAGGCTCGCGAACTCATCATAATTCTGAAGGATATTCTCGACAGGCGTTGTTGCATTACCCCGGCCTGAGGCGTGACGTCCCCTTACCCCACTGACGTCATGCCACGCGGACGATCTCGGCGGTGCCGAGGGCGTTGAAGCGGTTCATGAGGGCGATGCGGATGTGGATTTCGGCGGTCTGTCGGTCGGGGTCTCTTGCCATGATACGCTCGCCGAAGGATTTCAGGCAGCGCATCTTCGCCTCGATCCGGCTGCGGGCGTGGTATCCGGTCCAGCGTTTCCAGAAGGCCCGCCCGTAGTATCGCGTCGCGCGCAGGGTGTCGTTGCGGGCGCGTGCAGCCGGGCAGTCTGCTTTCCAGAGACGTCCGTTCTTTCGGATCGGGATGATCGGAACGGCGTCGCGTTCGATGATGGCCTTGTGGCAGCGGCGTGTGTCGTAGGCGCCATCGGCGGTTACCGTGCCTATCTGCTCACCTGCCGGGATCTGGCCGAGCAGGTCGGGCAGCACGGGGCTGTCGCCGTCGCGGCTGGGGGTGAATTCTACCGCTCGGATGTCGGATGTGGCCGGGTCCATGGCCAGATGGACCTTGCGCCATTGGCGTCGGCCTTGCACCCCGTGCTTGCGAGCCTGCCATTCGCCATCGCCGAGGAACTTGATCCCGGTGCTGTCGACCAGCAGGTTCAGTGGGCCGTCCGCACGGCGATACGGGACCTGGACGGCCAAGGTCTTTTGCCTGCGGCACAGCGTGGAAAAGTCCGGCACGGGCCAGTCCAGGCCGGCCAGTCGCAGCAGGCTGGCCACCATTCCGGCGGTCTGGCGCAACGGCAACTTGAACAGGATTTTGATCGATAAGCAGAACTGTATGGCCGCATCGGAAAACACCGCCGGACGTCCAGGTCGACCGTCACGCGGCGCGTGCCAGGTCATGTCCTTGTCGACCCAGATGAGCAGAGACCCCCGCTTCCTGAGAGACGCGTTGTAGCTGGACCAGTTCGTCGTGCGATAGCGGGCGGGAGATGGCTTGCTCATGCACCGCGTCTAACGCCATGGATTCGCGAAGTGAATCCTTCGTCGTCAGACTTTTGCAACAACGCCGTGCCGCGAGCGTAGTGCCAAAAGCCCTTCACGAACGGCAGCGTGTCGCCGGGATCGTCGAGCCCGAGCACCGTCATGGGATCGCTGAACTGGGCGTGCACGCTGTAGGGCGCGGTGCGGATCGCCTGCACCCAGGCGAGCTGAGCCGAGAGCTCGTCGGAGGTGATGCGCGCCAGCTTTTCGGCCGCCTCGATCGCCGTCTTCTCCAGCCCCGCCATCTGCGCCGAGACCAGCAGGAAGTGGACGTTGTGAGGGTAGTAGCTGTAGCGGACAGCAGGGCTCGCCGCATCGCCGGCCTGCGCCAGGAACGCCTCATCGGCTTCGATCGCCGCCTGGTTTACCTCGATGGAGTCGGCGAAGCGGCCGATCCTGTTGTAGACGTGCGCCGGCATGTGGACGAGGTGCCCTGCCGCCGGCGCCGCGCCGCGCAGCCGGTCCGCCGCGGCCTCGGCGATGCCGGGGTTGCCGGACGCCTCGGTTGC
>JBPRGD010000204.1:0-5766 GCA_051428125.1 Candidatus Wenzhouxiangella sp. M2_3B_020
GGTGGCGTCCCTGGACAACTTCCGCAGATGCCGCTTCACCGCGGCGGCCTTCTTGCGCTTGCGCTCCTGCGTCGGCTTTTCGTAGAACTCGCGGCGACGCGTTTCGGCAACGACGCCGGCCTTTTCGCACGAGCGCTTGAAACGGCGCAGCGCGTACTCGAACGGCTCGTTTTCCTTGACTTTCACATTCGGCATATCGCTCGACCAAACCTTGGATTTCGGGTGAGTTCCCCAGTATATCGCGGTAAGCTAGCCGGATGCAAAGGGAATCGACCCGAATCACGACCGTGCTGGGCATCGAGACGTCGTGCGACGAGACCGCCGTGGCACTGTACCGGGAGGGAGACGGCATCGTCGCCGATGCCGTCTACAGCCAGCTCGACCACGCCCGCTACGGCGGCGTGGTTCCGGAACTCGCCTCCAGGGACCACGTGCGCAAGCTCGCGCCGATGATCCGCCAGGTGCTCGACGAAGCCGGCGCCACGCCGGCCGACCTCGACGCGGTAGCCTATACCGCCGGGCCCGGCCTGGCCGGCGCGCTGCTGGTCGGGGCTTCGGTGGCGGTGTCCTACGCGGCGGCCATCGACCGGCCCGCCATTGCCGTTCACCACATGGAAGGCCATTTGCTTTCGCCGTTGCTGGAGCCGGACCCGCCGGCGTTTCCGTTCGTCGCGCTGCTGGTCTCCGGCGGGCACACGATGCTCGTCGAGGTCTCCGCGCCCGGCGATTACCGGCTGCTTGGCGAGACGCTGGACGACGCCGCCGGCGAGGCGTTCGACAAGACCGCGCGCCTTCTGGGCCTGTCGTATCCCGGCGGACCCGAGGTCGCCAGGCTCGCCGAGCGCGGCGATCCTGGCCGGTTCGAGTTTCCGCGGCCGATGACCGACCGGCCGGGGCTGGACTTCAGTTTTTCGGGCCTGAAGACGCACACGCGGCTGCTGATCGAGCGCGAGGGCGACGACGATGCCGCGCGTGCCGACATCGCCGCGGGATTCGAGCGGGCCGTGGCCGAAACGCTGGCGATCAAGTGTCGCCGGGCCCTGAAGCAGACGCGCCTGGAGCGGCTCGTGGTCGCCGGCGGCGTCAGCGCGAACCGACGCCTGCGCCAGGCCCTCGACGCGACCGTGAAGGGCAGGGTCTACTATCCACCCCCGGCGCTGTGCACCGACAACGGCGCCATGATCGCACTGGCCGGCTGGTTCCGCCGAGGAACGGCCGACCGGACCGGTCACATCGGGGTTCGTCCCCGCTGGCCGCTGGACGAACTGCCGTCGATCAAGGCGGCCTGAATCGAATTCACCGGGGAAACCATGGACCGCGTATTCATCGAAGATCTCGAGGTCGAGACCGTCGTCGGCGTCTACGACTGGGAGCGGGAGATCCGCCAGAAGGTCGTGCTGAACGTCGAAATGAGCGCCGACATCGCTCGCGCCGCGCAGACCGACTCGATCGAAGATACACTGAATTACAAGGCCGTCGCGAAGCGGCTCAGCGCCTTCGTCGGCGACAGTTCGTTCTTCCTCGTCGAGACGCTGGCCGAGCGCTGCGCCGAGATCGTGCTCGACGAGTTCGACGTCGAATGGCTCACGCTCCGGCTCGACAAGCCCGGCGCCGTGACCGGCTCGAAATCGGTGGGCGTGATGATCGAGCGCGGCCGCAAGCCCTGACACCCCCGCAACGGAGAATCGCGTGGCGCAAGCCGAACCGGTCTATCTCGGGCTGGGAAGCAACGTCGATGCCGAGCGCCACCTCTCGGCCGGCGTCGATGCGTTGCGCGAGCGTTTCGGCACCGTCGAGTGCTCGCCCGTCTACCGCTCCGAGGCCGTGGGCTTTTCCGGCGACGATTTCCTGAACGCCTGCTGCCGCATCGAGTCGGACCTCCCGCCCGATGGGCTCAAGGCCTGGCTGACCGCGCTCGAGGACGCGCACGGTCGCCGCCGCGACCTGCCGAAGTTCTCCGACCGGACGCTGGACATCGACGTTCTTCTGTTCGGTGATCGCGCAGGGCGCTTCGGCGAGCTCGAATTGCCGCGCGGCGAGATCCTGAAGTACGCGCACGTGCTCAAGCCGCTGGCCGATCTCGCGCCCGATCTCGTCCACCCCGTCACAGGGCGAACCATCGCCGAGCACTGGTCCGAATTCGAAGGCGACCGATCGCTGACCCGGGTCGGCGCATAGCGTAGTGGCATGTCCGGCGGTTCGTCATCGCAATGACGAGCCGGAATCGCCGCGTAGAATCCGGATTCATCGCATTGATCGTTGCATTGGCGGTGGGCTCCGGCGTCGGCCGCCGCGGCTTCCCCGATCGAGATTCGGGGGCAGGCCTGCTAGGATTGTGAAAAAGCAACGAAAAACGGCCTCGGAATGGACCTGGAAGCGGGTTTTCGGCTGGGCGGATGGCAGGTGCAGCCGGACCGGAATCGCCTGGTCAAGAATGGAAGCGGCGCTCGGCTCACGCCGCGCGCCATGCAGGTCCTGCTGTGCCTCGCCGACCGCGCCGGCGAGGTCGTGACCCGCGAGGATTTCAGCGAGCGCGTCTGGCATCCGGCCGTCGTCACCGACGATGCGCTGACCCGGGTCATATCCGAACTGCGGCGCATCCTCGGGGATCGCACCGGCGAGCCGAAGTTCATCGAAACGATTCCGAAGCGGGGATATCGTCTGGTTGCGCCCATCGAGCCGCTTGCTCCGGACACCGGCGTCGCCGCTGACCGGGAGACCGCCGGCTCGGCCATCGCGGTGCTGCCGTTCCACGCAATCGGTGCGGGCGTGAGCGAGTCCATTGCCGACGGTATCCACCAGGACCTGCTGACCCGACTCTCGGAGATGCCCGAGCTGAAGGTCATATCCGGTACCTCGGTGCGCCGCTACCGCGATACCGAACACGGCGTGCCGGAAATCGCCGACCAGCTCGGCGTTGCATGGATTCTGGAGGGCTCGGTGCAGCAGAACGGCGAAACCGTTCAGGTCAACGCCCAGCTGATCGATGCCGCCGCCGATCACCATAAGTGGGCTCGCACCTACAGCAAGGCGTTCTCGACCGGGAACCTCTTCCGGATCCAGCGCGAGATCATGCACGACATCGCCGGATCGTTGAATGCCACGCTGTTGCCTGATCGCCATGACCGGTCTCCACCCGTCGAAGACCTGGAAGCCTACGGACGCTGCATGCAGGGCCGGTCCTTTCTGGATACCCGCACGCCGGACGGCATGCAGCAGGCGCTGGTGTATTTCCGCGCCGCTCTGGAGCGCGACCGCGACTATGCGCTTGCGTGGGTCGGAATCGCGGATGCGCTGATGCTGCTCTACGACTACTACGACCGTGGACGACCCGAGTCGGTACGCCGCGATGTCGAAAAGGCGTTGGGGCGGGCCATGGACATCGACGCGGAACTGGCCGAAGCGCACGCGTCGACGGGGCTGTATCACATGTGCCATGGCGCGGCCGGGCCGCTTCGCGCCGACGGCCTGGACGGCCCGGCGGCCGTGCGCTCGCTGCGACGAGCCTTCGATCTTCGACCCGGCTACGCCGAAGCCTACAACTGGCTGAGTTGGGTGTTGCAGCTTCTCGGAGAGGCCGACCAGGCGCTGGTCTGCGCCGACAGGGCCGTTTCGCTCAACCCGCTCTCTCCGGAGGCCATCCACAACCTGATGTCTTCGAACATGGCGTGCGGGCACTTCGGCCGAGGCGTGCGCGAGGCGCGGCGGATCGAGGAACTGGGCATGTTCGATGCCTCGCCGCGCTTCTATGAAGCGATGGCGTTGCATCACCTCGGGCGGTTCGATGCCGCCGTCGAGCTGCTTGACGGGCTGACGGTCGAGTGGTCCGGCGCAGGGGCCGAGGCCGCGCTGGCGGCGGCCGAAGCGGCGCGCGGCAACGGCGGCCGCGCGCGTGAGCTGCTCGGCCTGATCGAGGAAACCGGCGATCCGTTCGCCGCCGCGATCGTGCGGGCCGCAATGGGCGAGCACGATGATGCGATCGCCGCGATGGAAGCCATCGAGCAATGGGGGCAGTGGCCGGCGCTGGTTCTCCACCACTACTATCCCGACGAGCTCTCGCCACTGCGCGACTCGCCGCGCTTCGATGCCGTCATGGCGTCGCTGCGGCGGTACTACGGCCTGCCTGCCGACGGCGAGCGTCCGGACGACTTCGAGTTCGACCTCCCGTCCGGCTGAATTCGGCGAGGACCGAGGCTGCCGAACGGCGTCGAATTCCGGGTTGCCAGAACCCTATGCGGAGCGTTCCGGCGCGGGCTTCACGCATCCGTCGACCCGCGAATCTTCGATCACCCGCGTAAGGTGCCCGGGGGAAGCGGAACGCACCGCCGCGCACGAACCCTGCACGATAATGGTCGCCATGGAAAACGGAACCGTTCTTTTCAGCCACGGCCAGGAGTCCAGCCCCTCGAGCCGCAAGATCGTCGAGCTCGCCCCGATCGCCGAGGCGGCGGGGTTTTTCGTCGAGGCCATCGATTACCAGGATCTGCCCGACGACCCGGTCGGCCGCCGCGACCGGCTGCTGGAGCGCATCGACGCATCGGCAGGGCCGATCGTGCTCGTCGGTTCGTCGCTGGGTGGCTGGGTGTCGATGTCGGCCGCCGAACGCCGCGAGGTCGCCGGCCTCTGGCTGATGGCGCCGGCGCTATTCCTGGAGGATCGCGTCGAGGGCGGCGTCGTGCCGGAGGCCTATCGGCCGCGCGCGCGAAATGTCGTCGTCGTGCATGGCTGGGGCGACGACATCATCACCTGGCGCAACGCAATGCGATTCGCCGAGGCCGCCGAGGCGCAGTTCCACCTCGTCGACGACGGCCACCGGCTGGAATCGTCCATCGGCCTCATGCAGCACCTGTTCGCCGACTTTCTCGACCGGGTCGCGCGCGCCTGACCGTGGGCAAGGCGCTGATCATCCTTGGCCTGGCCCTCGCCGCGCTCGGCGCGCTGCTGTACTGGTTCCCCAACGCGTTCAGCTGGTTCGGTCGCCTGCCCGGAGACATCCGCATCGAGCGCGAATCCGGCGGCTTCTACTTCCCCATCGTCTCGATGCTGATCGTCAGCATCGTGCTCACCATCGTCGTCAACCTCTTCTTCCGCCGCTGACCGCTGGGCCCGAAACACGGACCTCTTCCCCCCCGTAGGAGCGGCGTCCACGCCGCGATGGCCTGATTCGGGCGCCAGCTACGGGACAGGAAGACACCCGTTCGGAGGCATCGTGAATACCTGTTCCGGGACATCGTGGACACCTTCCAACGAGCCGAGCCGCACCCCCAAAATCCAACCCTCCCCCGCTTGCGGGGGAGGGACTGGGAGGGGGCAAAGCATCACGAAGCCACGGCAACCAGAATCCGCCACCTGATCGAAGTCCACGTTTAAAAAAATCCCCGCCCCGCGCGTTGTCATCCAGCCACCCCAAGGAGAGCGCGCATGAACCAACCCTGCAATTCGTCGACCTCCGACACCGCCGAAGCCCCGCCGGCCCAATCGATCCTCGGCTGGAAGGCCAGCCCCGCGGCCGGATCGCTCGGCTTCCACACCGCCGCGCCGAAGCCCGTCCCCGACATCGGGGAGGCCGTGCCCGACGCCGGCGAGGGCCACCTGATGACGATCGCGCCGACCGGCACCGGCAAGGGCCGCTCGGCGATCATCCCGACGCTGCTGTCGTACCCCGGCCCCGTCATCGTCATCGACCCGAAGGGCGAGAACTACCAGGTCACCGCCCGGCGACGTCGCGAAATGGGCCAGCGGGTCTTCAAGCTCGACCCGTTCAGC
>JBPRGD010000205.1:0-2377 GCA_051428125.1 Candidatus Wenzhouxiangella sp. M2_3B_020
GTCTACGCGGTCATCGTGATGATCGGCTGGATCGGTGTATTCCTGTCCGGATGGGGCATGGCCGGCGTCCAGCCGCTGCAGTGGCATGCCCACGAAATGATCTACGGCGTGACGGCGGCGGCGATCGCCGGGTTCCTGCTCACGGCAGTCCCGAACTGGACCGGCACCGAGCGCGTGCACGGCAAGGCGCTGGCCGGGCTCTGGCTGCTGTGGCTGGCGGGCCGGATCGCGTTCTGGGTGCTCGATCCGAACGCGGCAGGCTTCGCGAACCTGGCCGGAGCCGTCGTCGACCTCCTGTTCCTGCCCGCGCTGGCGGTGGCCGTCGCAAGACCCATCGTGGCGACCGGCAACTACCGCAACCTGTCCATGACGGCGCTGCTGGCCGGGTTGTTCGCGGCCAACCTCGTTCTCGCGTTCGGCCCGCCGGCACAGGCAGCAACGGTGTTCGCACTCGACCTCATCCTGATCATGATGGTCATCATCGGCGGGCGCATCACGCCGCTGTTCACTCGCAACTGGTTGAACCGCCGCGGCCTGGACGGCGAAAACGTCCGCAGCCACGCGTGGCTGGACCGGCTGGCGCTGTCGCTGGCGGTGCTGACGGCACTCGCGACGCTTCTCCCCGCGCCGTCGACGGCCGTCGGCGGACTGGCGTTCGCGGCCGGGCTGGCCCACTTCGCACGGCTGATCGAATGGCAGGGCTGGCGCGCCTGGCGCGACCCGCTGGTGTGGGTCCTCCACCTCGGCTACGCATGGATCGTCGTCGCGCTGCTGATCCGCGGCATCGGCGAATTCACGCCTGCCGTGCCGGCGCGCGCCTGGTTCCACGCGCTCGGCGTCGGCGCGATCGGGACGCTGCTCGTCGGCGTCATGAGCCGCGTCACGCTGGGACATACCGGCCGACCGCTTGTCCTGGCGACCGGCGCATCGTCGATCT
This sequence comes from Candidatus Wenzhouxiangella sp. M2_3B_020, assembly GCA_051428125.1. GTDB lineage: Bacteria > Pseudomonadota > Gammaproteobacteria > Xanthomonadales > Wenzhouxiangellaceae. The sequence goes on from JBPRGD010000205.1 coordinate 938, forward strand.
ACTGGGCCATGACGGTGGCCGCGGTCGCGCGCACCGGTCATGCGCTGGGCTGGTTCGGGCACGCCCATGCGCTGAACGTCGCGGCCGCTGCCTGGATCGTTTCGTTCGCGCTGTTCGCGCTTTATTTCGTTCCCAAGCTGATCTCGCCGCGCGCCGACGGGCGAGTCGGCTGAATGTCGAGGATTCCATCGTGAGATTGACCCAACACACCGACTTTTCCATCCGCGTACTGATCTACCTGGGGGTACATCCCGATCGGCGCTGCACCATCCAGGAAATCGCCGATGACTACCGCATCTCCAGGAACCACCTCATGAAGGTCGTGCAGAAGCTGGCCGCGTCCGGTTTCGTCAGCTCGGTCCGCGGCAGCGGCGGCGGCCTGTCGCTGCCCTGCCCCCCGGAATGCATCAACCTCGGCGACGTGGTCCAGAAGATGGAACCGGATTTCGGCATGGTCGAATGCATGCGGCCCGACAACGAGTGCGTGATCACGCCTGCGTGCACGCTGCCGAAGATGCTCGCCGAAGCCACGCGTGCCTATCTCGACGTGGTGTCGCGCTACACGCTGGCCGACCTGCTCGAGGGCGGTTACGGCAACAAGATGCGGCTGCTGCTGAAAACGGCCTGACGCGGACCCGCTCGACCGACGATTGCAGCCGACGTCTTCACCCGGCGACGGGATTCCAGCCCGAGCGCGCGAGCACCAACGCAGCCAGCGATACGATCAGCCACAGCACGCCGGCGTATGCCAGTGGCCGCCAGCCGATCGATCGCAGCGCCGCAACGCTCATCCCGCTGCCGATCAGGAACAGCACGAGCACCATCAGCTGCCGCGCCGCGTCCGAGACGAGTTCGAACCCGCTAGCCATGCCGGGAAACGCGCTCCGCGCAGCGGCGGCCAGCACGAACAGGGCGATGAACCAGGGCCATCGAATCGCTTGCTCCCGAGAACCATCCCGGTTTCTCCATTGCATCCATCCGGCGAGCCCGACGACGAGCGGAATGATCCAGAGAGCGCGCGCGAGCTTCAACACGGTCGCGTGTTCCAGCGCTTCGGCTCCGTAGACGGATGCCGCGCCGATGACCGAGCTGGTGTCGTGGATCGCGATGGCCGCCCACAGGGCGAACTCGCGCTGGGTCAGCTCCAGCGCACCTCCGGCAAGCGGAAACACGTACAGCGCCAGGCCGTTGAGCACGAACACGACCGCAAGAGCGACGGAGATCGCTTCGCGCCGCGCGCCCAGGATCGGCGAGACCGCTGCGATCGCGCTCCCGCCGCAGATGGCGGTTCCGGACGAAACGAGAACGCGGATATCTCCAGTGATGCCGCCCAGGCGTCCCAGGAGCATGCCGGCGGCCAGGATGAGCACGACTCCGACGCCGGTCACCCACAGACCCGTCAGCCCCGTAGCGGTCACGACGCTCAACGAAACACCGAAG
>JBPRGD010000206.1:0-23844 GCA_051428125.1 Candidatus Wenzhouxiangella sp. M2_3B_020
GCGACGATCTCGAGCACGCGCTCGCGCACGTCGAGCAGAAGCTTCGCTTCCTTGTCGGTGATCACCCCGGCCTCGAGGCCGGATTCGACCTGCTCCTTGTAGGTCAGGCCGGTGACCCTGCCGGCGCGAATCGCCTTGACGAGCTTGCGCTCCAGTGGCTCGGCGGCGATGACGTCGGGGAGCAGCGATTCCATGTTGCCCGGCACATGGCCCGGCCGATCCTTCTTGTAGGCGCCGCGAGTCAGGCGGTCGCGCGTCTCCGACGGCGACAGCATCAGCGAAGCGACCTTGTGGCCGAGGCGGTCGTTCGGACGGCGCTCGTTGGCGCCCAGCGGGAACACGACCCGGCGCAGGATCGGGCGCGCGAACCCGAACGGATAGTTGTCGATCACGCCCTTGAGCGCTTCCTGGATGCGATAGATCGCATCGTGGAAGGCCCAGGCCATGATCGGCTGATCGGCCGCAGGCCGGCCTTCGTATTCGAAGCGGCGCAGCATCGCCGAGCTGATGTAGAGCCAGCTGAGCGCGTCGCCCAGGCGACCCGAGATCTTCTCCTTCATCTTCAGCTTGCCGCCGTAGGTCACCAGGGCGATATCGGCCATCAGCGAGAACGCGGCGGTGTACCGGCTGAGCTTGCGATAGTACTTCTTGGTCTGGCGATCGCCCGGTACGGCGGCGAACTTGCCCATGCTCAGGCCGAGCACCAGCGAGCGCGATGCGCACGAGATGCTGTGGCCGATGTGGTCGAACAGCAGCTTGTCGAACTTCTCGAGGCGTTCTTCCTCGTCTTCGAGCTGCATCGCCTCCATTTCCCGGAGCACGTACGGGTGGCAGCGGATCGCGCCCTGGCCGAAGATCATCATCGACCGGGTCAGGATGTTCGCGCCCTCGACGGTGATCCAGATCGGCGAGCCCTCCCAGCCGCGGCCGAGGTAGTTGCGCGGGCCGAGAATGATGCCCTTGCCGCCGTGGATGTCCATGGCATCCTTGATGACCTCGCGCGAAAGCTCGGTGCAGTGGTACTTCGCCAGCGCACCGGGCACCGCCGGCTTTTCGCCGGCATCCACGGCCGACGCTGTCTGGCGCGACAGCGCGCTGATCGAGTAGGTGTTGGCCGCGATCCGGGCCAGCGCTTCCTCGACCCCTTCGAAGCGGCCGATGGGCAGCCCGAACTGCTTGCGGATCCGCGAATACGCGCCGGTCGCCAGACAGGCCAGTTTCGCGCCGCCGGTCGTCGAGGACGGCAGCGAGATCGCGCGGCCCACCGACAGCGACTCCACGAGCATGCGCCAGCCCTTGCCGGCGTATTCGGTGCCGCCGAGCAGGAATTCCAGGGGAACGAAGACATCTTCGCCACGGATGGGTCCGTTGGGGAACGGGTTGTTGAGCGGGAAGTGACGGCGGCCGATGTCCATGCCCGACACGTCGCGCGGCAACAGCGCCAGCGAAATCCCGATGTCCTCGGTATCGCCGATCAGGCCGTCCGGGTCGTAAAGCCTGAACGCCAGGCCGACGACGGTCGCGACCGGTGCCAGCGTGATGTAGCGCTTGTCGAACGTCAGACGCATGCCGAGGACTTCCTTGCCCTCCCATTCACCCTTGCAGACGACACCGTAGTCCGAAATGGACGTCGCGTCGGAGCCGGCCGTCGTCGACGTCAGGCCGAAGCAAGGTATCTCGTCGCCGGAAGCCAGCCGCGGGAGGTAGTGGTTCTTCTGCTCGTCGGTGCCGTAGTGCAGCAGCAGTTCCGCGGGCCCCAGCGAGTTGGGTACTGCGACCACCGATCCGACCGTGGAGCTCATGCCGCCTACCTTTTCGAGCACGGCACGGTGCGCGACGGCCGAGAAGCCCAGGCCGCCGTATTCCTTGGGAATGATCATGCCGAAGAACTTGTGCTTCTTCAGGTGTTCCCAGCATTCGTCGGACAATCCCGCGCGGTAGTGCGTGAATTCCCATTCGTCGATGAGGTCGCACAACTCTTCGCACGGACCGTCGATGAACGCCTGCTCTTCGACCGAAAGCTCCGGCAGCGGCTGGTTGCTCAGCTTCTTCCAGCTCGGGTTGCCGGAGAACAGCTCGCCCTCGAATCCGACCGTGCCGGCGTCGAGCGCGATCTGCTCGGTTTCCGAAATCTCCGGTGTCATGCCCTGGAACGACTTCAGCACCGGCGCGGTGACGAACTGCCGGCGCCACGGCACCCAGTTCAGCGGCACGGCGATCGCCAGAAAGACCAGCCAGCCCAGCGTCAGAGAGATCCAGCCCGGCTCGCCGGCGACCGTGAACAGCAGCAGCGTGGCGGCCGTCACCCCGGTCCAGACCGCAAGAGAGGTCCTGAGGAAACCGCAGGTCACTGCCACGACGAGCAGGGCGAGCAGAAACAGTAGAATCATCATTGCGTGTCTCCTCTGGCCGTGTGCTTCTTGAGAAACGGCACGGCTGCGTGAAGGAATCGGTCGTTGAGATCTCCGGCGACCATGTGGGCCGCGTCATCCACCGAGACGTGCTCGGCATGCGGACAGAGCTTCATGAACTCCTCGACGTGCTCGTCGGCGATCAATTCGCTCTTGCCGCCCGAAATCAGCATCGTCGGTTTCTTGAGCTTGCGCGCGGCCGATTTCAGCCGGCTCTGCAGGTTCTTGCTCTTCTCGGCCAGCGCGAGCATGGCCGGGTCCCAGTGCCAGTACCAGCGGCCGTCGGAACCCTCGCGGAGGTTGCGCTTGAGTCCTTCGGCGGTCGCGGTCGAGCGACGATGCGGCAGAAAGCTCCGAACGGCCTCGCGCGCCTCTTCCAGCGATCCGAAACCCTTCGGATGCTGGCGCATGAACGACAGCATGGCCTCGACGCCCTTGTCGTCCCAGCGCGGGGCGATATCGACCAGCACCAGCGCGCGCAGGTCGGCGATCGGCTTCTCCGAGTGCGCCAGCAGCGCGGTCAGGCCGCCCATGGAGGCGCCGACGAGCAGCGGCGGGTGCGGCAACGACGCGCAGACCCGGCGGAAATCCTCGACGAACTGCTCGAAGATGTATCGGCCGGTGGGTGCACGGTCCGAGTTGCCGTGCCCACGGGCGTCGTAGCTGACCGCCTGCCAGCCGGCCGCGGCGAGATAGCGCGCGGTCTCGGCCCAAGCGAACTGGGTCTGTCCGAACCCATGGGCGAGCAGCACGCAGGGCGCGCGCTCGTGTCCAAGGTAGCGCACGTCGAGGCGGACGCCGTCGTCGGTCCAGATCTGACGGCGCCTGACTTCGTGGTCGTTGAGGCTTCTGATCGCTTCCATACGCTACAGTATGGGGTCGGGGAAACCCCTCGTCAATCGGTCTTTCGGCATGCCCGAAGTGTCCGCCAGCTGCGGTGAATCAGGCGTCCAGATCGGGAATCATCTTCGATTCCCACCAGGCGATCTGGTCCTTGAGCCGGAGCTTGCGCTTCTTCAACCGGGTCAGCTGCAGCTGGTTGGTCGCGGACGACTCGGCCAGCCGCTCGATGGCATCGTCCAGGTCGCGGTGCTGGGTGCGCAGATCGGCCAGGATTTCGGCGATTTCTGCAGGGGATTCGTCCATCCCGTTCTCCGTCGGACCGCCCGCGCGAATCGATCGCGAATCGGCCTGCCAGTCTAGCAGCGAGACGACGCGAAGCCAATCCGCTTCAGCCGCCCTGGACCGCGGCAAGCACATGGGCGCAGTCGGCCCCCTCGCCGGCCGCGGCGTGATCCATCGCGAGCCCGCGCCAGCGGTCTGCCGGATCCGACTCGGTCGCGGCGCGCACCTTGAGCCAGTACGCGTATGCCATATCGCAGGCGAAATACTCTCCGGTCTCGCGAAGTTCGCCGAGCAGGGCGATCGAGCGATCCGTGCGATCGCCCGGCGGTCGATCGTGCTCGATCAGCATCTCGGCCAGCGTCAGATTGAGACTCGAGAGGTTGATCTTCGCGCTCGGATGGTCCGGCGTCCGATCCAGGATGCGACGGAACTCGCTTCGCGCCCTTCGTTCGGGCGTTCTGAAATCACCCCCGGCGCCCATTTCGTGCATCGCCAGCTCCCAGTACGCCATGCCGAGGTTGTTGCGCGCGGAGTCGTAGTCGGGTGCGTCATCGACCAGTCGCTGCAGGACCGTCAGGGCACGTTGCAGCGTGTCCCGTCCCGATCCGCCCTCGAGCCGCTGGCGATAGGCCAGGTCGAGCAGCGTGCTGCCGAGAAGATTGCGCACCCCGCGATGCTGTGGCCAACGCTGCGCAACGCGTTCGGCGATCTCCACGGCCTCCCGTGCCAGCGCCGGGGCATCGTTTACCGGGCGTGCGCTGAGCAGGCCGAGCGCGATTGCACGTGCGTGCCATGACGCGGTCGAATTCGGGTCCGCCTCGGTGGCCGATCGCGACAGCGCCAGCGCCTCGCGCAGGTGCGCCGCCGCATCGTCGGGCTCGAGCTGCCGGGCGCGCACCGCCGTCATCAGTACCCGGGCGCGCGCGGTCTGCAGCGCAGGCTGATCCAGGAGGTCATGCGGCGCGCGATCCATGACCTCCAGGGCCTGCTCGATGAAGCCGGCGGCAAGATCGTGGGACCCGGCCCGGCGCGCCTGGACCGCCAGCCGTTCGAGCACAAGGGCCGGCATGGAATACGCCGCCACGTGGCCCGGCAGCACCGTTGCAGCCAGACGGCAGCTGTCGGAAAGGTCAGCCAGCGGAATTTCGGCGACGACGCGGCCGGTGGTCACGATTTCCATGCGGCGGGCGCGCGCGCGGCACGCGCCCAGGTAGGCGGCCGGAAGACTGCGCGCGATCGCCCGTGCACGATCGAAATCGTTCTCGGCCGCGCCGAGGAGGCGCATCGCCTCGTCCAGCCTGTCGGCCCGTACCGCTTCCAGTCCGGCACGGTACCGGGATTCGGCCAGCGCGAGCAGCGCGTCGTATTGCCAGGGCTCGTCGGCCACGCGCAATTCGACGCGACGAACCACCTCTTCGAGGGGGCGGGACAGCGCGGCGAGACGCAGGTCCGCCAGGCCGGACAGGCCGCTTTCCGCGACCAGTTCGCGTGCTCGCACCAGTTCGGGCGACGCGCCGCGATCCGTGGCGCTACCGGAGAATGCCAGTTGCCGCTCCAGGTTCTGTTCGTAAAGCCGAAGATGGCCAAGCGCAAGTGCGGCTGCGCATCGCTCCGAGCGACAGCCCTGGCGCCGGGCGCTCTCGAGCACCACGACCGCATCCGCTGTTTCGCCGGCATCGAGCAGCATCTGCCCCAGCACCAGCCGAAGCACCGGTGCGTCGCGATTGGCCGGTTGTCTCGCCATGCGCTCAAGCGCCTCGATCTCGCGTTCCAGGCGCTCGCGAGCCGGCGTGATGTCGTGGCGCGGCGCGAGGTGCGCCAGTCGCATCTGCTCGCGATTGCGCGCAAGCCGTTCGTTGAGCTGCAGCGCGCGTTCCTGGCGTTCCGCCGAGCGGGATTCGAGCCAGATCTGCTGCAGGCCCAGAAGCACGAGCACGACCGCCAGCGCCGATGCCGCAGCGGTGGCCCAGCGATGTCGGCGGATCGTTCGGCCGGCCAGCCGCCACCGGAAGCCGCGCATCGCGCGTACGCCCTGGCCGTCCAGCCACGCGTCGAGATCCGCGGCCAGCCTGCGAGCACTGTCGTAGCGGTTCTCCGGTCGCCGCGCCATCGCGCAGTCGATGATCGCCTCGAGCCGCCGCGGCACGCCCGCACCGGGGCGCGGCGGGGGCCCGGCCAGGATGGCCGCGATCAGGTCGCCGGATGAGGGCGCTTCGTAAGGGGCGCGACCGGCCAGCGTCGCGTAGAGCACCGTGCCCAGGCCGTAGAGGTCGGTGCGCCGGTCGACCGACTGCCGGTCGCCGTGCGCTTGCTCGGGGGCCATGAACGCGGGGGTTCCCAGCAGCGCACCCGACGCAGTCTCCGCGGGCGCGTCGACATCGGCGGCCAGCCCGAAGTCCACGACGATTGGCTCGGGTTCGCCGTCGATGTCGCGGACGAGCACGTTGGCGGGCTTGAGGTCGCGGTGCAGCAGCCCCCGGTCGTGGGCGTGGGCCAGGGCATCGACGGCCTTGACGAACGCCCGTACCACCGTCTCCAGAGAGCGGCCGGACAGCGCCCGGTCGAACGGCGCGCCGTCGATGAACTCGGTCGCGATGAACGGCCGGCCGTCCCACTCGCCTGCATCGACCAGCCGAGCGATGCCCGGGTGGTCGAGCCGCCGCAACACGTCGGCCTCGAAGCGGAACCGCCGCAGCTGCTCGCCGTCGACGGTCTTGAGCACCTTGACTGCCACGGGCGTGCCCGATGCCTCGTGCAAGGCGCGAAACACCTGGGACGTGGCACCCTCGGCGAATAACACTGCCGTCGAAAAGCCCTCCATGGCGTCATTCTGGCGAGTTCACCGGGTCGCTGCAAGTGGCGCTCTGTCTCAGTAGTGATACACTCCGGCCATGGCCTGGCAGCTGGTATTTCCCGAATCCGGACGCCGGATTCCGCTCGTGCAAGGGCGCTCCGTACTCGGCAGCGGTGCCGATGCCGACGTCCGCATCGATCACCCCACGGTTTCGCGACGCCACGCCGGGCTCACCGTGTCCGACGACGCCGTCGTCGTCGAGGATCTCGATTCGAGCAACGGCACGTCGGTGGGCCATCGCCCGTTGGCCGGCCCGGAGACGGTCCGCGACCACGCGGAACTGGAGTTCGGGCTTGTCGTCGCAGAACTCTGGCCGATAGCCGAGGACGACACGCGGCCCGCCGTGCGCATCGCATCGCGAGCTCCCGCGTCTGGCGGAAAACGGGTGACGCCGGCGCACGCTGCGGCGACGCTGGTCGCCGAGAGCTCGAGCCGCTTCGCGATCGAGACGTTCCCCGAGTTGCTGTCGCTGGCGCGGCTGCGACCCGACCCGGTGACCCTCGCGGCCCGGATTTACGCCGTCCTTCGCGCCGATTTCGGCGCTCTGGATTTCGCCGTGGAGGCCGAAGGAGGACAAGCGCTGGCCGGCTCGCGGATCGATTCCGATGGCAACGTCGATCGGCGCGCGGCAGGCCGCTTCCGGATCCTGGCCCGGGGGCCGCGGCCGGAACGCATCAACGCCGCCCCCGCGATGACCCTGTGCGCGCACCTGCTGGACCTCGTCGACAGCCTGGCCCACGGCCGGCTCCCGCGTGCACCGGCGCCGGAAGCCGACGCTCGAGCCGCGCGGCCGGAGCCGGTCACGGCCAACCGTGCCATGCGCGAAATCTACGATCGGGCCGAGCGCGTTGCGCCGAGTGCGCTCAGCGTGCTGATCCAGGGAGAGACCGGCACCGGCAAGGAACTGCTCGCCCGGTTCGTTCACGCCGCCAGCGGGCGCGCCGGGGCTTTCGTCGCCGTCAATTGCGCCGCACTGTCCCGCGATCTCCTCGAGGCGGAACTGTTCGGCATCAAGGCCGGTGTCGCCACCGGCGTCACGGCCCGCGAGGGACGATTCGCGCAGGCCGACGGGGGCACGTTGCTGCTCGACGAGATCACCGAGATGCCGGACGACAGCCAGGCGAAGCTGCTGCGCGTACTGCAGGAACGCGAAGTCGTCGCCGTCGGCGCGCGCCGGCCGCGGACCGTCGACGTGCGGGTGATCGCCGCGACGAACCGATCCGTGTCGGCGCGCAGCGGCGAGACGGGCCGCCTCCGGGCCGATCTCGTGCACCGGCTCTCCGGCTGGCGCGTCGAACTGCTCCCGCTGCGGAAGCGCACCGAGGACGTTCCGCAGCTCGCAGCGCATTTCCTGTCCCGTGCGGCCGAGCGGGCCGGCCGAGCGCCGGCCGGCATCAGCCGGTCGGCCATGGACATCTTGTGCGCGTACGACTGGCCCGGGAACGTCCGCGAACTGGAGCAGGAAATGCATCGCGCCGCACTGTTCATCGACGACGGCGAATTGCTGACGCGCGAGTTCCTGTCGGCCGACGTGACTGCCGCCGGCGAGGCCGCGCCCGAAGCGCTACAGACGGCCAGCGCCGAAGCGCAACGCCGCGCCATCGAGCAGGCTCTGGCCGCCGCCGACGGCAATGCCAGCGCGGCGGCCCGTTCGCTGGGCATCAGCCGGGCCACGTTCTACCGCCGGCTCAAGAAACTCGAGATCCGTCGCTGAGACACTGATACAGGGTGTCTCGTCCTCGAGACACTAGCCGCCCTACCTCCTCTCCCAGCTCCCTGATTCTACGTGCCTTTCTCGGGTTGGCGCGGTGCTTGCAGGTCCAAGGCGAGAGGCGCTGGCGCGCCGACGCTCACCGGATCCAACCGGTGGCCCGGAGGCCGCGCCGCGTTCGCTGCAACCGGGAGGATCGGCATGAAATCTCTGATGTTCACTGGTTTATTCCAAGTCGTCGTGCTGTGCGCGGCGGTCGGCGCATCGGCGACGCCGCCGCTGGACTCCAGCGAGCAGTTCCGGATCGACCAGGTGCAACGAAGCCTCGACAACGTCGACAAGGACCTGGAGCGAATCGACAGCGCCGGCCACGAGGGCGCGGCGGCCATGGCACAGAAAGGCGCGAACCGGAACCTGGCCCAGGCGCGCGACCGGCTCGAGCAGTTGGTGTCGCGTCATCCGGAGCTGACCTCGCATCCGCAGGTCGCAAGCGCCCGGGAACGACTGAATCGTCTGGCGGCCTCGGTCGACGGCGCCGAACCCTCGGCATCTCCCGCCGAGGTGGTCGCCGGAGCGTCGAGCCAATCGACCGGGAAAGCGGTCGAGTCCGCCGGCCGGCCCGCGGCAGCGAGTGAATCGGAACCGGCCGGGCTGTCGCGCAAGCAGAAATTCGAGCTCCAGCAGATCGAAACGACCGTCAACAACGCCGAAAAACGGCTGGAAGCCTTCCGCAAGGCCGAGCGCGAAGACATGGCCGCACTCGCGCTCAAGGGCGCGAAAGGCGGCCGGGACGACGCGACCGACGAACTCGAGACGTTCCTGGCCGAATATCCGGGTGCGAAGGGCAGCGGCGAGGTCGTCACGGTGCGCGAGCGGATCGAAGCGCTGGCGGTCGCGATCGAGCAGGCCGAATCGAAAGCCGCCGGGGCTGCCGCCGTCGCTGCATCGGCCGGCGCCGACGCAACGGCCGACGCCGAACGCGTGCTGACCTTGCGCATGGAATACGACGATGCCATGAGAGCCATCCACGGCCGCAGCGTCGTCTACTCCGATTCAGCCGAAGCCGTGCGCGAAGCCCTCGAGGTGATCGAGGCGGCCGAACGGGCCGGCGACGCGATGCGTCCGTTCCTGCTGGAATTCGCCGAGCGCTACGGCAGCGACGAAACCGAGATCCAGCAGGCGCTGGATGCCGCCGGAGCCGACGCCTCGTCGTCGAACTCCCGCGTGACGTACAACTCCGCCGAGATGTACGCGTTTCTCGAGAAACTGGAACGGACCCGCGAGGTCAGCGCCGAGACGGTCGCCGAACACATCGCCAGCCGCCTGGCCGACATCGACGACTACTCGGCCAGGATCCAGCAGCAGCGCCTGGACGAGGCCGCCGAGATGGTCCGCCTCGGCCAGCGAATCGACCCCACCAATCCGCGCCTGAACCGCTTGCGCGGCGAAGTGGCCCGGCTCGCAGAGGACAAGCGCGACGAGAAGATGGCCCGCATCGATTCGGCCGCGTGGCCCGACCACGTCGACGGCTTCGAGGGGCCCGGCGGCGTCGACGACCTTGCCGTCTCGATCCAGGAGTATCTGGCCGACGACCGCGACTGGGGCCGAAGCGAGGCGCGTCCGCAGGAAATCCTGGCCGTCTCGGTGACCGGCCCGTGGCAGGTCGCGGCGGAGGACCTGTTCGGTCGCCCGATCCAGTGGCGGTTGCCGGTCCTCGTTGCCATCACCGACGACGAGCTCCGGCCCGGGGGCATCGCCCAGGCCTTCGAACTGAGCATGGTCGCCGGGGAAGGCGCGCCCGACCGGGCGCCGAAGTCGCCGCCGTGGGAGGGCTTCTGGGTCGGCGACAACCATTTCCTTCGCATCGGAGAACTGCCATGAACCGCATCACGACGATGTTCGCGCTCGCCGCCCTCGCGAGCGCCGCCCACGCCGCGACGATCCCGGTCAACACAACCGCCGACGCGGTAGCCGACGACGGCTTCTGCACGCTGCGGGAGGCGATCGTGGCTGCGAACACGAACGTGGCTTCGGGCGCGAGCGCCGGCGAATGCCCGAACGGTGTGTCCGGAACCGACTTCATCACGTTCCCGCCCTATGTCGTTCCGGCCACCATCAACATTGGCGGCACCCCTCTACCCGAGATCACCGAACCGCTCGTCATGACCGGACCCGGCCGCACGACGTTGACGATTCGCGGAGACGGCACGGACGAAATCCTGACGTCGGCTTCGGACCTGATCGTCAGCGGACTCACGCTGCGCGAAGCCGGCGGATCGGGCAAAGCGGCGATCCGGATGAGCACGCCGGCCGACCTGTCGCTCAGCGATTGCGGCATCCGCGACAGCACGACCCAGAACGGCGGCGGCGCGATCTCCTTCCGGGGGGACACGGGAGGAACGAGGCTCACGATCGACAATTGCCGCTTCTTCAACAACCAGATGACGAATGCCGTCGGCGGCACGTTGGTTGTATCGGCGACCAGCGGACCCGCGATCGTGGATATCACCGCCACCGAATTCGTCGACAACTCAGGCGGCAACGGGCCCGCCATCTTTCTGTCCGTGCCCAGCAACTTCGATCCCGGCGAGATCATCGGGCTGTCGGTCGTCGACACGACTTTCAGCGGCAACGTCAGCGCTGGCGACGGCGGCGCGATCCACAGCGCCTCTTCGAACCACGCCATACGAATCCGGCGCTCCACGTTCGAGAACAATGATGCCGCGCGCAGCGGAGGCGCGGCATTCCTTTCGGGTCCGGACGTACAGATCACCAACAGCACGTTCCACGGGAACGCGGCCGGCGATGACGCGGGCGCGCTGTGGCTCGTCAACGCGCCGCCCAACACCGCGACCATTGCCAGCTCGACGATCACGCAGAACACGGCCAACGGCAACGACTCCGGTAGCCGCGGGGGCGGCATTGCCGGGCAAGCACAGGACGTGCTGCTGCGCAACACCGTCATCGCTGAAAACGATGCGCCCGGCGGCTCCGGCCCGGACTGCGCCGACCAGCCCGTCAGTGACGGCTACAACCTGATCGGCGCGGTCAACGACTGCTCGTTCGGCGCGATCACCGGCGACCAGACCGGGAATCTGGCGAGTCCGCTATCGCCGGTGCTGGGCAACGTGGCCAACAACGGCGGTCCGACACGGACGCGACTGCCGCAGTCGGGCAGCCCCCTTCTCGATGCTGCAGATCCTTCCGGCTGCCTGCGCGCCGACGGCGTTGCGCTGGCCACGGATCAGCGCGGCCTGGCCCGCGAAGCCGATGGAGACGCAGACGGCACCGCTCGTTGCGACATCGGCGCGGCCGAGGCAGCGAAACCGCCGACGTTCACGCTCGGCGTGCAGGTCTCCGGCAGCGGCAACGTCACCAGCTCGCCGGCCGGCATCGCCTGCCCCGGCGACTGCAGCGAGTCGTACGCTCAGGGTACGGTCGTCGAACTGAGTGCAACCGCCGATCCGGGCTTCGCGTTCGACGGCTGGAGCGGCGACTGCGCCGGCACCGGTTCGTGCCAGGTCACGATGGACCAGGCCCGGTCCGTCCAGGCTACGTTCTCGCAGAATCAGGACGTCCTTACAATCCAGGTTTCGGGCAGCGGCAGCGTCACCAGCTCGCCGGCGGGTATCAATTGCCCCGGCGACTGCAGCGAATCGTATGCACAAGGCACGGTCATCGACTTGACTGCCGCCGCCGATCCGGGTTTCACGTTCGACGGCTGGAGCGGCGACTGCGCCGGCACCGGTTCGTGCCAGGTCACGATGGACCAGGCCCGGTCGGTCACCGCGACCTTCACGCAGATCGTCCATCCGCTGACCGTCCAGGTTTCCGGCAGCGGCAGCGTCGCCAGCTCGCCGGCGGGCATCAATTGCCCCGGCGACTGCAGCGAGGACTATGGCGAGGGCACTGCGGTCACGTTGACCGCCACGCCGGACGCGGGCTTCGCGTTCGACGGCTGGACCGGCGACTGCACCGGAACCGGCTCGTGCCAGGTCACCATGGATCAGGCCCGGTCCGTCCAGGCTACGTTCTCGCAGGAGCCGTTCAGTCTGACTGTCCAGGTCTTCGGGAACGGACAGGTGACCAGTTCGCCGGCCGGGATCTCGTGTCCAGGTACATGCAGCGCCGATTTCGCACCCGGCACCGTTGTTGATTTGCAACCTCTCGCCGACCCCGCCAATCAGTTTGTCGGCTGGGGCGGCGACTGCAGCGGCAACGGCAGTTGCCAGGTGATCATGGATTCGGCCCGCTCGATCGACGCGGCTTTCACCAACGATGGGATCGTCGTCAATTCCATGGCTGACGTGCTCGCCGACGACGGCGAATGCACGCTGCGCGAAGCCATCATCGCGGCCAACGGGAACGCGACCTCCGGGACATCGACGGGAGAATGCGCGGCCGGCGCGCCCGAGCCGACGGTTGACCGGATTCTCTTCAATGCGGGCATCTCGGGCTCGATCAATCTCTCGTCGAGCCTGGGCTCGATCAGTGAAGCCGTCGAAATCAGCGGACCCGGGGCGAGCACGCTTGCGATCGATGGATCGGGCATCGGCAACAGCCAACGTATACTCTCGGTGCTCGACGATACGATCATCGAAGGGTTGACGTTCCGCAATGCGTCTTCGGGCGATTCAGGGGCGCTGCGCGTGGCGGCGCCGACCACTATCCGGGATTGCGCGTTCGAGGACAATGCCGCGGCCGACGGAGGGGCGATCCGTAGCGTCTCGGACCTGACCGTCGAGCGCTGCCGCTTCACGCGCAATATCGCGACCGACTTCGGCGGCGGTGCCATACGGACCGGCAGTGCCGATCGACTGACGACCATTCGCGACAGCTTGTTCGAGTCGAACGAATCGCAGGGAGGATTTGCTCCCGGCGGCGCCATCCGTGTCGACGGCACCGGGCACGTTACCGAGATTTCGCGATCAACGTTCACCGGCAATTCCGTTAGCGGCGGGGGCGACGGTGGCGCGATCAGCGTCGGCGGAGACGGGCTCACCATCGTCAACAGTTCGTTCTCGGGCAACAATGCCGACCGGTCGGGCGGCGCGATCGAAGCGCAGGCGCTGGACAACGTGCTTCACAACGTCACGCTGACCGGTAATCGCGCCGACGCCGACGGCGACGGCGTCGGAAACGGGGGAGGCGTCGACCAACCCAATGCGGCTCGGCCCGTCACGTTGCGCAATTCCATCGCGGCCGGCAACATCGATGCGGGCGGTGAAGCGCCGGACTGTTCGGGCGCGTTCACGACGGGCGGATTCAATGTGATCGGTGCAGCCGGCGGTTCATGTACCGGCTTCACGGACGCGATTCTCGGCGATCTGGTCGGGACGCCTGCGAACCCGCTGGATGCCGGCCTGGCACCGCTGGCCGACAACGGGGGCCCGACGCCGACCCATGCCTTGGAACCGGGCAGTCCCGCGATCGAAGGCGGGGATCCTGCCGGCTGCGACGGGGCGACCGGAGCTTCCTTGTCCTTCGACCAGCGTGGCAGGCCACGACCGACGCCGTCGGATACGCCGTGCGACATCGGCGCCTACGAGGACTTCGGTGACGTGTTGTTCCTCGATCAGTTCGAAACCCTTCCCCTTGCACGATGAACTGGGGACTCGTGAACCGAAGTGTGCTTCTGCGTTTGCCTGGTCTGCTGGTGGGTCTGATCGCCAGCACCGCATTCGCGCAGCAGCTCGAGCGCGCCGGAATTCCGGACGGGGGCGCCACGGCCGGAGGCGGCCCGTTCGAGGCGATCGTGGCGATCGGCGAGCCGCTCGGCTCCCGTTCGAGCGGCGATGGCTTCGAGCTTTACAGCGGATTCCTGTTTCCGCAGCCGCGTGCGGTCGGCAGCCTGATCTTCCGCGACGAATTCGAAGCGCCGCCGAGACACCGGACGTCCCAAGCGAGGAGATGCACCATGATCGCTAGATTCCTACTGTGCATCGCGATGTTGCCGTTGGGGGCAAGTGGCCAGACCAGCACCTTTACCTACCAGGGCTACCTGACCGAGGCCGGAACGGCTTCCGAGGGCGCCTACGACTTCGAGCTCGCGCTCTACAACGTCGATACCGCCGGCAGCGCCATCGACGTCAACGCGTTCGACGACGTGACCGTCACCGGCGGGCTGTTCTCGCTGCCGGCCGACTTCACCGGTGCGCCGTTCGAGGCCGGCGGAAGCTACCGGGTCTAGGCCCGGGTGCGCGACGGCGCCAATGGCGGCGCTTTCACCGCGCTGCTGCCGGGCCAGGCGGTCAACGCCTCACCCTACGCCATTGCTGCCCAGGCCGTGGTCGCGCCGCTGGACGTGGCCGGCGATGCCAACGTCCAGGGCAGGCTGACCGTCGCCGGCATTTCCTTGCCGGCGGCCTGAATGCAGGAATGGGCGTACGCTGCAAGTTTGAGCAAGGAGGGGTTCTGACCCGGATTCTGGTTGCTCGGGCGTACTGTATCGCCCGACCCTTATCGAGCGCCGAGAAGTTCGAATTCCGACGCAGGTGCCTGATTTCAGATATCCTTTCTGGTTTTCGGGAATCGGACGCACCATGAGCGCACCGGCACAGGCCGCCAAGTACAACGCCGACAAGCAATTCAAGAAGCTTCGCAAGCTGGTCGGCAAGGCGATCGGCGATTACGGCATGATCCGCGACGGCGACCGGGTGATGGTCTGCCTGTCCGGCGGCAAGGACAGCTACGCGATGCTGGACCTGCTGCTCAGCCTCCAGCGCCGCGCGCCGGTGGACTTCGAGCTGTTCGCGGTCAACCTCGACCAGAAGCAGCCGGGTTTCCCGGAGCACGTGCTGCCGGAATACCTCGAGTCGATCGGGGTCGACTTCCACGTCATCGAGCGCGACACCTACTCGGTGGTCAAGCAGGTCGTTCCAGAGGGGAAGACGACGTGCGGGCTGTGCTCCCGGCTGCGCCGCGGCAACCTATACACCTACGCGAAGGAAAACGGGTTCACGAAGATCGCGCTGGGTCACCACCTCGACGACATCGTCGAGACCTTCTTCCTCAACCTGCTCTACGGGGGGACGCTGAAGGCCATGCCTCCGAAGTTGAGGAGCGACGACGGCGACAACATCGTGATCCGGCCGCTGGCCTACTGCCGCGAATCCGACCTGGCGAAGCTCGCCGAGGTCCGCGGCTACCCGATCATCCCGTGCAACCTGTGCGGCTCGCAGCCGAACCTGCAGCGGCAGGTCGTCAAGGGCATGCTCGCAGAGTGGGACGGGCGCCAGCCCGGACGCACCGAAACCATCTTCAAGGCGCTGACCAACGTCGCGCCGTCGCAGCTCTGCGACACCGGGCTGTTCGACTTCGCCGGGCTGGAAGATGCCGCCGTTCCCGAAATGGCGGATGCGCAGGAATGGCTGATGCCCGGTAAGATCGCGTCCGGCTGATCGTCATGGTCGATCCCCATGACTTCCGGCAATGGCGCAACGGTCGACGGATTGGCTAGGATGGTTGTCCGTTCCAATGCGAGGGAGCCCGCCATGCGTGTTCGCCTGATTGCCCTGCTTGCCGTCCTGTTGCTGGGCGGCTGCTTCAGCATCAACAGCGACCTCTCGGTCGGCGATGGTGAAACCGTCGACCGCAGCCTCAATACGGTCAACGGTTCCGTGACCGTCGGCGCCGACAGCACCGTCAGCGGCAGCGCCAAGACCGTCAACGGCTCGGTCTCGATCGGCCGCGGCAGTTCCGTGCGGCACGTCGAGACGGTCAACGGCAAGATCTCTCTGGGGCCGGGGGCCAGTGCGGACTCGATCGAAGGCGTCAACGGCAACATCGAGATCGGCGCCGACGCCGAGGTCGCCGGGGCGGTGGAGACCGTCAACGGACGGGTGCTCGTCGGCGAGAACGCGGTCGTCGATGGGCTCGTCGCCGCGGTCAACGGCCAGATCCGGCTGGAAGGCGCGACCGTCGGCGCGCTGGAGAACTACAACGGCGGCATGGTACTGGCCCAGGGCAGCCGCGTTCTCGGCGAGCTGCGCGTCAGCAAGCCGCGCAGCGGCGATTTCGACGAGCCGGTGCTGGTCGAGATCCACGCCGACTGCGAGGTCGCCGGCCCGCTGGTGTTCGAGCGACCGGTGCAATTACGCATCCACGAAAGCGCCAACGTCGGCGAAATCCGCGGCGCCGAGCCGGAGTATTTCTCGGGCTAGGTCGGGTCGATTTCGCATCTGCGGGGCCGGCATCCCGTCGGCCGCGTAGGGCCGACCTGTAAGCCGCGCAGGTCCCGGCCACGTCGGCGACGAGGAATCGGGCCGAGATTGCAGGAGCCAACGGCCGGGCATCCCGTCGGCCACCCAGCGCCGACCCGGCAACCCGCGTAGGTCGCGGCTACGTCCGCGACGGGATCGGGGCAAAAATTCCGTAGACGCCGGCGGGCTGCGTCAGTCGTAGCGCTGGCCGTCGTGCTCGATCCAACCGCCACCACCGGGCTGGTCCGGATCGGCGTAGGTGCGCGAGATGAATCCGCCGCGCGCGTCCCACTCGTAGTAACCCTGCACCCGGATGTTATCGCCGCGCTCGACCGGCACGCGGTCGGCCTCGTCGAGCGCATGCCGAACGACGACCTCGATTTCCTCGTTCGGTCGGATCGAAAAGCGCTGATAGGTCGTGCCGCCGATGGTCTCGTCGCCGACGACCTGGCTCACGGACGCCTCGGCGCTGACCCAGATGCCGGTTCGACCCTCTTGAAAACTCTCGATCAGGCGTTCGTTCGATATCGGTGCATCCCCTTGACCACATCCCCCGAGCACCAAGCACAGCGTCAATACCACCAACGAAACTGAACTTCGCATTCCGTCACCTTTTTGTACCTGGCGTGCGGCTAGCATATCAGATTAGAGGGCGCGCTCTAATCGCGCCGCGGCGCGGAATCCCTTGAACTGCGGTCGTTCTGGCGCGCGTTGGAACGAGACTACGGGCGTTCGCCGCACGGGCATGCGAGGAGCCGGACCGAAGGACCCGGACTACCGGTCGGGAGGAAGGTGCCGAACGATGCCGGCTTCCAGGAGGCGGATGCCGCGGCATCCGCCGAAGGACGGGAATCGCGTCAGCGCTTGAGGTTCTTGCGAAGCCGTTCCAGCGCCGCGAGCTGTGCTACGGCCTCGGCCAGCTGCGCCTGGGCCTCGGCCATCTCCATCTGGGCGGTGCGGTCTGACAACGCGCGCTCGGCCTCTTCCTTGGCCTTGACGGCCGCGGCTTCGTCAAGATCCTCGGCACGCGCCGCCGTGTCGGCCAGCACCGTGACGACGTGCGGCTGGACCTCGAGCATGCCGCCGGAGACGTAGTAGAACTCCTCGCCGCCGTCGGGCAGCATCACGCGCACTTGCCCGGGCTTGATCCGGGTCAGAAGCGGCGCATGGCGCGGGGCGATGCCGAGCTCGCCTTCCTCGCCGGTCACGACCACCATCGACGCCTCGCCGGAGAAGATCTCCGCCTCGGCGCTGACGATGTCACATTGAATTTTCGAAGCCATTGAATTGTCTCGTTGCTGCTAAGCGGTTCGAACGATGCCCGATCGAGCCCACCTGAGGGCGCGAAATTCGTTCGCTGGCGAGGGTTGAGGGTCGGATCGAAAGCGGAGTGTACAAATCAGTACATGAGCATTTCGATCCGGCCCGAAAACGAAGCCAGCGGGCGAAGGGCGCGGCCTCAGGCGGCTTTCTTTCCGAGCATCTTCTCACCCTTCTCCACCGCCTCCTCGATCGTACCGACCATGTAGAAGGCCTGCTCGGGCAGGTGGTCGTATTCGCCGTCGACGATGCCCTTGAAGCCGCGGATCGTGTCCTTGACCGAGACGTAGACGCCCGGCGAGCCGGTGAAGACCTCTGCGACGAAGAACGGCTGCGAGAAGAAGCGCTCGACCTTGCGCGCGCGCGCCACGGTCTGCTTGTCTTCCTCCGACAGCTCGTCCATGCCGAGGATCGCGATGATGTCCTTGAGCTCCTTGTAGCGCTGCAGCGTGCCCTGCACCTTGCGCGCGACGTCGTAGTGCTCCTGGCCGACGACCAGCGGGTCGAGCTGGCGCGATGTCGAGTCCAGCGGATCCACGGCCGGGTAGATGCCGAGTTCCGCGATCTGGCGCGAGAGCACGACGGTGGCGTCGAGGTGGGCGAACGTCGTGGCCGGCGACGGGTCGGTGAGGTCGTCGGCCGGCACGTAGACGGCCTGGATGGACGTGATCGAGCCGGTCTTGGTCGACGTGATGCGCTCCTGCAGGTCGCCCATTTCCTTGGCCAGCGTCGGCTGGTAGCCCACGGCCGACGGCATGCGGCCCAGCAGCGCGGAAACCTCGACCCCGGCCAGCGTGTAACGGTAGATGTTGTCGATGAACATCAGCACGTCGCGGCCTTCGTCGCGGAACTTCTCGGCGATGGTCAGGCCCGTCAGCGCCACGCGAAGACGGTTGCCCGGCGGCTCGTTCATCTGCCCGTAGACCAGCGAGACCTTGTCGAGGACGTTGGAGTCCTTCATCTCGTGGTAGAAGTCGTTGCCCTCGCGGGTACGTTCGCCCACGCCGGCGAACACCGAGTAGCCCTCGTGCTCGATGGCGATGTTGCGGATGAGCTCCATCATGTTGACGGTCTTGCCGACGCCGGCACCGCCGAACAGGCCGACCTTGCCGCCCTTGGCGAACGGGCAGACCAGGTCGATGACCTTGATGCCGGTTTCCAGCAGCTCGTTGCTCGAGGCCTGTTCCTCGAAGGTCGGCGGCTTGCGGTGGATCGGCATGCGCTCCTGTTCGCCGATGTCGCCCATCTCGTCGATGGGGTTGCCCATGACGTCCATGATGCGGCCGAGGGTTTCCTTGCCGACCGGCACGGTAATGGCCTCACCGGTGTTGCGGACCTCGAGTCCGCGCTTGAGGCCGTCGGTGGAGCCCAGCGCGATACCGCGGACGACGCCGTCGCCCAGCTGCTGCTGGACCTCCAGCATGATGTCGCCCTCTTCGACGATCAGCGCATCGTAGACACGCGGGACATCGTCGCGCTCGAACTCGACGTCGACGACGGCGCCGATGATCTGGACAATTTTACCGTTGCTCATTGTGTTCCTCGTTTCGATCCTCGGGCTTCGTTGTTGCTCGTCGAAGCCGCTGGGTTTCAATCCATCGTGTAAATAGTGAATAGAAAATAGTAAATAGTGAAATCGCCATCATGCGAATTCGTCTTTTCTATTTACGATTCACTATTTCCTATTTACTCCATTAATCAAACTGCCGCCGCGCCGCCGACGATCTCGGAGAGCTCCTGCGTGATCGCGGCCTGGCGGGCCTTGTTGTATTCCAGGTTCAGCTCGTCGATCAGGTTGTTCGCGTTGTCGGACGCGTTCTTCATCGCGACCATGCGCGCGGCGTGCTCGCTGGCCAGGTTCTCCAGCGTCGCGTTGTAGATCAGCGATTCGATGTAGCGCACGAGCAGGTCGTCGAGAAGCGACTCGGGATCCGGCTCGTACAGGTAGTCCCAGTACTTGAGCATCGGCTCTTCCTGGGCCGGGGGCAGCGGCAGGACCTGGTCGACGGTGACCTCCTGGGTCATCGTGTTGACGAAGTTGTTGTAGCAGACGTGCAGTTCGTCGGTGGTGCCGTCGCGGTACTCGTCGAGCATGATCTTGATCGCGCCGATCAGGGATTCGACCTGCGGCTGCTCGCCCAGGTCCTGCACCGCGGCCGCGATGTCGACGCGGATGTTCTTGAAGAACTGCTGCGCCTTGCGGCCGATGAGCACGAGGCGGACTTCCTGGCCGGCCTCGCGATGCTCGCGGAAGCGCCGCAGCAGCTGTCGGAACAGGTTGTTGTTCAGGCCGCCGCAGAGGCCGCGATCGCTGGAGATGATCACGTAGCCGACGCGCTCGATCTTGTCGTGCGCCTGCGTGAACGGGTGCTTGTACTCCGGGTTGGCGTGGGCAAGGTGGCCGATCGCCTGCCGGATCATCCGCGCGTACGGCCGCGAGGCCTCCATCCGGTCCTGGGCCTTGCGAATCTTCGACGCCGAGACCATCTCCAGCGCGCGCGTGACCTTGCGCGTGTTCTTGATGCTCTTGATCTGGCCTACGATTTCCTTGGATCCACTCATGCTCTCGGTCCCGAAATTTCCGTGTTGCGCGAACGCCCTAGAAGCGATTTCCGAATCGCGATCGGGAGATCGCTCCTACGAGGCGAAGATGCCTGTTACCAGCTTCCCGTCTGCTTGAACTCGTCCACCGCCTTCTTCATCTCTTCCTTGATTTCGTCGTTCCAGTCGCCGGACTCGTTGATCTTGTCCATGAGATCGGAGTGCGAGTTCTTCATGTAGTCGATGAGCGCCTGCTCGAACGGCACGACCTGATCCAGCGGCAGGTCGTCGAGGTAGCCTTCGGCGCCGGCGAACAGGCTGACGGCCATCTCGGCCACCGACATCGGCGAATACTGCCGCTGCTTCATCAGCTCGGTGATGCGCTCGCCGCGCTCGAGCTGCTTGCGCGTGGCCTCGTCGAGGTCGGAGGCGAACTGCGAGAACGCCGCGAGCTCGCGGTACTGGGCCAGCGCCAGGCGCACACCGCCGCCGAGCTTCTTGATGATCTTTGTCTGGGCCGCGCCGCCGACTCGCGAGACCGATAGACCGGCGTTGATGGCCGGGCGGATGCCCGCGTTGAACAGGTCGGTCTCGAGGAAGATCTGGCCGTCGGTGATCGAGATCACGTTGGTCGGAACGAACGCCGACACGTCGCCTGCCTGGGTCTCGATGATCGGCAGTGCCGTCAGCGAGCCGGTCTTGCCGGTGACTTCGCCGTTGGTCTTCTTCTCGACGAACTCGGCGTTGACGCGGGCGGCGCGCTCGAGCAGGCGCGAGTGGAGGTAGAACACGTCACCCGGGTAGGCTTCGCGTCCCGGCGGGCGGCGCAGCAGCAGCGAGACCTGGCGATACGCCCAGGCCTGCTTGGTCAGGTCGTCGTAGATGATCAGCGCGTCTTCGCCGCGGTCGCGGAAGTACTCGCCCATCGCGCAACCGGCGTACGGTGCGATGTACTGCATGGCCGCCGAGTCCGACGCGTTGGCGGCGACAACGATGGTGTGTTCCATCGCGCCATGCTCTTCAAGCTTGGCGACGACGTTGGCCACCGACGAGGACTTCTGGCCGACGGCGACGTAGATGCACTTGATGCCGGTGCCCTTCTGGTTGATGATCGCGTCGATCGCCACGGCGGTCTTGCCGGTCTGGCGGTCGCCGATGATCAGCTCGCGCTGGCCGCGGCCGATGGGCACCATCGAGTCGACCGACTTCAGTCCGGTCTGCACCGGCTGCGAGACCGACTGGCGCGTGATCACGCCCGGCGCGATCTTCTCGATCGGTTCCGAACCCTGCGCATCGATCGGGCCGGCGCCGTCGATGGACTCGCCAAGCGCGTCGACGACGCGACCCAGCAGTGCCTCGCCGACCGGCACCTGGAGGATCTTGCCGGTGCACCGCGCGGTGTCGCCCTCGCGAAGATGCTCGTAGTCGCCGATGATGACGACGCCGACCGAGTCGCGCTCGAGGTTCAGCGCGAGGCCGTAGGTGTCACCGGGAAACTCGATCATTTCGCCCTGCATGGCGTCCGCGAGTCCGTGAATCCGGCAGATGCCGTCGTAGACGCTGACGATCGTGCCCTCGTTGCGCGCCTCGCTGACGGCGTCGAACTGCTCTACGCGCTTGCGGATCAGTTCGCTGATTTCGGTCGGGTTGAGTGTCTGCTGCATGGCTTGTTTACTCGTCTGTTCGGTTGCGTTACCGCAGTTTCGTGAATTCGTGGGCCGCCGGAGCTATCGCACCAGCTGTCGGCCGAGCTGTTCGAGTCGGCCGCGCACGCTGGCGTCGATGACCTTGTCGCCGGCGCGCACGATCAGGCCGCCGATCAGGTCCGAGTCGACGTCGGTTTCCATCTCGATCTCGGTGCCGAAGCGCTCCTTGAGCCGCTCGGCCAGCTTGTCGACCTGGTCGGGCTGCATTTCCACCGCCGAGGTCACGTTGACCTTCAGCCGCTGCTCGCTGGCGCGCTTGAGCTGCTCGAACTGCCCGGCGATCTCCGGAAGCAGGGGCAGGCGGCGATAGTGCATCAGGACCTTGAGGAAGCCGCCGAACGCGTCGCTCGCAGAGTCGCCGAGCACCTCGTCGAACAGCGCCGTCAGCTGCTTGTCGTCCACCTTGGGGTGCCCGATGACCTGGCGCATGGATTCGGCGCGGACGGCCGCGGACGCGCGCGCCAGCGAATCGCTCCACTCCTCGACGGTGCCTGCCGATTCGGCCAGCCCGAAGGCAGCGCGCGCGTACGGCCGTGCCAGTGTGGTTTCGGCGAGCATGACGAATCAGAGCTCCGTGGCGAGTTTGTCGATCAGCTTGCGATGGCGATCGGAGTCGAGCTCCTGCTCGATGACCTTCTGGGCCCCGGCGATCGTGAGCTCGGCGAGCTTCTCGCGCAGCGCCTCGCGCGCCTGGTTGGACGCCAGCTTGATGTCGGCCTCGGCCGCGGCGACCTGCCGGTCGCGCTCGGCGATGGCTTCCTGCTTGGCCTGATCGACGATCTCGTTGCCGCGCTTGCTGGCCTGGTCGATGATCTCGCCCGACTTCGCCCGCGCGTCGCGGATGATCTGCTCGGCCTGCTCCTGGGCCTTGGCCAGTTCCTTCTCGGCCTCGTCCTGTTGCGCCAGGCCCTCGGCGATCTTCTGCCGGCGTTCCTCCATGGCCTGGGTCAGCGGCGGCCACACGTACTTCATCGTCACCAGCACCAGCACCACGAAGGTACCGGCCTGGCCGATCAGCGTGCCCAGAGAGACATCCATAGTCTTTCCCTAAGGTGTTATCAGGATTTGAGGCGGTTTCGTTCGTCGCCCGCGATCAGCCGCCGATGGCAGCCAGCAGCGGGTTGGCGAACAGCAGCAGGGCCGCGAATGCCACGCCGATGATCGACAGCGCATCGAGCAGGCCGGCGATGATGAACATGCGGACCTGCAGCATGCCCGCCAGTTCCGGCTGGCGGCTGGCGCCTTCGAGGAACTTGCCGCCGAGAAGGCCGAAGCCGATACCGGTGCCGAGCGCGGCGAAGGCGAAGATCAGACCGACGGCGATGGCGGTGCTGGCCTGGACTTGTGCGATGAGTGCTTCCACTTTTTATCTCCTGGAGTAGTGCCTGGTTCTAGGGTTCAAACGATAGGTTGGTTCGATCAATGTTCTTCATACGCCAACGACAGGTACACGATCGTCAGCGTCATGAAAATGAAGGCCTGCAGCGGGATGACCAGAATATGGAACACCGCCCACGCGCCGCCGGGGATGAACTGGATCCACCACGGCAGCATGGCAATAAGAATGAAGATCAGTTCGGCCGCGTACAGGTTGCCGAACAGTCGCAGCGCCAGCGACACGGGCTTGGCCACCAGCTCGACGATGTTGAGCAGGATGTTGGCCGGCCACAGCAGCGGGTTCTTGCCGAAGGGGTGGAACAGCAGTTCCTTGCCGAATCCGCCGAAGCCCTTGCCCTTGACGCTGTAGACCAGAATCAGGACCAGCACCGACAGCGACAGCGCGAACGGCGCATTGACGTCGGCCGACGGCACGACGCGCAGGTAGTCGAGCCCCATCTTGCTGGCCAGCAGCGGCAGGTAGTCGACCGGAATGAGGTCCATCAGGTTCCACAGCAGCACCCACACGAAGATCGTCAGCGCCAGCGGGGCGACGAATTCACGCGGGCCGTGGAAGCTTTCCTTGACCGAGTTGTCG
>JBPRGD010000207.1:0-2984 GCA_051428125.1 Candidatus Wenzhouxiangella sp. M2_3B_020
TGTTCAGGCTGCTGGACGCAGAGCAAGGCGCGGATCTTGGTGATGTTGGCCTTGCGGGTCGAACTGGCCAGCAGGCCGTAATGCCGGATGCGGTGGAAGCTGTCCGGCAGGACATGGATCAGGAACCTGCGGATGAACTCGTGCGTATTCCGGGCCATCCGGTCGCCTGTTCCAGCGACATCCGGTCAGCCGTTCCGAAGTATCCGGTCACTTCGAGACGGCGCCACTGAGCATGGTTTCCTGATCCCATCCATCTGACCTTCGGTCAAGGCTGACGGATTGGCCCGACGGGAGCCGCGCGCGACGTCGCGTGCGCCCCATGACGCTGGCGCGGCGGCGCGCGCGGCGGTGGGTTGTGCGGGCATCATGGGGTCTTAGCGCTCCTTTCGGCATCGAGTGTCTTGCGCAGTGAGGGCCCGTCGAGCGGCAGACGGTGGGCGTTGTGGACGAGCCGGTCGAGGATTGCGTCGGCGAAGGTCGGTTCATCTATCACGTCGTGCCAGGCATCGACGGGCAGTTGGCTCGTGACGATGATCGAGCCGTTGCCGTACCGGTCCTCGACGATCTCCATCAGATCTCGCCGCTGCTGCGGCGTGAGCCGGTCAGGTCCCCAGTCGTCCAGGATTAGCAGGTCGGTGCGGACGAGCTGGCGGAACAGCCGCGGGAAGCGGCCGTCGCCATGGGCGAGTTCGAGATCGGCGAACAGACGCGGCAGGCGATGGTAGAGCACGCTCTTGCCATCCCGGCACGCTTTGTGGCCAAGGGCGCAGGCGAGCCAGGTCTTGCCGACGCCGCATGGTCCGGTGACGAGCAGGTTCTGCCGCTTCTCGATCCAGCCGCCCTGGACGAGGTGGCGGAACAGGTCCCGGTCGAGCTGACGCGGAGTGCGGTAGTCGACATCCTCGACGGAGGCGCCGACATGGCGCAGCTTCGCCGCCCGCATGCGGCTCTGGAACTTCCGGGTGGCACGGCTCGCCGCCTCCCGGTCGATCAGCAGTCCCAGCCACTCGGCGTGGCTGAGATCGGTGGCTTCCTCCTGGCCCTGCAGTTCGCTGAAGGCGTCGGCCATGCCGTCGAGCTTCAGCTCGCGCAGGCGGTGATGGGTGGGATGGTCGAGCATGCACGTCCTCTTCAATGGAAGTAGCTGGCGCCGCGGATGTTGGGATGGGTGATCGCCGGCCCCTCCGCGGGCTTAGCGGGCCGGTGGCGATGCAGGTTGTTCTGGAGGATCGACTTCACGGAGCTGTAGGAGAGCCCGCCGATCTCGTTGGCGCGCTGGCAGGCGGCCTCCAGCGCGTCTCTGCCGTGTGGTTTGGCGAGCCGGATGATCCCGACACAGGCCCGGAAGCCTTGCTCGGGGTGCGGCTTCGTTCTCAGGATCAGGTCCACCAGCGTCGCGGTGTTCGGCCCGATCGCGTGCGCCCGGCGGCGCAGCTCGGCCGGTGTCAGGCCAGCATATCGACGGTGACTGTCGGGCATGTGCGCCGGCACGGTCGTGTGCTTGCGGTTGCCGGAGGTCCGGACGTGGGACGCGACGCGGGTGCCCTCATGAAAGATCTCGACCGTCCGCGCTGTGACCCTGACCCAGAGCGCCTTCTTCAGGAGCTGGTGCGGGACCGAGTAGTAGTGCTTCTCGACCTCCACGTGGTAGTCGAGCCCGACGCGGCGTTCGAACCATTCGGCGTACTCGAAGGTCGAGGCAGGCAGGGGCTTCAGCGCCGGCCTGTCCAGTTGCTCGAACAGCGTCCGCCGGCTGGCGCCCAGGTGACGCGAGACCTTGCCGTTCAGACGCGGCAGGAGCTCCCGGATCGCGGCGTTTACCTCGGAGAGCGAGAAGAACTGCCTCTTGCGCAGCCGTGCGATGATCCAGCGCTGAACGAGCAGGACGCCGACTTCCACTTTCGCCTTATCCCGCGGCTTGTAGGGACGGGCCGGGATCACGGCGGTGTCGTAGTGCGCCGCCATCTCAGCATAGGTGCGGTTGATCCGGGGCTCGTGGAAGCAAGCCTTCGTCACGCCCGCCTTGAGATTGTCCGACACGAGCTGCTCGGGCACGCCGCCGAAGAACCCGAGCATGCGGACGTGGGCACCGATCCAGTCCGGCAACGTCTGGGTCCACGTCGCCTCGGCATAGGTGTAGTTGGAGGCGCCGAGCACGCCGACGAACACCTGCGCCGCCCGGATCTCGCCGGTCTGGGCATCAACGACGTCCAGAGTATCCCCTGCATAGTCGACGAAGACGCGCTCGCCGGCGACGTGGTGCTGGCGCATGGTCGGCGACAATCGTCCTTCCCAGCGGCGGTAGAGATCGCAGAACCGGCTGTAGCCGTAGCCGTTCGCGGGATGCGCCGCGCGATACTCCTCCCAGATCAGCGACAGGGTCACCCCGCGACGCCGCAACTCGCGATGAACCATCGCCCAGTCCGGCTGCACCAAACCTCGGCGGGTCTTGCCGCCGTGCGGCTCGAACAGGCGCCGTTGAAGATCGGCATCGGTGACGTCGGCCGGCAACGGCCAGGAAAGACCGGCACGCTCCGCCCGCTTCAGATACTCGCTAACCGTCGACTGGCCGACGCCCAGGCTCGACGCGATCTTCCGCGTCGACAGTCCCGTAGCTCTCAGGCGAAGGGCTTCAGCAATCTTGCGCATCGGCAATCGTCTCATTCCGGGGCTCCCTGCTCATCCTCGTTGGAGGCAAGGCTACCCTGCTGCACGATCGCTCAGCAGCGCGTGTCTCGGCCGGAAACGGGGTGATCGGATACCCCGGAATCCGTGACCGGATCAGATCGGAATCACTGACCGGATGTTATTGGAATGGGTGACCGGATGACCTCGGAATGCGCATGAACTCGGACGTGGCCAGCCGCATGACCTTTTGCCGCTCGCCGCGCCTGATCCTGTAATCCTTCCAGCGGAACACCACCGTTTCGGCGTCGGCGCTGATCAGGCGATGGTTCGAGATCGCCACCCGGTGGGTGTATCGG
>JBPRGD010000208.1:0-2586 GCA_051428125.1 Candidatus Wenzhouxiangella sp. M2_3B_020
CGTCGCGCTGGTCACGCATCCGGAACCGGGGCTGCTCGGCGCGGCGAAAGCACTGAAGACCCACTGCGAAAAGTCCGCCGGGATGGAGGTCGGGGCATGAGCGATATCAACGCGCGACTGGATTCGATCTTCGACGATGTACCCGCGGTTCCGGTACTGACGATCGACGAGCCGGAATCGGCGATCCCGCTCGGCCGCGCGCTGGCAGGCGGCGGACTGAACGTCGTGGAGGTCACGCTCCGGACTCCGGCCGCCCTAGGGGCCATCGAAGCGATGCGCTCGGTGGACGGACTCGTCGTCGGTGCCGGGACCGTGATCGATGCTTCGGACCTTCATCGCGCCGCAGAGGCGGGTGCGGCCTTCGCGGTGTCGCCGGGCGCGACCGATGCCCTTTACCGGGCCGCGGCCGAAAGCGGCGTTCCCTTGCTGCCCGGGGTCGCGACGGCCTCCGACATCATGCAGGGGATCGGGCACGGATGGAAACGGTTCAAGTTCTTTCCGGCCGAAGCGGCCGGGGGCCGGGCCGCGCTGCGCGCGTTCGGCGGACCATTCCCGTCGGTGCGCTTCTGCCCCACCGGAGGCATCGCCTCCACGGATGCGCCCGATTACCGGCGGCTGACCAACGTCCTGACTGTCGGCGGTTCGTGGATGGTCCCGGCCGACGCCGTCTCGGCCGGCGACTGGGACCGGATCGAGGCGCTGGCGCGGGATTGCGCCAACCTGATGGCGGACGACTGACCGACTGCGGTGACCCGGGGAATCCGATCGCCGCGCGCGTCACGGCCGCGGGCTTTTCCTCTCGATTTTCATCCAGAAAAGAGGCCCGGGCGGAGGCCGCCCGGGCCGCGTGGTTTTCCAGAACGCCGTCAGGCCGGGATGCGTGGGGTCACGCCGGGAGAAGGCTGACGGCTTCGCCACGCATCATCAGGGTCCGGTGCGCTCGCCGCCCCGGAGCGGATCGCCGGACCATCCGAGCTCGTCCCATTGAACGAACTCGTTGCCCGGGTCATGGCAATCCATGCAACCGTCGATGATTCCGCCTGCGCCCAGCGCTTCGTCGGCCGGCGCGATCTGGTGGTTGACGGTCAGGTACATCGTCGTTTCGACGAAGTCGTACTGGCCGCTGTACGGCTGGCCCGTGTAGAGCGATGCATCCTCGAGCGCGAGATTCCAGTCGAACTTGCCCCAGTACGGGTTCGGGCCGGTCTTCTTGCCGAACAGGTGAGGCACCATCACGGTCTTGTTGACCGGATCGACGACCTGGTCGCCGACCATGAGCTTGAACGGCCGGATCATCGCGTCGGGATCCTCGCGGTTGCCCAGCGGGGTCGCCAGCGGAATCGGCACTTCGTCATAGGTGTCGTTCACGCCGACGAACAAACGATCCCAGTTGCCGTTGTACCAGCGCAGCACGGGCCGGACGTTGAACTCCCAGTTGAACGTCCCCTTCTTCTTGTCGTAGGCGGCACGGCCGGTATCTGGATCGATCGGCGTCGGGCTGATGTCCTGCCCGGCATCCGACCAGTACCACTCGGTCTTGGTCGAAACCGCCTGCGCGAATTTCGGCAGGTGGCAGGTCTGGCAAGCCAGCCGCTCGTGCCAGTTGTCGAAGAACAGCGTGTTTTCGGCAACCGTGCCGCGGTGAACGGCTTCCTGGCTGCCGTGGCAATCGGTGCATTGGCGCATCTCGCCTTCGTGGACCGAGTGCAGTTCCTGGCCGGCGATTCCGTGGTTCACCGCGCCGGTCTTCGGATCGTGGTTGGCTGCGTGGCAATCGGTGCAACCCAGGTTTGCGCCGTCGACGCCCATGTGCACGTCGAGACTCTTGCTCGGATTGACCATGGCGCTCGAGATGTCACCGTGCTTGACGTTATCGCCGCCGCCTGCGAACGCGTGGCAACCGATGCAGTTCTTGCGCTTGGGCTTGGAGTCCGTCGTGATGCTGGTCGCGACCAGGTTCAGGTCGACGCCGGGATCCGGCAGGCCGGCGGTCTTCTTGCCCTTCTTGTACGTTCCGGACTGGTCGTGGCAGACCAGGCAGTCGACGTTTTCCGGATTCGTGAAGTCGTAGTTCTTGTCGTCCCAGCCATAGCCGACGTGGCACTGCGTGCAGCGCGCCTCGTTGGTATCGACGGCGACGCAGAAGTTGTTGATCAGGTCACGCTTGCCGAGAATCTGTCCTTCGAAGCCGGGGACGCGCTCGATCTTGCCGGCCCACTTGAAGTGTCCGGTATCGAGCATTTCGGTGCCCTCGGACTCGTGACACTGCAGGCAATCGGCGGTGCCCTCGTAGGGATCTTCGCTGAATACCTGCTCGTGGATGTCGATGCCGTTGGCTTCTGCCTGCTGCACCATGACCTCGATGTCGGCCTGGGGCAGCATGTAACCGCCGGATTCGGTGTCCCGGGCCACCGCAGCGGCGGGGATCATCAGCAGTGCGGCAACGGTGATACAGGCGAGGCGTGCCGGAGACCTCCGGCACGGATCGGGCGGGGGATCGAGCGGGATGACGTCGTTCATGGTTGGCTCCTTCGCTACGACGCGTGAGAACGGGATGGTGATGGGAGGCGAAGCCGATTTTCCATG
>JBPRGD010000209.1:0-9609 GCA_051428125.1 Candidatus Wenzhouxiangella sp. M2_3B_020
TGCCGACGTGAACGGCCGCATCGAACGCCAGCCCCTGGTCGGCCCAGTTCGAGAACTGGCTGACGAGCACGAGGTGGGCCGAGCTCGAGACCGGCAGGAACTCGCTGATGCCCTGGATCAGCGCGAGGACGATGAGTTGGAAGGCAGTCACGGATTCCAGTCTTCAGTGTTCAGCAAGCGGAGACGATGATGGTTTCCGGTTTCCGGTTTCCGGTTTCCGGTTTCCGGTAGTCGGTAGTCGGTAGTCGACTGGAAGAATCGCGGAAGGCGACGATCGATTGGAGCGCAAGGATGACCTCCGGCCCGGGCCTCAGGATTCCCGGAAACCGGGAACCCGAAGCCCGAAACCGGCCTTCAATCAACCTCCGGATTCAACGTGTACGTGCCGGTGATGCTGGCCTCGTCGAGCACGTGTCCCTTCATCGCTTCCTCGGCGGCCGGGCCGTCGAACGGGTCCTCGACGTCGAGGCGGTCGACGTCCAGCGCGTAGACGGTGAAGCGGTAGCGGTGCAGCAGCTCGTCGTTCCAGGGCGGGCACGGACCGTCGTAGCCGAAATAGCGACCCTCGAGGTCCTCGTCGCCTTCCATGAACTGAGTGTAGTTGTTCAGGCCCTGCCGCGCGCCGGACGGTCCCGGCGGATTCTTCTTGCCGCCCGGCGTCACGCCGTCGCTGCACGCGCCGGTTTCCAGTTCACGAACGTCCGGCGAAACGTCGATCATGACCCAGTGGTAGAAGTCGACGCGGGGCATGTCCTCGGGCAGCGTCTTTCCTTCGGTGTTGACGTCGTCGGCTTCCGACGGTACGTCGGGATCGACGCACAATACCGCGAACGAGCGCGTACCCTCCGGCACCTCGCTCCAGGCCAGGTGGGGGCTGACGTTGTCCGACAATGCCATGTGCTCCGCCGGGTCGGGCTTGCCGAACGCGAAGCGCTCGGGAATGGGTCGGCCTTCGTGGATATCGCGGGATTCGAGCTGCATGCAAAGCCTCCTGGGTGAACATACGAGTCCATTGGGTCCGTTATCCTAGCAGGCCGCTTTCACGATGCCTGCTTCGACATGCGCTTTCTCCCGCTCCTGATTCCGTTCATTCTCGCCCTGGCCCCGACCGCCGACGCCGTCCCGCCCGGTCTGCCCTCGTCGGCCGACCGGATCGAGGCGCCCGCCCTGGAGTCCATGCTCGGCTTCGAGGCCGGCGAACGGCACCCGCAGCACCACGAACTGGTCCGGTTCTACCGAGCGCTCGCACGCGACTCCGAGCGGGTTCGCGTCGAGACGATCGGCCGCACGCACGGCGATCGCGAACACATCCTGGTCTACTTCGCCTCGCCCGACCGGATCGGGCGCATCGACGAGATCCGTTCCGACCGGCAGCGCGCGAGCCGCGCGGGCGACGGTCCGCCCGTGGTCTGGCTGGGCTATTCGGTGCACGGCAACGAGGCCTCCGGTGCGTCGGCCGCGGCGGTGACGGCCTGGTACCTGGCCTACGCCGAAGACGAGCAGGTCCAGCGATGGCTCGACGAACTCGTCATCGTCATGGAACCGGTCATCAATCCCGACGGCGTCGAGCGCTTCGCCCACTGGGCCAACATGCATCGCGGCCGCAATCCGTCGGCCGATCCGAACGACCGCGAGCACAACGAGGGCTGGCCCAGCGGTCGCACGGGCTACTACTGGTTCGACCTCAACCGCGACTGGCTGCCACTGACGCAGCCGGTTTCACGCCAGCGGATCGCGCATTACCGGCAATGGCGCCCGCACGTGCTCACCGACGCCCATGAAATGGGCAGCGACTCGACCTACTTCTTCCAGCCCGGCATCCCGGAGCGCAACAACCCGGCCACGCCGGCGCAGGTGTTCGAATTCACCCGCCGCATCGCCGAGTACCACGGCGAGCTGCTGGACCAGGCCGGCGAGCCGTACTACAGCCGGGAAAGCTTCGACGATTACTACCTCGGAAAGGGATCCACGTACCCCGACCTGACCGGCGGCATCGGCATCCTGTTCGAACAGGGCTCGGTGCGCGGCCATCGGGTGGACACGCCCTACGGCGAGCGCACGTTCGCGGAAGCCATCGCCAACCAGGTGCGCACGTCGATCTCGACGCTGGAAGCCAGCGTGGACCTCGGCGACGAGTTGCTCGCCTACCAGGCCGATTTCTTCGGCGAGGGACGCGAGATGGGCAACGGCGGCTGGCTGCTGGGCGACGGCGGAGACCCCATGCGCGCGCGTCGGCTGCTCGACATCCTGGTCGGGCACGGCATCGAAGTGCGTGCCGTCGACGCGCCCGTGACCATCGACGGCGTCGAATACGAGCCCGGCCGCGCATGGGCGGTGCCCGCCGAGCAGGACCAGTTCCGATTCATTCGCGCGATCTTCTCGACGCCCACCGAGCTGCCGATGGAGACGTTCTACGACGTTTCGGCCTGGCCGCTGCAGCACGCCTTCGCGCTGCCGCTGGATCGCGCACGCCGCCTGCCCTCGCTGGGTGAGGCATTGACGTCCGACACGCTGCCCGCCATCGCGCCGTCGGCACCCGCCCCCGAGGCAACGGCCTGGGTCGTTCCGTGGAACCAGCACCACGCCCCGGCAGTGCTTGCCGAACTGCTCGCCGACGGCTACCGGGTCCAGGTCGCGCAGCGCGAGCTGGAACTGGACACCGCGGACGGGTCGCAGGCCTTCGATCGCGGGAGTCTGCTGATCCACGCCGGCATCCAGCCGGAACAGCTCCCGCCGGTGCACCAGCGGCTCGGCGAACTACTGCAGCGCCACGACGTTCGCGCGCACTCGGTGTTCAGCGGCCAGGCGCGGGCCGGCCTGGATCTCGGCAGCCCGTCGGCGCCGGTGCTCGAAGCCCCCAGGCCGATCCTGGTGACCGGTGACCCGGTCAGCGCCTACGGCGCGGGCTACACGTGGCACTGGTTCGACGTGCTGCTGGATCGACCGGTCACGCGCATCGACGCCGACGAGCTCCCATCGTCGCTGACCGATTACACGCACGTGATCCTTCCGCCGGGGCGCTATGCGTCGCTGGGCGACGAGTTCGCCGCACGGCTGACGGAGTTCGTGCGCCGGGGCGGCCAGGTCATCGCGCTGGGCAATAGCGCCGAATGGGTGGAGTCGCTGGATCTCGGCTGGTCGTTCGTCGACGGGCGAAGCGAGGATCAGGACACGGCCGAAGACGACGATGAACCCGAGTTCGCACGGTACGCCGAGTTCGACAAGGACGCCGCCCGGCGGATCATCGGCGGCAGTGCGCTGGCCGTCGAACTGGACACCTCGCATCCGCTGGCTTACGGATACTCGGCCGACCGGCTGACGACGTTCCGGCAGGGCGCGCACGTGCTGCGCGCCAGTGACAACCCGTATGCCTCGCCGGGCCGCTACGCCGCCGAACCGCTGGTGGCCGGCTACCTTTCCGACGAAGTGGCCGGAGAGGTCAAGGGAACCGTCGCGGTCGCGGCCGATCGCTTCGGACGCGGTCTCGTCGTCCGCATCGCCGATCATCCGCTGTTCAGGGGCTATTGGGCAGGCGCCGAGCGGCTGTTCGCCAACGCCTTGTTCTTCGGTCAGCTGGTGGAGTCGACCCGGCTGCCGGACTGACGCAACGCCCGGGCGCCGGCCCCGCCGGCGTCCGGCCTCAGCCGACGTGCCGCAGCAGTTCCTCGTGCTCGCGACCAGCGGTCTCAAGCAGCGCGTCGGTGTCCAGCAACTGCACTTGCTTGCCGCGCACCGAGAGCATGTCCTGCTTCTGCATCCAGCTCAGCGTCCGGGAAACGGTTTCGATGGTGAGGCTGAGATAGTTGGCGATGTCCCGGCGGTCCATCGACAGCCGGAACCGGTTGCCGTCCTCGCCACGGCTCTTGAGCCGGCGCGACATGTTGAGCAGGAACATCGAGACCCGGGCGCGCGCATCCATGCGGCCGATGACGACCAGCAGTTCGCGCGTCTCGGCCATGTCCGCCGATAGCAGCTTGAGCATCAGGTTGTTGAGGCTGGGGCTTTCGTCCAGAATCTTCTGGAAATCGCGATACGGGATCTCGCAATAGCGGCTTTCTTCAAGGGCGACGGCGAACTCGGGGTGCCGCTCGCGGCCGATCGCGTCGAGCCCGATGAGCTCGCCGGGCAGGTGGAAGCCCGTGACGATCTCGTCACCCTCGCTCGACAGCTGATAGGTCTTGACGGTGCCCGACTGCACCACGCAGACGCTCCTGAACGCCTGCCCGCCGTGGAACAGGTGCTCCTCGCGCTTGAGCGCACGCTGTCGGCGGATAATGGAGTCGAGTTCGTCGCGACGTGATTCGGCAACTTCCTGCGCGAAGCACAGATCGAACAGCCCGCACTGGCGGCAGCTCGTATTCGGCGTCGAGCCTTCGGTGATGGGAATGGGCTTGTTGCTCACGAATCAACGCTCCCTAATTCAGCCGTTGCTGATGGGAGCATATCAGACTGCCATCGACGGCGGGAAGCGAACGACCATGGCGTCCCCGCCCCCTCGGAGGAGGCGCGGTGCATTGCGGGCCCGGACGAAGCCCCGCGTCCTAGACGATGCGCGAGAACTTCCTGGAGGCCGAATCCGCGTCGCGGTCGAGATAGGCGTCGAACGCCATCGCGACGGCGCGCAGGAACAGCAGACCCTCCGCGGTCGCCTCGAACCCGTGGTCGGTCCAGACCAGCAGCCCGTCGTCGACCAGCGGCTCCAGCCGCTGGAGTTCCTCGCCGAAATAGGCGCGGAACGAGAATTCGTAGTCGCGCTCGAACTCGCGGAAGTCGAGTTCGCCGCGACACATGATGGTGCTGATGATCTCGGCGCGCAGCCGGTCGTCGGTCGAACGCTTCAGGCCGCGCGCGATCGGCAGCCGGCCCTCGCGCACCGCGATCTGCCAGTCCATCAGCTTGCGCTCGCTCTGGGCGAAACTGTCGCCGACCTGTCCGATGGCGCTGGGCCCGAACGCCAGCAGGTCCAGCCCGCCGTGCGTCGAATAGCCCTGGAAGTTCCGCACCATCGTGCCGTTGCGGCGCGCCTCGGCGAGATCGTCGTCGGGCAGCGCGAAATGGTCCATGCCGATGAACTCGTAACCGGCATCCATCAGCCGGGTCAGCGTGTTGCGGAAGATCGCGAGCTTGATCGGCGGCGCGGGCAGTTCCTCGGCCTTGATCCGCTGCTGCGGCTTGAACAGGTGCGGCAGGTGGGCGTAGTTGAACAGCGACAGGCGGTCCGGCTTCATCTCGATGACCCGCTCTACGGTACGCGCGAAGCCTTCGGTGGTCTGCTTCGGCAGGCCGTAGATCAGGTCCACGCTGATCGAGTCGTAGCACAGGGCGTGCGCGGCACCGATGATCGAGGCCACCATGGTCTCGTCGTGGACGCGGTTGACGGCCTTCTGGACCGCCGGGTCCAGGTCCTGGATGCCGACCGAGATCCGGTTGAAGCCGATTTCGTGCAGCCTGCGGATGTCGGCCGGCTCGACCGAGCGCGGATCCACTTCCAGGCCGATCTCGGCGTTGTCGGCGAACCGGAAACGGTTGCGCAACAGGCGCATGAGCTGCTCGACCTGGTCGGTGGTCAGGAACGTCGGCGTACCGCCGCCGAGATGCACCTGGCGCACCAGTCGGTCGGAGTCGATGCGCGGCGCCGTCAGGTCGAGCTCGCGCTCGAGATCGACGAGAAACTCCTGCCCGGCGGTGGTCGAACGCGTGATGACCTTGTTGCAGCCGCAGTAGAAACAGGGGCTGGAGCAGAACGGCACGTGGACGTACAGCGAAAGGTCGGCCGGGATCGGCAGACGGTTGCTTTCATCCAGCGCCGAGCGCCAGTCGGCGGCGCCGAACTCATCGGTGAACTGGACGGCCGTGGGATAGGACGTGTATCTCGGGCCCGCGCCGCCGTAGCGGGCGATCAGATCGGCATCGAATTTCGGTCGAACGGCGGAATGCATGGCCAGGCCCTGGTTGGATTCGCGGAATGACCAAAATATACGGTGTGGATATGCGGATCGTTTTGACTCGCATCAATTTAGGAACGGTCCGGAAGCCCGCGTTCCGAGACGCCGGTCACGGCGCGACGCAATCGACGAGGAACCGCATGGCCGGGTGTCCGAGGCGATGGGCCAGCCACGGCCCCGCAGCGACCAGCACGCCGGTCAGCAGCATCACGCCGGCGGCTCCGCCCCGAAGCCAGGGCGCCCGGAGCCTCGATCGGGCACGAGCGAGTCCCACGCCGCCACCGAGCAGCAGCGGCAGCGTGCCGAGACCGAAGCCCAGCACCATCGCGAGCGTGGCGAGCGGGTCGGCCAGCAGCACCGCCGCGGCCAGCACGCTGTAGAGCAGTCCGCACGGCAGCAATCCCCAGAGCAGCCCGAGGCCCACGGCCTTGTCCCATGTATCGGCGGGAAGCAGCCGCTGGAACAGCGGCATCACGCGACGGGTGAGCGGTTGCGCGATGTTTCCGAACACGTCGCGGATACGCCCGGGCAAGGCGATGTAGACGGCGATCAGGATCAGCAGCGCTCCAAGGGCGATTCGCATCGTCGGCCCGGCCGTCGCCGGCAGGAGTTGCGCGGGAAGCATTCCGAGCAGCGTCAGCCCCATGCCGAGCAGCAGGTAGCTGGTCAGGCGTCCGCCATGAAAGCCGATCGCCAGGCGGTCGCGCCCGCGCGGCAGCTGGCCATGCAGAACGGCCATGATGCCGCCGCACATCGCCACGCAGTGCGTCGACCCGAACAGCCCGGCCAGCAGGCCGGTGAGGAGGGCGGCGCCGGGGGTCATGGATGATGGATCGGGAATGCGGCGTGGACGGCGGGCATCGGTGGGTTTTCAGTTTTCAGTTTTCAGTTTTCAGTTTTCGGTTTCCGGTTTCCGGTTTCCGGTTTCCGGAATCCATGGTTCGTTATTCTTGATCCATGGCTACTGGTTCGATTCACTATTCACTATTCACTATTCACGATTCACGATTCACGATTCACGAAAGCTCTCGCTTTCCCCTCCCCCATGGGCCTGCTCCGGCCCATCATCCGCCCCCTCATCTTCATCATCCAGAATATCCATCGCGGGGGTGTCGAGGTCTTCGAACTGGTCGTTCTTCACGGCCCAGAAGAAGGCCCAGACGGCAAGGCCCAGGAGCACGAGGGAAAGCGGGATCAGGATATAGATGATCTTCATGCGGCCTCGGCGATCGTCGCGTCCGACCGACGAACAGGCCTCGATTGTAGCCGGCGCTGGTCGTCGACTCGCCCGAGGCGGCGCGCATTGAGAACCACGGCCAGCGAACTGGCCGACATGCCGATCGCCGCGGCCCACGGCGGCACCCAGCCCATCGCGGCCAGCGGCAGCGCGCACAGGTTGTAGACCAGCGCCCAGGTCAGGTTCTGGCCGATCACGCGGCGGACGTTCGGGCCCTGGCGGAACAGGCATGCCAGCGGCGACAGTCCGCTGCCGGTCGCGACGAAATCGGCCTGGGTGCGCGCGATCGCCGCACCCTCGGCCAACGCGATGGAGACGTCGGCGCCGGCCAGCACCGGTGCATCGTTGATGCCGTCTCCGACCATCGCCACCACGCCGCCTTCGGCGCGGAGGCGATCGGCGAGCGCGAGCTTTTCCTCCGGACGGAGCCGGGCGTGGAATTCGTCGATGCCGAGCTGCTCGGCCATCGCTGCGACGTTCGCGCGACGGTCGCCGGAGGCCAGCACGATCCGGATGCCGCGATCGTGCAGAACGCGAACCGCTTCCTCGGCACCGGAACGCAGTGCGGCTTCGACCCGGAAGAGCACGGGCGCATCGCCGCCGTCGCTCGCCAGCGCGAGCCACATCCCGCGGCCGGGTACGTCGGCCGCCTGCCCGGACCGCGCGGCGACCCAGTCCGGCCGGCCCAGCCACCACTGCCGGTCTCCGACGACGCCGGACACGCCTGCGCCGGAAACCGCTTCCGGGTCACGGACCTCGGCGCCGCGATCGAAGGCCGCGAATGCACTGGCGACCGGGTGCGTGCTGACGCGCTCCAGCGCCGCGGCCAGCGCCAGCCAATCGGCGCGTTCGCCCCGGCTCGCCCGAATCTCGGCAACCTCCATGCCGGGCCGCGTCAGCGTGCCGGTCTTGTCGAGCACCACGTGCGTGACCCGAGGCAGCCGCTCGAGGGCATCCGGGTCGGCAGTCAGCAATCCCTGCACCGCCAGGCCGCGCGTCGCCGAAGCCAGTGCCGTCGGCGTGCCCAGTGCCAGCGCGCACGGACAGGCGACCACGAGCATCGACAGCACGATGGGAATCACGCGCCCGGGATCGGCCTGCCACCAATAGACCGCCGCCAGCGCCGTCGAGACGAGAATCAGCGCGATGAACCATGCCGCCGCACGATCGGCGAATCGCGCCAGACGCGGCCGCTTGCGCCGGGCCTCGCTGAGCAGCTCGACGATGTCGGACAGCACGGTGCCGCGGCCGACCTTCTCGATACGGATCTCCAGCGCTCCGCCGGTCACGAGGCTGCCGGCCAGCACGCCCGAGCCGGCCGGACGCGGGCGGGCCCGCGACTCGCCGGTCAGCAGCGATTCATCCACCGCGCCGCCTCCGCGGACCACGACGCCGTCGGCGGGGACGATTTCGCCGTCGGCGACCAGCACGCGGTCGCCGGGCTCGAGCTCGACCAGCCCCACCTGTTCGCTCCCGGATTCCGTGACCCGTCGCGCCTGGCCGGGCAGCGCGCGCGCCAGCGCGCTGTGGATGGCGCCGGACTTCTGCCTGGCAAGCATCACCGAAAGTCTTCCGAGCAGCAGGAAGAACACGAACATCACGACCGAATCGAAGTACACCTCGCCGCTGCCGAACAGCGTGATGACGACGCTGGAAAACAGCGCGAGCAGGATGGCCGCGGCCACCGGCACGTCCAGGCCCAGGTGGCGCTGGCGCAGGTGCTGAATCGCCGAGCGGTAGAACGGCTGGCCAGCGTACAGCGCCACCGGCACCGCGACGATCATGCTGACGAGCTTGAAGAAGTGTTCCGTTTCAGGGTCCATCCCCTGGAACGCGCCGATATAGTTGGCAAGCGCATAGCTCATGACCTGCATCATGCCGAGCGCGGCGACGATCAGGTATTTAAGCATCCGGCGGCGCTCGTTGCGGTCGCGGTCCAGGCCGGAGTCGGGCGAATCCAGGTGCGGCGGGTAACCGAGCCGCTCCAGCGCGGCCGCCAGTGTGGACAACGGCGTTCGCTCGGGGTCGAAGCGCATCCGCAGCCGGCCGTCGCCGACGTCGAGACGGCATTCGTCGACGCCCGAGAACCGGCCCAGGTAGCGGTGGATCAGCCACGCGCAAGCCGCGCAGTGGACGTTTTCCAGCACCAGTACCAGACTGCGCCGGCCCTGCTCATCGGCCGCGGCGTGGAAATCCAGCACCGCATCGCGGTCCCATGCCGCGTATCGCGCCGCATCGGGATCGACGTCGGCCGGCCGCTCCGGCAGCGCATCGCGAAAGTCGTAGTACCGCGTCAGCCCCGAGGAATGGATCAGCATCGCCACCGCGCGGCACCCCGCGCAGCACATCGGCCGCTGCTCGCCTCCGATCTCCACCGACTGGTCGGTTCCCGCAGGCACCGGTTCGCCGCAGTGGAAGCAGGATCGG
>JBPRGD010000210.1:0-18549 GCA_051428125.1 Candidatus Wenzhouxiangella sp. M2_3B_020
ACACGCGGCAGCGCGCCGCCCGCCTATCTCGGGGGGGTGTCGGGGCCCCCCCACCCCCCGCCCCCGGCTTGGGCCGGGGCGCGCTTCGTTTGCGGCCACGGGAATCCGTCCCGCCATGATTTCCGCGATGCGCTGCGGATACAGCGGTGTGCGGTCCGGCTCGGCGAAACCGTCCGGAAACGCCGGTTGGCCGGTGCCGAGGTCGTACTTGTCGGTGGCGCCCAGCGTATGCAGGATCTCGTGAATCATCACGACCTGGTTCTGGCTCTGCATCGCACGCGTGGCGAACAGGTTCGCGATCGCCACGCGGATTCTCTCCACGCCGGTCGAGTGCGGCAGGCGCCGTCGGCCTTCCGGATCGTGGTAGCGGGCGAGGACGATCACGTCGGGATCCATGCCCTGGTCGTCGAAGCGCCATCGCCACCAGCGGACCTTCAGGATCCAGGTCGCTCGTTGCAGGAAGCTGCCGCCGACCGGCGCCGGCGGCGGCGATTCCGGTATCGGCTCGCCCAGCTCGATGTACATCGGGCGATGGAGCTCGACCGCATAGCGCGACGCTTCTTCGTACACGAAACGTTCGATTGCGGCGAATGCGTCCTCGTCCAGGCGCCGGATGTAGCGGGTCGCCTGCTCGCTGCCGTCGGCATTGACGGGATAGACGGCAACGAACACCGGCGTTTCCCAACTGGCGAACCGGGCCTTGTCCGTGGCCTGGTGGTGCACGATCAGCACGAGCAGGATGAGCAGCAGGACGATCCGGATGGTCTTGAAGCTCAAGCCGATTCTCCAGGGCCGGCGCGGACGCGCCGGGCAGGATTCACTTGATGACCTTGAGGTCGGGCTTCTTGCGCCGGCCTTCGCCGCGCTTCGGGCGGTCGGACTCTCCGTCCGGTTGCTCGCTTTCTTCGTCTGACTCGGTTTCCGGGAACATCATGCCCTGGCCGTTCTCGCGCGCGTAGATCGCCTGCACTGCATCGATGGGCACCAGGACGCCGTGAGAGACGCCGGCGAAACGCGCGACGAAGGACACGTATTCGTTGTCGATTTCGAGGTCGCGCACGGCGCTGGGCGAAATGTTCAGCACCAGCTTGTCGTCGGTTCTCACCGCGTCAGGCACCTCGAGACCGGGGTGTGCGCTGTCGACGAGAATCTGCGGGGTGGCGCCGTTGTCCGCGATCCAGTCGTTGAGCGCCCGCAGGAGATAGGGGCGGCTGGGAGACATGGGCGCCTGCGTGCTGTTACTCATCGTCCTCACGGCAGCTGCGCTCGACCTCGGTGAGGCTGCGCTGGAACGCGTCCCGGCTGAACATCCTGTCCATGTACCGATGGATGTGCGTGGTCGATTTGGCCGGCAGATCGATCTCGTAGGCCGGCAGGCGCCACAGGAGCGGAAGCAGTGCGCAATCGACGAGGCTGAGCTCGTCGTTGAGCAGGAAGGGCGAAAGACCGAACAGGGGATCCGACTCGATGACGCTGTCGCGCAACTGCTTTCTTGCCGTCTCGATTCGCTTGGGTCCCGACGAGGTCTCGATGATCCGACCGTTCTCGATCCAGTCGCGCTGGATGCGATACAGGGCCAGCCGCAGCCGCGACCGCGACACCGGGTCGACGGGCATCAGAGGTGGATGCGGGTAGCGCTCGTCCAGGTACTCGGTCACCACCCAGGTCCCGTAGACGACGAGATCGCGATCCACGAGGGTGGGGGGCTCACCGTACGGGCTGAGCTCGGCGAGATCGGCAATCGCGGATCGGTCCTGCTCGATGTGGATGATCTCGACGTTCAAGCCCTTTTCGGCCAGCACCACCCGGACACGATGACTGTCCAGGCAGTTCTCCGACGAATACA
The DNA here is from genome assembly GCA_051428125.1 of Candidatus Wenzhouxiangella sp. M2_3B_020. Classification (GTDB taxonomy): domain Bacteria; phylum Pseudomonadota; class Gammaproteobacteria; order Xanthomonadales; family Wenzhouxiangellaceae. The sequence goes on from JBPRGD010000210.1 coordinate 1,847, forward strand.
TGGTCATCATGGGCGGTGGCTCCAGGCTTTGACGTCGAGGTACCGGGTCACTTCTTGATATCCCGCCAGTATTCCTTGTACAGGAGCCAGGACAGGAAGGTGAACACGACCAGGAAGAGGATGACCCAGATCCCCATGTTCTCGCGCTTGAGTACGGCCGGTTCGCCCAGGTAGACCATGAACGCGACGATGTCGCGGATTGTCTGCTCGTACTCTTCGGGCGACAGTTCGCCGGGTTCGGCGATTTCCAGCCGGGCGATCCGGGTGTGCTCCTCGCCCGACTCGTCGGTATAGGTTTCCATGATCGGCCGCTGGATGCCCTGCAGCTTCCACAGCACGTGCGGCATCGCCGCGTTGGCGAGCACCGTGTTGTTCCAGCCTTCCGCGGTCATGTAGAAACCGTTGAGAAAGGAGTAGATCCAGTCCTCGCCGCGCGAGCGGGCGGTCAGCGTGAGATCGGGCGGCTGCTTGCCGAACCACTGTTTCGATACCTCCGGCATCGCCGCCTTCATGTAGTCGGAAATTTCCTGGTTTCCGAACACGAGGTTCTCCTCGACCTGTTCCTCGGTGAGCTCGAGATCCTTCGCGAGGCGCTGGTAGCGCATGTACTGCGCCGAGTGGCAGGAGTGGCAGTAGTTCATGAACATCTGCGCACCGCGCTGCACCGAGGCCATGTTGTGCACGTTGGCGCCGGCGCTTTCCAGGCCCTCGCCTCCGCCGGCGGCGAACGAGGCGGCGGGAACGGTCAGCGCGACGATGATGACGACGATTCGGATCATTTGGTTACTCGCTCCGGTTCCGGACGGGTTTTTTCGTATTTCGTGACGAACGGCATCAGGATGAAGAACGCGAAGTACGCGAACGTCCATATGCGCGATTCGATCGTCTCGATGTAGGTTCCCTCACCCATGCCCAGCATGCCGAGCCGCACGAACGTTACCGCGAACACCGCGAGCAGGATCTTGCTTCCCCAGCCCTTGTACCGGATGGACCTGACCTTCGAACGGTCCAGCCACGGCAGCGCGAACAGGACCATGATGGCCAGCCCCATCAGCATCACGCCGGCAAGCTTGTCGGGAACGGCGCGCAGGATCGCGTAGTACGGGGTGAAGTACCAGACCGGCACGATGTGCTCGGGCGTCACCAGCGGGTCGGCCGGATTGAAGTTGTCCGGCTCCAGGAACAGGCCGCCGAACTCCGGCGCGAAGAAGATCACGAACGCGAACAGCGTCAGGAACACGCCCACGCCGAAGATGTCCTTGACCGTGTAATACGGGTGGAACGGGATGCCGTCGATCGGACGGCCCTTGCTGTCCTTCTTCTTCTTGACGTCGATGCCGTCCGGATTGTTGGAGCCGACCTCGTGCAATGCCGCCAGGTGCAGCACGACGAGCAGCAGCAGCGCCAGCGGAAGGGCCACCACGTGCAGTGCGAAGAAGCGGTTCAGCGTCGCGTCGGACACGAAGAAATCGCCCCGGATCCACTCCACCAGGGAATCTCCCACGACCGGTACGGCCCCGAACAGCGAAATGATCACCTGGGCGCCCCAGTACGACATCTGGCCCCACGGCAGTACGTAGCCCATGAAGGCCTCGGCCATGAGCAGCAGGTAGATGAAGACGCCGAGAATCCAGACCAGCTCGCGCGGGGACTTGTACGACCCGTACATCAGGCCGCGGAACATGTGCAGGTAGACGACGATGAAGAAGAACGATGCGCCGGTCGAATGCATGTAGCGGATCAGCCAGCCCCATTCGACGTCGCGCATGATGTATTCGACCGACGCGAAGGCTTCGGCCGAGGAGGGCTTGTAGAACATTGTCAGGAAGATGCCGGTCAACAGCTGGTTGACCAGGACCAGCAGCGCGAGCGAACCGAAGAAGTAGAAGAAATTGAAGTTCTTCGGCGCGTAGTATTCGCTGATGTGCTTCTTCCAGAAGTCCGACACCGGGATGCGCTGGTCGATCCAGTTGCCGACGTTGGACAGCTGGCGCGAAACGTTGCTTGCGGGTGTTGCCATGTTCAAACCGCTCCTTCAGGATGCTCGCCAATCATGACATGCTCATCGTCAACGAAACTGTAAGGCGGAACGATGAGATTCGACGGCGCGGGCACACCCGTGTACACGCGGCCGGCCAGGTCGAATTTCGACTTGTGACAGGGGCAGAAGAAGCCGCCGAGCCAGTTCTCGTCGAAGGGTTGCGCACCGACTTCCGGGATGTACTCGGGCACGCATCCAAGATGGGTGCAGTGCATGTTCAGGACAAGATATTCGGGCTTGATCGAGCGGTGGATATTGCTCGCGTACGCCGGCTGCTGCGTGGCCATTTCCGACATCGGATCACGGAGTTCGTCGTTGAGCTCGGGCAGGTTCTCGAGCATGGTCTCGGTGCGACGAAGAATGCCGATCGTCTGGCCGCGCCACTGCAGGCGGATGAGCTGGCCGGGCTCGAGATCGCCGATATAGGCTTCCACCGGGGCTCCGATGACCTTCGCCTTCGCGCTGGGTTGCCATGAGGCCAGGAACGGCCAGGCGGCGAAACCGGCTCCGACAGCGCCGACCGCGCCGGTGCCTGCGAGCAACAGCATCCGGCGGCCCTTGTTCGGCGCGGGCTCGACGGACGCAAGCGATTCTTTGTCGGACATGAACGAATACTCCTGGATCGGAACGGCGGATTGCTGTCGTCGCCGCCGGTTTCCGCGGTCGCACGGCCGGGCGCCGCAAACCGCGCGGGCAAACCGCTATTTTACCGAATTTTAAGCCGTTCCTGTTTCACTATCGGTGCCGGAAACGGGCCGCCGCCCACCGGCGCGGCAGCGCGAAAATGCGCGTGAAACCACTAAAATACTGCATCGAAAAGGATTTTGCCCGTTCATGAAACGATTCGCCCAGTTTCTGCTGCAGGCCGCGGTCGTCGGCCTGGCCGCGGCCTTCGTCGTGGTCTGGTTCAGACCGGCGTTGCTGTCGGTCGAAACCGGCCCGCCGGGCAACGGGGCGGCCGGCTCGTACGCCGATGCGGTCAACCGGACCGCGCCATCGGTGGTCAGCATCTACACCCGCACGATGGTCAGCGAGCCGCTGCTGCAGGAAGGCGCCGACGCGGTGTTCAGGAGTCTCTATCGCGGTCGCCGGGTCCTGCGGCCGCGCAGCGGACTGGGCTCTGGCGTGATCGTGTCGGCCGACGGGCTCATCCTGACGACGGCCCACGTCATCGACGGGGTCGACAACATCTTCGTTGCGCTGTTCGACGGCGGCGTGGCCGAAGCGCGCGTCATCGGAACCGACCCGGGCACGGACCTGGCGGTGCTGAAGGTAGATCTCGAAGGCCTTCCCGTGGCCACGTTCGATACCGAATCGCGGCACCGGCCCGGCGATGTCGTGCTCGCGATCGGCAACGCGTTCGGCCTGAACCACACCGTCACCGCCGGCATCATCAGCGCCACCGGCCGGGGCGACCTCAACCTGGCCGCGTTCGAGGACTTCATACAGACCGATGCGGCGATCAACTCCGGCAACAGCGGCGGCGCGCTGATCAACGCCGAGGGCGACGTGATCGGGATCAACTCCGCATCGCTGAGCCAGGATACCGGCGCCCAGGGAATCAGTTTCGCGATCTCGGCCCGGCTCGCGACCGAGGTGCTGCGCCAGATCGTCGAGTACGGCAGCGTTCGGCGCGGCTGGCTGGGCGCCAACGTCATCGATCCGCCGTTGGTCGTGCTGGCAGGCGAGGATCAGCCGGCCGGCGTCCAGATCGCCGGCATCTACCGCGGGGGACCGGCCTGGCAGGCCGGCCTGCGCCCCGGCGACATCCTGCTGTCCGCCGACGGCGAGCCGGTGGGCAGCGCCCGCGAGTTCACGCTCGCGGTCGCCGAGCAGGCGCCCGGCACCGAACTCGAGGTGGTCGCATCCCGCAACGGCCAGCGGTTCACGACGTCGGTGGAGCTGATCCAGCAGCCTCCGCTCCAGGGCTAGAACTCGCCGGAAAACCACTGCGCGTGCGCCTGGCGGCGTCCGGCGGTGCTCGAAATCCTCATGTACCCCTTGAAAGTACACTGCGGTTTCATCAGTCACTTTCGTGAATCGTAAATGGAAAAATCTCAAGGCCGGCCGATTCGTCCCGGCCTTTCGATTCACGATCTACCATTCACGATTCACGAAAAAACCAGCGGAGCCGTGATACTCGAGGACCCGGAGCCTCCGCTGCGCCGCCGGGGCGCGTCACTGCGTTTCAGGCCTTCGGAAGCGTCACGCCGCGCTGGCCCTGGTATTTGCCGGCGCGGTCGGCGTAGCTGGTCTCGCAGGCTTCATCGGATTCCAGGAACAGGAACTGGGCGACGCCCTCGTTGGCGTAGATGCGGGCCGGCAGGGGGGTGGTGTTGGAGAATTCCAGCGTCACGTGGCCTTCCCATTCGGGTTCCAGCGGCGTGACGTTGACGATGATTCCGCAGCGGGCATAGGTGGACTTGCCCAGGCAGATCGTCAGCACGTTGCGCGGAATCCGGAAGTATTCGACGGTGCGCGCCAGCGCGAACGAGTTCGGCGGGATGATGCAGGCCTCGCCCTTGAAGTCGACGAAGCTGTTGCTGTCGAAATGCTTCGGATCGACGATCGCCGAATTGATGTTGGTGAAGATCTTGAATTCGTCGGCGCAGCGCACGTCGTAGCCGTAGCTGGACGTGCCGTAGGAGACCAGCTGACGGCCATCCTCGGTGCGGACCTGGCCCGGCTCGAACGGCTCGATCAGGCCGTGCTCTTCGGCCATCCTGCGGATCCAGCGGTCGGATTTGATGGTCATTGGTTCATTTCACCCGTGGAGCGTGTTTCGGAGGCCGGAGGCTCATTGTAGGGAGGCGGGGTTCGATTGCGCCAAGGCGTAAATCGTAAATAGTAAATGGTCCGCTCGCTGTCGCTCGCTCAATGGCAAATAGAACAACCCGCAGCCTTCGCGTCCTCGTGCAACGCCCCGCCGGCTTTCTGCTGCCCCCGCTCTTTCTATTCACTATTCACTATTCACCATTCACTCGGTTATCTGAATCTTCGGCATCCGGATCTCGGTGTTGACGGCCTGGCGGGCGAGGCGGCCGGCAGTGCGGCGGGCGATCTCGCGGAACCGTCGGGCGGCCGGGTCGTCCGGACTGGCGGCGGTGATCGGCGCGCCTTCGTCGGTGGAGCGGCCCAGCGAACCCTCCAGCGGCAGCTGGCCGAGCAGCGGCAGCCCGGTTTCTCTCGCCATGCGTCGTCCGCCGCCGTGGCCGAAGATCGCTTCTTCGTAGCCGCAGTTCGAACACACATGCGTACTCATGTTCTCGACGATGCCGAGCACCGGTACTTTGACCTTGCGGAACATCGTCACGGCACGGCGCACGTCGTCCAGTGCGATGTCCTGCGGAGTGGTCACGACGATGCTTCCGGCCACCGGGATGCGCTGGGCCAGAGTCAGCTGGACATCGCCGGTACCCGGCGGAAGATCGATGACGAGGTAGTCCAGGTCCTGCCAGAGCGTTTCGGTCAGCATCTGGTTCAGTGCCTGCGTCGCCATCGGGCCGCGCCAGATCATGGCCTGGTCAACGTCGACCAGCACGCCGATGCTCATGGCCTGCAGGCCGTGGGCGCGCATCGGCAGGATGCGCTTGTTGTCGGTGGTTTCGGGCTGTCCCGAAAGGCCCAGCATCCGCGGGATGCTGGGGCCGTAGATGTCGGCGTCGAGCACCCCGACGCTCGCGCCCTCGGCCTGCAGGCCCAGCGCGAGGTTGGCCGCGACAGTGGACTTGCCGACGCCGCCCTTGCCCGAGGCGACCGCGATGATGTTCCTGACCCCGTCCAGCGGCTTGAGGCCGCCCTGGACGGCGTGCGAGGCGATGAACGATTCGGCCTGTACCGTCACCGACTCGACGCCTTCTAAGCCCTCCAGCCGGGACCGCGCCATGCGCTGCAGCTCGTCCAGCCAGCCGTCGGCGGGATAGCCCAGCCGCACGTCGACGGCGACGTTGCCGCCGGAGACCGCGACGCCGCGGACGGCCTCGCCCAGCGGCGCGCCGGTGTTGGGATCCTCGAGCTGGCGTAGCTCGTCGCGAATGCGTTCTTTCAGTTCGGCATTCATGGTTGCGAATCTCCTTCGTTCGATGGCGTCGCGCTGCCGGGCTCGGCCGGCCGTGCGCTGCGCCGCGACATCGTCGCGGTCAGCATCAGCCGCACCGAGTCCTCGAACGGCAGGTCGATCGGCTCCAGCCACTTGCGCGGCACGAAGACCGTGTAGCCGGCGACCTGGTAGCTCATCGGAAGGTAGACGGCCACTTCGCCTTCTTCACCGAACGGCAGGTCCGAGAAGTCCTCGCGGGTGACGAATCCCATCATGCCCACGCCCAGGTCGGGATGGCGCACGACGACCGCGTGTCCGAAACGGTTGCGATTGTCGCTGGAGAAGTAGTCGACGAAGTCCTTGGTGGCCCGGAACACCGACTTGACCAGCGGCATCCGGTCCAGGATGCCTTCGCCGAAGTCGATGAGCTTTCGGAACAGCCAGACCTGGCTGAGAAGGCCGATGGCCATGACCAGCGCGATCCCGCCGACCAGCCCCATGCCGCGCATGTACCACGCGTCGGGCAGCACCAGCTTGATGAGAAAGCCGACGCCGTCCTCGGCCAGGCCGGCCAGCCAGAGCACGATCAGCAGCGTCAGCGCGATCGGGATGATCGTCGCCAGGCCCTTGAGGAACAGCCGGACCAGACGCTGCACCAGGCCCGTATCCTGACGCGCGTCGCTCATCAGAGATCGTCGAACTTGCGTTCCAGCGATTCCCGGCGGTCGGTCAGGATGCGCTCGAGGTTGCGGACGCGGGCTTCGAGTTCCTCGACTTCGGCCTTGTGCGCCGCGTCCCGTTCCGCGGCCGATTCGCCGTCACGGGCCGCAAGCCAGTGCTGCGTGATCCGGACCACGGCCCAGATGGCGATCGCGGCGACGATGGCGGAATAGAGGTTCATGCAGGATCAATGCGTCGACAACAGTGCCCATTGTAGCCGCTCACGGCGCGCTCTCCGGCAGTTCGGGGTGCTCGCGCGCGCCGGCGGCCGGATGCTGCAGCCGTACGCGCTCCATCATGTAGCACAGGCAGTCCTGGCGGATCGCATCGGGATCGGTGGTCAGCATCGCCGGCATTGCCGAGCGGCGGGTCACGAGTTCGCCGTCGACGATCGAGAACCAGTCCTGCGTGCGATCCATGCCGTCGGTATCGAATGCGCGGACGCCGATGCCGCCTGAGCGCGCGTGCGCGAACCGCGTGCCGGGCGGCAGCTCGGTGAAGTTGAGCCTTTCCAGGCCGGTATCGAGCTGAAGCTGGATTCCGCCGACCGAGCGACCGAACGCGAACGGGATCTCGTCGGGAATGCGCACGACGGTCGTGACCTGGAACAGGTCGAGGTCCTCGGGATGCGGCATTCGGGCCGGCAGGTCGTCGAGGTTGAGCACGCTTTCGAGGTAGGCCATCGCGTGGTCGGTGCCGCTGCGCTTCCCAGGCGGTCCGCATTCCAGCGTGACCGCCGGGCAGAACTCGCCGAATGCCGCCGACTGCACGCCGGCCGGCTCGGTGAAGTAGATCACCGTGCGCGAAAAGCGACTCGCGAGGTTGAGTGCCCGGGCATCGATGCGGTTGACCGCCGCATAGTGCGGGTTCTCGCCGGTATTGTTGTGGATGTCGATGCTGGCGAACGGTTTGAGCGCGCGGGCGTGTTGGGTGACCTGGTCGAGCAGCGCATGCCAGCCGTCGGCGCCGTTGGTCGCGCCCGGCCAGCACCGGTTCATGTCGTGCTGATCCGGCAGGTGGCGCCGCCCCTGGGCGGCGGCGTCGACGTTGCCGATGAACAGCGTCAGGCTGCGCGGCAGCGGGTCGCGCTGGTAGCGGCCCGAAAGCAGCCGCCGAACGGCGTCCCAGCCGGAAATCTCGTTGCCGTGCTGCAGCACCGAGACGAACAGCGGGTTCGGCCGGCGTCCCGGAAGGTGGATGAGCGTCGGCCCGTCCAGGTGCCGGTTCAGGGACGTGGCGGGGTGTTCGAGCAGCCGCGCGGGAAGGTGGTCCAGGATTACGGGCCGCATGAACTCAGGAGAATTCCTCTGATAGCATCGGCAACAGCATAAGTGATCTTCCCGCCGGGTGTGAAAGAGGGGCTTGAACTCTCGCTCCGGCGTCCCCAATCCGCTGCCGAACCGGCGGTGCGTCGTGGAGAGTCATCGATGATCGAAGCGAAGAAGTTGACGCGGTGTTATGGAGATTTCACCGCGGTGGACCGGCTGAGCTTTACGGTCGAGCCCGGCACGGTGCTGGGCTTTCTCGGACCCAACGGCGCCGGCAAGTCCACCACCATGAAGATGTTGACCGGCTTCCTGCCTCCGACGTCGGGAACGGCGACGATTCACGGCCACGACATCGTGGCCGATTCGCTGGCCGCGCGCCGGCTGATCGGATATTTGCCCGAGGGTGCGCCGCTGTACGGCGAGCTCGGGGTGCAGGCGTTCCTCGATTTCGTCGCCGGCGCGCGCGGTTATCGCGGAAGCGAGGCAGAGCGGCGCGTCGAGGCGGCGCTGGAGCGCCTTCAGCTCGGCGAGGTTCGCCACCAGACGATCGAGACGCTGTCCAAGGGGTTCAAGCGCCGCGTCGGGCTGGCCCAGGCGATCCTGTCCGACCCGCCCGTGCTGATTCTCGACGAGCCCACCGACGGCCTGGATCCCAACCAGAAGCAGCAGGTCCGGCGACTGATCAGGGAGATGTCGGCCGACAAGACCATCATCATCTCGACGCATATCCTCGAGGAGGTCGATGCGCTGTGCTCGCGGGCGATGATCATCGCCCGCGGCAAGCTGCTCGCCGACGACAGCCCGGGCTCGCTGTTGGCGCGCTCGCGCTACGCCCGCGCCGTCAGCCTGGCCTGCGACGACCTGCAGGGTGCGGCGTCGGCGCTGAGCGAACTGCCGGAGGCCGGCGACGTCGAGGTCCGGCGGGGGCTGGTCACGGCATTCCCGTCCGGCCAGGGGGACCTGTTCCAGGCCGTCTCCCGCCTGGCGCGCGAGCGTCGCTGGCGCGTGTCGCGCATGCAGCTCGAGGCCGGGCGCCTGGACGACGTGTTCCGTCGCATCACGCGTGAACCGGAGGCGGAGGAAGCGGCATGAGCATGCGACCCGGCAACGTGTCCGTCATCCTCAGGAGGGAACTGACGAGCTACTTCGCCACGCCGGTGGCCTACGTGTTCATCGTCATCTTCCTGATCATGGCCGGCGCCTTCACGTTCTACCTCGGGGGCTTCTACGAGCGCGAGATCGCCGACCTGCAGGCGTTCTTCCAGTTCCACCCGTGGTTGTACCTGTTCCTTGTCCCGGCCATCGGGATGCGGCTGTGGGCCGAGGAGCGCAAGTCGGGGACGGTCGAGCTCCTGCTGACGCTGCCGATGACGGCCGGCGAAGCCGTGGTCGGGAAGTTCATCGCCGCCTGGCTGTTCGTGGGCCTGGCACTGGCGCTGACGTTTCCGATCTGGATCACCGTCAACGTCCTGGGCGATCCCGACAACGGCGTGGTAATCGCCGGATATCTCGGGAGCTGGCTGATGGCGGGCGGGTTCCTCGCCATCAGTGCCTGCCTTTCGGCGCTGACCCGCAACCAGGTCGTGGCCTTCATCGTCTCGGTCGTGGTCTGCTTCGGCTTCCTGCTGTCCGGGCTGCCGATGGTGCTCGACCTGTTCCGCGGCTGGTTGCCCCAGCCGGTCGTCGACGCGGTTGCCAACCTCAGCTTCCTGAGCCACTTCAACTCGATCTCGCGCGGCGTCGTGGACATCCGGGATCTCGTCTACTTCGCGCTGGTCATCGGCTTCTGGTTGACGGCCAACCGCATCCTCGTCGAAATCAAGAAGGCGCAATAGTCATGAGGAATTTCTATTCGACGAGCGCCCTGGTCGTGCTGGCCGTGCTGTTCGTGGTGTTGACGATGCTCAGCGGCATCGTGTTCAAGAGCTGGCGCATCGACCTGACCGAGAACGATCTCTACACGCTGTCCGAAGGCACCGTGGAGATCGTGGAATCGCTGGAAGAGCCGGTTCGACTGCGGCTTTATTTCAGCGATTCGGCCAGCGAGGATCTGCCGCAGATCCGAAGCTACGCCCGGCGCGTTTGGGAGCTCATGCAGGAAATCGCCAGCCGGTCCGACGGCATGGTCGAGATCGAGCGGATCGATCCCGAGCCGTTCTCCGAGGCCGAGGACGACGCGGCGCGCTACGGGCTGGAGGCCGCACCGCTCAACCAGGCCGGCGACGTGCTGTACCTGGGCATCGTGGGCACCAACACCGTCGACGGCCTCGAAGTCCTGCCGTTCCTGTCGCCCAATCGCGAAGCCTCGCTGGAGTACGACCTGGCCCGGATGATCTCGACGCTGGCCTCCCCCGAGCTGCCGCGCGTCGGTCTGCTCAGCGGCCTGCCGATGACCGGCGGCTTCGACATGCGCACCGGCGGGCGCACGCCGCCGTGGGCCGTCTACGAGCAGTGGAACGAACTGTTCGACGTCACCAGCGTCGACGCCGAGGCCGATGCGCTGCCCGAGGACCTCGACGCGCTGATCGTCGTGCACCCGAAGAACCTGTCGGAGGACCTGATGTTCGCCGTCGACCAGTTCGTGCTCTCCGGCGGCCGGCTGCTGGCGTTCGTCGATCCGTTCTCCGAGGCCGATCCGGGCGAGTCTCCCGGCGATCCCGCGGCGCGTTTCATGGCCGAGCGGACCTCGACGCTGGAGTCGTTGTTCGACGCCTGGGGCCTGACGATGGACACGTCCAGCGTCGTGGCCGACCTCGGCCGCGCGCTGCAGGTCACGATGCAGACCGGCCAGCCGCCGGTGAGGCATCCGGCCATCCTGGGGCTGGTCGAGGACGATCTCAGCGACCGCGACATCGTCACCAGCGGGCTTGCGACGGTGAACGTCGCCAGCAGCGGTGCGTTCCAGGCAGGGGACGGTGAGACGGGCGTCGAGCTCGAGCCGCTGATGACGAGCAGTCAGCAGTCCGGCCTGCTCGATGCCGAGCGCCTTCGCACGATGCGCGAGCCGTCCGAGCTCATCGCCGGGCTCGGTCTAGACGAGCGGCGATACACGCTCGCCGCCCGCCTGACCGGCGAGGCCGTTACCGCGTTTCCGGAGCGCGCGCAGGACGGGGGTATCGACAGCGGAACGATCAACGCCATCGTCGTGGCCGATACCGACCTGCTGACCGACAGCATGTGGGTGCAGCGCCAGAATTTCCTCGGCAGCACGATGCTCAGCCCGTTCGCCGACAACGGGGCGCTGGCCGTCAATGCCGTCGAGAACCTGCTCGGCGACGCCGAACTGATCAGCATCCGCAGCCGCTCGACCTCGACCCGGCCGTTCGATCTCGTCGAGGATCTCCGGCGCCAGGCCGAGGCGAGGCTGCGCGAGACGGAGCAGCGGCTGGAGGCCGAGCTGCGCGAGACCGAGGACCGGCTCACCGAACTGCAGCAGCGACGCGGCGATTCCGACCTGAGCATCCTGACCGAGGAACAGGAAGCCGCGATCGACCGTTTCATGGAGCAGCGCCTGGAGATCCGTCAGAGGCTGCGCCAGGTCCGGCGCGAACTGGACGAGGAGATCGAGGCGCTGGGCGCACGCGTGAAGTTCATCAACATCGCGCTCGTGCCGCTGCTGGTCACGGCCGTCGCGCTGTTCGTGGCATGGCGGCGGCGCAAGTCGCAACACGGAGACCCGCGCACATGAACAGAAACCGGTTCCTGTTGCTGGTCGCCGTCACGCTCGCGGCGGTGGTGCTGGTCGCGCTGCTGGGTCGCCCCGGCGGCTCGACCGACGACGCCGTTCCCGAAACGCTGCTGCCGGCGCTGGCCGGCTCGGTCAACGACGTCGAGGCCGTCGACATCGTCGCGCCGGGGGGCCGGATCACCGTGAGCCTGCGGCGCGACGAGGAGCGCTGGCGCGTTGTTCAGAAGGACGGCTACGAGGCCGAGTTCGCGCAGGTACTGGAGCTGTTGCGCACGCTGGCCGAAGTCCGCATCGTCGAGCCGAAGACGTCGAAACCGGCGTGGTATCCGCAGCTGGGCGTGCAGGACGTGACCGATCCGGATGCCACGGGTCGCCGGCTCGATTTCCCGGGGCGCGAAATCGCCTCGGTCATCGTCGGCCAGAGCGATCCCTCGGGCGAGGGCAGCTATGCCCGCCGCGCCGGGGAGGAGCGTAGCTGGCTGCTCGACGAGATCGTCGAGGTGCCCGTCGATCCGGTGGCCTGGCTGGAGCCCGGCGTCATGGATATTCCGTCCGGCGACATCGCCGAAGTCATCGTCCGGCACCCGGACGGCGAGACGGTCCAGCTCAAGGGGGTGGGCGACCAGGACCGCAGTTTCGTGCTCATGGGCGTTCCCGAGGGTCGCGAGGCCGGCGAATCGTTCAAGCGCAACGCGCTTGCCAACGGGCTGCGCAGCCTGAACCTCGAAGACGTCCGGCGCTTCGAGCCGCCGGCGCCCGCAGACAGGGTCCGGGTGCTGTTCACGACCACCGACGGGCTGAACTTCGTCGCCGAGGTGTTCGAGCGCGACGAAGCGTACTGGGTGCACTTCACGGTCTCGCCCGAGCGGGCGCCGTCCGTGCCCACGCTGCCCGAGCAGGACGACGACGGAAACGCGGAGGCCGAAGCGGACGAGAACCGGCGGCTGGCCGATGCCGTGGCCGTCGACGCCCGCCTGTCGCCGTGGCTGTTCGGGATCACCCAGCGGCGCTTCGACGACCTGACGCCGCGGCTCGAGGACCTGCTCGCGCCGCTGCCCGACGACGAGACCGGACCGGATCAGTAGCCGGCACCCCGGCCGGTCTCGCACCGGCCCGTGCCGCGCGTGTTCTCGACCAGCCGAGCGCTGAACGCGTTGCGGCTGGCTTCGGGCAGCCGCAGGCGCACCTCCAGGCCCTCGCGCGTCCAGGTCTCGTCGATCTTCTCGGCCCCGAACCGGTCGATCAGCAGGTGCAGGTCGTTGGCGGCATCGAACGGCACGCTGCACAGCATGCTCGCCATCGCGACGATGGGCGCCGTCGGTGCCGAAGACAGTGCATCCATGGCCGTCCCCCCGTAGGCACGGGCAAGTCCGCCGGTCCCCAGCTTCACGCCGCCGAACCAGCGGCTGACGACGGCGACGGAACGGTCAAGTTCGAAGTGCTCCAGCGCGGCCAGGATGGGACGGCCGGCCGTTCCCCCGGGTTCGCCGGCGTCGTCGAATCGGACCACGTCGCCGCACCGGAACGCCCAGCACACGTGACGGCATCCGGCTTCTCCCCGCGCTGCTACGAATTCACGCGCCTCCGATTCGTCCCGGGCAGGGCCGCAGACGCCGACGAAACGGCTGTTGCGTACCGTCCGCTCGGCGTGCCCGATGCCCGTCAGCCGATTCATGCCGGCGCGTCGGGCTCCGGCGCTTCCGCGTCCTCGATCCGGCGGACCTCGGACTCGATGCGCAGGTTCCTGACGTGGGTGAAGATGCGCTGGCCGGGCGAGAAATTCTCGCGCCGCGACAGCAGCCGCCCTTGCTCGTCCTCGATCAGCGCGTAGCCCCGTGCCAGCACCGCCAGCGGGCTGACGCCGTTCAGGGCGCGTGCGATCTCCGAGAGCCGCGCGTCGTGTCTTGTGAGATCGGCGCGCGCGGCGCGCTCGATGCGGACGACGCCGGTGCGCCATCGCTTTCTCAGTTCGGCGACAAGGCGCGCAGGGTCGCGCGCGAGCATGCGGCGCTGCAGCCCGCCCAGCCGGCTTGCCGACGCATTGCATCCGGCCTGCACGGCCCGCAGCAGGCGTTTCTCCAGCGCGTCCCGCCTCTGGCCGGCGTCGGCCATCCGGCGCGCCGGGTGCTGGTTGATTAGCCTGCGCTCGGTCGTGTCCAACCGCTGCCATGACTGCTGCAGCCGACGAGCCTGCGCGCGCAGCAGTCGTCGATCCAGCGCGGCGACCTGCCGCGAGAGCATCGGACCGTCGGGGGTGGCGGCCTCGGCCGCGGCCGTCGGCGTGGCCGCGCGCACGTCGGCGACGAAGTCGGCGATGGTCGTGTCGGTTTCGTGGCCGACCCCGGTGACCAGCGGGATGTTCAGCGCATGAATGCGCCGCGCCAGGCGCTCGTCGTTGAACGCCCAGAGATCCTCCAGCGAGCCGCCGCCCCGGGCCAGGATCACGACGTCGGCCAGGGCCTCGCGCTCGACCGCGTCCAGCGCGCGCAAGAGCTCCGGCACGGCCTGTTCCCCCTGCACCTGGGTCGCGTGGAGCCGGACGCGTGCGGACGGCCAGCGTCGCTTGAGCGTGGTGAGGATGTCGCGCACGGCCGCGCCGGTGCGGGACGTGACCACGGCGATGGTGACGGGGTAGGCCGGCAGCAACCGTTTGCCGGCCGTATCGAACAGGCCCTCGGCCTCGAGCTTGTTCTTCAGCGCCTCGAACGCCTGCTGCAGGGCGCCGCTGCCTGCCGGCAGCATCGCGTCGGCGATCAGTTGGTATTCGCCGCGCGCCTCGTAGAGGCTCACCCGGCCGCGGACCAGCACCTGGTCGCCGTTGGCGGGTTCGCCATCGACGTTGGTTCGCTGACTCCGGAACAGCGCGCACCGGACCTGGGCGCGTTCGTCCTTGATCGTGAAATACCAGTGGCCGGACGCCGGCCGGGCGAGATTCGAGAGTTCGCCGGCGATCCACAGCCGCGGAAAACCGGCTTCGAGGTGGACGCGCACCTCGCGGTTGAGTTCCACCGGTTGGTAGACGCGGGCTTCGGGACCGGGCGGGCTGATCGGCATGACGCCGGATTATACGAGGCCGGCGCTTCGCCGGCCGCGGCCGGTTCCCGCATCGTCCACGCCGAGCATGGACAATGCGCGATCATTCGACGATAGGCGCGGCGATCGGAGCACCGGCCGGCGTGCGACGAAACGGACCGGAACGCTTACCCATGGCGCAATCGCGATCAGCTCAATCCGGCGCGGCCTCGGCCGAGCAGCGACGTGACCTGAGCACCGGACCCGTGTGGGTGAATCTGCTGCGCCTGGCCGGCCCGATGCTGTTCGGCATCGCGGCCGTGATCTCGGTGCAGCTCGTGGATACGTATTTCGTCGGCAAGCTGGGCACGCCGGCTCTCGCGGCGCTGTCGTTCTGCTTCCCGGTGGTGCTGACGCTGACCAGCGTCTCCATCGGATTGGCCGCCGGCGCGGCGTCAGTGGTGTCGCGCGCGATCGGCCAGGGCCGCCGTGGCCGGGCGCGCCGGGTCGCGACCGACGCGCTGCTGCTGGCCGCCACGGCGTTCGCGGTCCTGGTCGGCCTGGCGCTGCTGGTGCTGCGGCCGTTGTTCTCGGCGATGGGGGCCGAAGGCGAGGTGCTGGATCTCGCCGTGGCCTACATGCGGATCTGGTTCCCGTCGCTGTGGTTCCTGGTCATTCCCATGGTCGCCAACGCCATCGTGCGAGCCTGCGGCGACGCGTTCTGGCCGAGCTTCATCATGGTCTCGTCGTCGGTGCTCAACGCCGCCGCGACGCCACTGCTGGTCTTCGGCGCCGGCCCGGTTCCGGCCATGGGCATCGAGGGCGCGGCCCTGGGGACGCTGCTGGCTCGCGTCGCGGCCCTGGGTATGGGCCTGTACCTGGTGATCTACCGGGATCGTCTGGTCTCGCTTCGCTGGCCCGGGATCGGGGCGTTCGGCGCGTCGGCGCGGCGTGTGCTCAGGATCGGCCTGCCCGCGGCCGTCGGCAACGCGAGCAATCCGGCCGGCGTGGCCGTCGCAACCGCACTGATTGCCGTGCTAGGATCCGAAACGGTGGCGGCGTTCGGCGTTGCGACCCGGCTGGAAGCGTTCGCCATCCTCCCGATGCTCGCGTTGTCTTCTGCGATCGGCCCGGTGACCGGGCAGAACTGGGGCGCCGGTCGGCTGGATCGCGTCGAGCGGGCGCTGAAGATCGCGTTTGCGCTTTGCGTGGCGTGGTCGGTACTGCTGGCGCTGCTGTTCCTCGCCTTCGGCCGACCCATCGCCGCGCTGTTCGCGTCCGAGCCGGCCGTCGCCGACGAAGCCGAGCGCTACCTGCACGTGGTGCCGGTCAGCCTGTGGGGCTACGGCGTCGCGATCGTCGCCGCCGGCGGATTCAACGCGATCGGGAAATCGTTCACCGGCCTGGGGTATTCGCTGACCCGGACCGCCGTGTTCTACGTGCCGCTGGTCTGGATCGCTTCGCGAATCGACGGATCGGTCATGCTGTACGCCGCGATTGCCGTCGCCAACGGCATCGCAGGCCTGGCGATCGCGTGGCATTCCATCGGCTGGATCCGCCGTGCGCGCCGGGCCGTCGATGCGCCGGAGACTTCCTCGGTCACGGCCTCGACGGGCTGACGGCCGCAGGGAACCCGCCGTCGGGCTCGGCCGGCGGTTTTCCGGGATCGAGCGCCGAAGCCGGCGCGGCCTCCGACCGGACCGATGCAGCGCCGCGGACCGGCAACAGACGCTCGACGAATGCCCGCGTGCTGCGTTCCCAGGAAAATCCCGCGGCGTAGTCGACGCAGTGCTCGCCGGGGACTGCGAGTGCACGGAACACCGCCTCGCGGAGATCTTCGTCCAGCGCACCGTTGCCGCCGTCGACGATCAAGTCGCTCGGACCCGGCACCGGGAAGGCCGCGACCGGGACGCCGCAGGCCATGGCCTCCAGCAT
>JBPRGD010000211.1:0-2977 GCA_051428125.1 Candidatus Wenzhouxiangella sp. M2_3B_020
GGCAAGATCCACTTCTGGTGGTCGACGATCTCGGTCAACGTGCTGTTCTTCCCGCAGCACTACCTCGGACTGGCGGGCATGCCGCGACGCATTCCGGACTACTCGGTGCAGTTCGCCGAGTTCAACCTGATCTCGTCGATCGGCGGTTTCGCCTTCGGCATCGCGCAGCTGCTGTTCGTGTGGATCGTGATCAAGTGCGTGCGCGGCGGCGACAAGGCCGACGCGCGCGTCTGGGAGGGCGCCCGCGGGCTGGAGTGGACGGTGCCGTCGCCGGCTCCGCTGCACACCTTCGACACGCCGCCGGTGGTCGACGATTCCGTGACCGCCCACAAGGACCAGCTGGCCTGAGGGCGCCATGTCGCAGTCGCAAGAAAACCAACGGCCGTCCGGCGGCCACCGGCGGGCCATACGCCGGACGGTGGTCGTACTGGCGGTCGTCGCGGCCGTGATCTACCTCGGTTTCATCGCCCGGGGCGTGCTGGGCTGACGAGGCGACCGCCGGGCAGCGCAAGCGGAACGCGAACACGGACGCGGATACAACAACCAGAATGAACGGCCGGTTGGACCGGCCAGAGAAGACCGGGAGTCAACATGGCACAAGGTAGTTATTTCGTTCCCCACCAGGCCCGCTGGCCGATCGTCGGATCGATCGGGCTGTTCCTGCTGGTCTCCGGATTCGCCAACTGGATGAACGGCAGCGGCATCGGCCCCTGGATGTCGGCCGTCGGCGCGGCCGTCGTCATCCTGATGATGTTCGGCTGGTTCGCCGACGTCATCCGGGAGTCCGAGGCCGGCCTCTACAACGACAAGGTCGATGCGTCGTTCCGGCAGGGCATGATCTGGTTCATCTTCTCGGAAGTCATGTTCTTCGGCGCCTTCTTCGGCGCGCTGTTCTACGCCCGGCTGTTCGCGATTCCCTGGCTGGGCGGCGAGGGAACGGGGGCAATGACCAACGAATTGCTCTATCCCGGCTACCAGGCCACGTGGCCGACCAACGGCCCGGCCAACGTGGGCGGCGAGTTCCAGACCATTCCCGCATTCGACGTGCCGCTGCTCAACACGCTGATCCTGCTGACCTCGGGCTGGACGATCACGATGGCGCACTGGGCACTGAAGAAGATGAAGCGCGGTGCCCTGGTCGGCTGGATGCTGGCCACAGTGGCGCTGGGCTTCCTGTTCCTGTTCTTCCAGGTCGAGGAGTACATCCATGCCTACAGGGATCTGGGGCTGACGCTGGGGTCGGGAATCTACGGGTCGACGTTCTTCATGCTCACCGGCTTCCACGGGCTGCACGTCACCGTGGGGTCCATCATGCTGCTGGTCATCGCGTTCCGATGCATGGCCGGACACTTCAAGCCCGACCACCACTTCGGCTTCGAGGCCGTGGCGTGGTACTGGCACTTCGTCGACGTCGTCTGGTTGATCCTGTTCATGTTCGTCTACGTCGTCTGACGCGACACCACGAACGGAAGCAAAAAAAAACGGGGCGATGATCGCCCCGTTTTCTTTTCGATCCCTCCCGGAATCGCAGCCGACGTATCAGCTTCTCCCGTCAACTCTTCTTGGGCGCCAGCATCATCGTCATCTGGCGTCCCTCCATGCGGGGAAACTGCTCGACGTTGGCTTCCTCTTCCATGTCCGTTTCGACACGCTTGAGCAGATCCCGACCAAGGTCCTGGTGCGCCATTTCGCGTCCGCGGAACCGCAGCGTGACCTTGACCTTGTTGCCTTCCTCGATGAAATGGCGCAGATTGCGCATCTTGACGTCGTAGTCGTGTTTGTCGGTTCCGGGACGGAACTTGACTTCCTTGACCTGTATCTGCTTCTGCTTCTTGCGCTGGGCCTGCTGTTTCTTCGATTCCTCGAAGCGGTACTTGCCCCAGTCCATGATGCGGCAGACGGGCGGAGAAGCCTGCGGGGCGATCTCCACGAGGTCCATGCCCTGCTCTTCTGCGAGCGCGATGGCATCGTCCAGCGAACGGATACCGATCTGGTCGCCGTCCGCGCCCACGACCCTTACGTTGGGCGCAGTGATGTCCGAATTGCGCCTCGTCTTCTTGTCGGTTGCGATGTGTTGGTCTCCTTCGTGTGAAAAACGGAATCTGATTCAGTCGCCGACGTCGATTCGACCCCGGCGCGCCTCCCATTGACCCAGCCGGTCCGCGAAGGCCTCGACGCGCATCGTGCCCAGATCGGACCCGTCGCGCTGCCGGACCGCCACCGTGCCGTCTTCCTTTTCGCGGTCTCCGACCACGAGCAGGTACGGCACCTTGGCCAGCGTCTGTTCGCGGATTTTAAAGCCGATCTTTTCGTTCCTCAAGTCGCATTCCGCCCTGAATCCCAGCTTGGACAGGCGCTTGGCGACCGAACGGGCGTAATCGGCCTGGTTGTCGGTGATGTTGAGCACCTGGACCTGAACCGGAGCGAGCCAGACCGGCAGGTTACCGGCGTAGTGCTCGATCAGCACGCCGATGAAGCGCTCAACCGAGCCCAGGATGGCGCGGTGCAGCATCACCGGGACCTGCTTTTCCCCGTGCTCATCGACATAATCGGCGCCCAGCCGGTCGGGCATCGAGAAATCGACCTGCATCGTGCCGCACTGCCAGACCCGCCCCAGGCAATCGGTGAGCGAGAACTCGATCTTCGGACCGTAGAACGCGCCTTCCCCCGGCTGAATTTCGTATTCGATCTTGCTGGACTCCAGCGCGTCCTTCAGGGCAGCCTCGGCCCGATCCCAGACTTCGTCGGAGCCGACGCGCTGCTCGGGCCGGGTCGATAGCTTGACGGCGATATCGTCGAAGCCGAAATCCCGGTAGACGTCGAAGACCAGCTCGTTGAACGCCAGCACCTCGTCGCGCATCTGGTCCGGTGTGCAGAAGATGTGCGCATCGTCCTGGACGAAGTTGCGCACCCGCATCAAACCGTGCAGCGAGCCCGACGGCTCGTTGCGGTGGCACGAGCCGAACTCTGCCATGCG
>JBPRGD010000212.1:0-1502 GCA_051428125.1 Candidatus Wenzhouxiangella sp. M2_3B_020
AAACCGGCGGTCTACAATCGGAGCCGGTCGATCGCAGAGGAGAATGGAATGAAGCTCGACGTCAAGGCATTCGCGATCGCGTTCGCGCTCATCTGGGGCGGATCGGTGTTGCTCGTCGGCATCGCCAACGCCATCTGGCCGCCGTACGGCGCCGGCCTGCTGTCGGTGGCCGCGTCGATCTACCCCGGCTACGACGTGACCGGCACGATCGGCTCCATCGTCACGGGCACGTTGTACGGCCTGATCGACGGGGCCGTCGGCGGCGCGATCTTCGCGTGGCTGTACAACCTGTTCGCGCGCTCGGACTGAAGGTCACCGGACGACTCAGCCCAGCGTCGCGTCCAGGAACATCATCACCGCGAAGCCGATCATCAACGAGAACGTGGCGGCGGTCTGGTGACCGCGAGCGTGCGTTTCGGGAATGATCTCGTCGGAAATGATGAACAGCATCGCGCCGGCGGCGAACCCCAGCGTCCACGGCATCATCGGCTCGGCGACGGCGACGGCCGCAGCGCCGAACAGCCCGCCCACCGGCTCTGCAAGGCCGGTCAGCAGCCCGACCAGGAAGGCGCGTCCGCGGTCGTAGCCGACGGTCAGCAGCGAGATCGAGACGGCCAGTCCCTCGGGCACGTTCTGCAGTCCGATGCCGGTCGCAAGCGCGATGCCGTTGTCGACGTTTCCGCCGGCGAAGCCCACGCCGACGGCCATGCCTTCCGGAAAGTTGTGCAGCGTGATCGCGATGATGAACAGCCAGATCCGACTCCATGCGGCGGCTTCGGGTCCTTCGCGACCGGCGATGAAATGCTCGTGCGGCGCGTAGTGATGGATGAGTTCGAGGACGACGGCGCCGGCCAGCAGGCCGAAGATCACGATTGCCACGGCCGTGATGCGGCCGGCGAAATAGGCCTCGCCGTACTCGAGACCGGGCAAGAGCAGCGAGAAGAACGAGGCGGCGAGCATGATGCCGGCCGCCGCGCTGAGCATCGCATCCTCGGCGCGCGGGCTGAGCCTGCGCAGGAAAAAGACGCCGAGCGCGCCGATACCAGTACCGAGGCCGGCGAGCAGGCTGGAAACCGCGCCCAGCACGATAAGTTGCAGGTTGCTCATGCGCCGGTCCGGAGCCGAAAAGCAGCCAAATGACCTCCGTCGGCGTGGACGGGACGCCCGATCGAGAAGGGGCGTAACGGTAACAGATCGATCGTCCTGCCAACCTCGGTGGCGCCGGCACGGCGCGCCGTGCAAGTTGATCGGCGTACCGCAAGAGAGTATGTTGTAAGCGGGCTTGACGATAAAGAAAGGAATCACGCCGATCTCCGACGCGGTGCTCTGGAGAGGCTCGGTAACGCCGTTCACTTCAACCCACGGAGGGTTCGATGCCTTCGCAAGTGCTCGACCTGTTCGTTCTGGGCCTCGACGATTTCAATCGCCGCAAGCTGGACGCGGTCGATATCGGCGAGCCGCTCGAGTTCCATCCGCTGCTCGATATCGAAGGCGTGACGTCC
>JBPRGD010000213.1:0-6027 GCA_051428125.1 Candidatus Wenzhouxiangella sp. M2_3B_020
CGGCCCCTCCCTGGCCATTCGACTGATGGATGAAGCCCAGGTTGAGCATCTGCCAGCGCATGACGGCAAGATCGACGCCGGTGCGCCAGCTCGTCCAGATCTCGGGGCTGTAGTTGGTCTCGCGGAACGGGGACGAATCGATGTCGTCGTAGGCCTGCCAGTTCGATTGCTGGGTGTATCCGACCCAGACATCGCCGTTGTCGTCGACGAGGTCGTCCCAGACCTTGGTCTTCAGGCTGACCTGGAACTTCGCCTCGACAGCGTTCAGTCGCAGAACGTCGGCGGCCCCCAGGGTCGGCGATTCGGGTTGCTCGTTCGGCGACGTCGAGAAGCGCACCGGAAGCGCGTAGACGGGATTGTGGCGGCGAACGCGGAACAGACCGCCGTCGGTGACATCGTCCAGTTCCCATCGACGCGTCATGCGCGAGCGCAGGAAAGGTGTTTCATGGGGCTTGCCGAACAGCGGGCCGGCGGCGCTGGGGATCTCGGAGGGAGCCGACGCCGCGCCACCCGTGACCGAAGCCCCCGGAATCGAGTCGTAGCAGGCCAGGCGCTCCAGCGGGTTCTCCAGCGCGCGACAGGCATCCAGCGCCTGCTGCGCGGTCGGCGCCGGCGGTTCCGCAGCGTACGCGGCCGTGCCCGACAGCGCGCAGATCAGCAGGGCCAGCAGGGTTCGCGTCATCGTCTCGAACGTGCTCAAGGTTTGCGAGCCATCACGCGGGACATCGACCGCGATCGAGGGATGGAGCGTGCGGGCCCGGGGCCCGCGCGCCGCGGAGTCGATGGTGGGCGATGCTGGGTTCGAACCAGCGACCCCTGCCGTGTGAAGACAGTGCTCTCCCGCTGAGCTAATCGCCCTGAAGGCGCAATGATAATGGTTTTGCCGCGCCAATGGTAGCGGCCACGGGGGCGTCGCGATCATCGATCGGCCCCGGCCGGCATTCCCGCCGGTCGGCCGGTCTTCATCAGCAGCCGGTACAGAACCGGGATGACCAGCAGCGTCAGCAGCGTCGAGGCCAGCAGCCCCGAGATGATCGCCCAGGCCATCGGCGGCCACAGCGTCGAGCGGGTCAGCGTCAGCGGGATCAGCCCGGCGATGGTCGTCGCGGTCGTCAGCAGGATGGGCCGGGTCCGCCGGATCACGGCCTGCTCGATGGCGTCGCCGATACGCTCGCCGCCGGTGCGCAAGCGCTCGGCCACGTCGATCATCACGATGGCATTGTTGACGACGATCCCGATCAGCGCGACGACGCCGAGCATCGCCGTGAACCCGAACGGCTGGCCGGCGAGAATCAGGCCGGGCACCACCCCGACCGCGGCCAGCGGCACCGTGATCAGCACCATCAGCACCAGCCGGATCGAGTTGAACTGCCAGAGCAGGAATACCAGTAGCAACAGGATGCCCACCGGCAGCGCCGAAAACAGCGCGTCGTTCGCCGTGCCGGCCTCGGCGGCCGCGCCGGCGTACTCGATGTCGATCCCGGCCGGCAGGTCCAGCGCGTCCAGCCGTGGTCCGAGCGCCGAGAGCACGTCGTTGTAGGTTGCCCCGTCCTCGGTCTCGGCGAGGACTCGCGTCAGCCGTTGCAGGTCGTAGTGCTCGATGACCGCGGGCTGGAACGTCACCCGCCGATCGATGAACAGGGCCAGCGGCTGCGGACCCCTGTCAGTGCCGATCATCAGACCGTCGAGTGCGTGGGCGGGGAACTGCTCGCCCTCGGGGCTTCTGATCCGCATCGGTACCGGCTCGCGTCCCAGCCTCCAGGTCGAGAACGTTCGCCCGCGCGTGGCGTCGGCCAGCAGCTGACCGATCCGCTCGCGAGACACCCCGTAGCGCGCGGCCTCGGCATCGTCGATCGTGAATGCCAGGGCGGGGATGCCGGTTCCCAGCGTGTGCCGTACGTCGACCGCGCCGGGCGTGTGCCGCAACTCGGCCATGACGGCGTCGGCCGCGTTCTGCAGGTCGCGTGTCGAATCGCCGAAGAGCCTGAGTTCCACCGGTGCGTTGATCGCCGGGCCCTGGCCGAGACGATGGGCCACGATCTGTGCTTCGGGTGCGTCCATGTCGGCCCGAGTGCGCACGGTTTCGACGAGGCTGCCGATGTCGTTGCTGTCTTGCGTGATCACGACCAGGCGCGCGAAGTGCGGCGAGGCCGGAATCTGGGCGAGGTTGTAGAAGAAGCGCGGTCCGCTGAAGCCGGCGAACACGTGGACTTGCTCGACGTCGGCGCGCTCGCGCAGGCGAGCGGCCATGCCGTTGGCGGCCAGCGCCGAGTGGCCGGTGTGCGTGCCCTCCGGGAAATTCATGTCGACCAGCAGCTGATTGCGGTCGGTGGACGGAAAGAAGTCGCGGGACAGCCACTGGCTTCCCCAGGCCGCCGCGAGCACCAGCACCGCCGTCGCGGCGAGAATCACGATCGGGTGGCGCCGGCCGAGCGCGCCCAGGCGGTGCGCAACGGCGTCGATGGCCGGCTGCCGGCGATCCGGCTGCGGCCGGAGGACCGCGCCGCCGAGTATCGGCGTGACGAACAGCGCATAGAAGTAGCTGACCGTCAGCGTCAGCATGACCAGGATCGGAATGCCGCGGGTGAAGTCGGCGGTGTCGCCGGATGACAGCAGCAGCGGCGTGAATGCCGCCAGCGTCGTACCGGTCGCGGCGGCCAGGGGTCCGGCGAGTTCGCGCACGGCCTGGCTGCAAGCCGCACGCCGGTCCCGGCCCTGATCGAGATGCCACTGCAGGTTCTCGACCACGACGATGGCGTTGTCGACCAGCATGCCAAGCGCGATGACCATCCCTGCGATCGCGATCTGGTGCAGCGTGCCTCCGCCGACGGCGAACAGCGCGAGCGCGCTGAGCGTGACCAGCGGCAGCAGGCTGGCAACCAGCAGGCCCATGCGCAGTCCCATGAACAGAAGCAGGATGACCGCGACGATGACGACGCCGAGCAGCAGCGACCGGCCGAGCTCGGACAGCCGCTGCTCCACCCAGCGCGGCTGGTAGAACATTTCCTCGATCTCCAGCCGCGCGAAGTCGGCGCGGACGTCGTCGACGAGTGCGCGGATGCGCTCGCCGACCTCGACGGCGTTGATCCTGCTGCTCGGGATGACGATTCCCAGGCCGACGGACGGCTTGCCGTCGTGCCACATCCGCTCGGTGGCCGGCTCGGCCGGCGCTAGGCGCACGTCGGCGATTGCCGAGAGCGGCATGAGCACGCCGTCGGCGATCCGTACGGGGGTCTGCTCGAGTTCGGCCAGGCTGCCGAACTCCGTGGCGGGGTCCAGCACCAGGCTGCGCCCCGCGATGTTCAGCGTGCCGCCGGCCATCGTGCGATTGCGCGCGGCGAGCTGTTCGGCCAGGGCCGCGGCGTCGATTCCGCGCGCCGCGGCCACGGCCGGGTCGATGGTGATCAACAGCTGCTCGCCCGGATCGCCGATGATGTCGATGTCCGCGACATCGGGAATCCGGAAGATGTCGCGCCGGAGTTCGCGCGCGGCGGCGAGCAGTTCGAGCAGGTCGTCGCTGCCGGTCAGCGTCAGCACGACGGCGTGGGCATCCATGGCGCGGTCGCGCACGTCGGCAGGAAGCGGGCCGGGCGGGAACTCGCGCTCGGCGTCGTCCACGGCGTTGCGGATGCGGTCCCACGCCGCGTCGGTGTCGTAGACGTGCTGCTGGATCCCGACCCAGACGTGGCCCACTCCCAGCCGCACCGTGCCGATGATTTCGGCGACTTCCTCGAGCTGCGCCAGCTCCTCTTCCAGCGGGTCGAGCACGAGGCGTTCGACCTCCGCCGGGTCGGCGCCGGGCCACTGCACGAGGATCTGGCCGTAGCGATACGGGAAGAACGGGTCCTCCTGTCGGTCCATGTGCAGCCACGCCAGCAGGCCGATGGCCGACAGCGCCCCGGCGAACGCCAGGATCAATCGCCAGCGGCCGAGCGCGGAAAAGATCAGGTTCATGGCAGAACGCGCACCGCTTCGCCGTCGAGCAGGTTGGCCTGGCCGGCGACGACGATACGGTCGCCGGCGGCAACGTCGCCCCGGATCTCCACCCAGCCGTCGACCAGCCGGCCGGCGAGCACCGATTGCTTCTCGGCTCTTCCGTCGACGATGCGGAACACGCGCCCATAGCCGGTGCCGGGATCGATGATCGCCGCCAGCGGCACCGCGGGCAGTACCTCGCGTCCGATCTCGATGAGGGCATGCACCGGTGCGCCCGGCTCGATGCCGGTCGGGTCTTCTTCATCGGGCACGATGACCACGGGTACCGGCAGCCCCGGCGCGGCGCGTCCGATCTCGGCGATCCGCGCGCCCAGCCGACGGCCGGTATCGGCCATCAGCAGCTCGGCGGGATCGTCGGCTGTCATCGCCGCGGCGATGGCGGGCCGAACGTGGACTTCGACTTCCAGCCGCCCCGGGTCGGCGAGGCTGACGATGGGCTCGCCGGCGGCGACGAAATCGCCGGGCTCGGCCCGCACGCGCGTCACCCGGCCGGAGAACGGGGCGCGCAGCACCGCGTCCTCGAGCGTCGCCTGTGCGCGCGCCATCTCGGCTTCGGCCTGTTCCAGCGCGGCCCGCGCCTCGTCCCGCCGGGTACGCGTCTGGTCCAGCGCGTCCTCGGACACCAGGTCGCGTTCCACCAGCGAGGCCTGCCGGCGCGTATCGACTTCGAGTTGCTCCAGCCGCGTGCGCGCCTGGCGAACGTCGGCGCGCGCCGATGCCACGCCGGGCTGCAGCGCCGGGTTGTACAACCGTGCAAGCGTGTCGCCGCCGGCGACCTGCTGGCCCGGGAACGCCGGCCGCTCGGTGAGATAGCCGCTGTTGAGAAACGCAAGCTCGGCGCGCTGGCGCGCACGCAGCGCGCCGGGAAGCCGCAACGACTCGACGCCGGCCGCGGGCCGGGCCTCGACGACGCGAATCGGCCGCGGCGACGGTTCGCCGTCGTCTGCCGCTCGGTCGTCGGGCGAGCAGGCCGTCAGCGCCAGCGCGGCGGCCGCCAGCAGCAGAGGTAAACTGGCCGACCAGTCAGCTATTCGGTCGGAGTCGCGTTCGATTCGCATCCGTGGTACCCCTTATCCGGCCTCGGGTGGGTGCGCAGTGGGCTGGAGCCCGCGCATGAAGATCTTCAGGAAGTCGTCAAGAAATTCCTCGTCGCTGCCGATGCCCGGCCACTGGGCGTGGTGGCTCCGGGCCTCGAACCATTGCAGGCACGTCAGCACGAACGTGGTGACGACGTGGGTGGGATTGACGTCGTCGCGAAAGATGCCGGCCTGCTGTCCCTGGCGGATTCGCTCCGAGCCCAGTCGGACCAGTTCGGCATCCATCTCGCCGCAGCTTTCGTCGCCCTCCAGGTGCGTCCACGCCAGCAGGCGCACGACCCGCGGGTTGTCGCGCAGGAAGCGGAAATAATTGACCACGCCGCGCTCGAGCAGCCCCGCGTCCGGGTTTTCCGCATTCTCGAGTTCGGCGCGCTGCTCGGCCGCGTAAAGCCCGAGCGCGTGCTCCTTGACGGCATCCCAGAGCGCCTGCTTGCTGCCGAAATGATGATGGATCAGGCTTTTCGTCACCCCGGACGCCTCGGCGATCTCGCGCATCGCGACCTTGGCGAACCCTTGCTCGACGAACTGTTCCAGCGCCGCATCGAGAATGCGGCTGCGCGTGCCGTCGGGGTCGCGGACCTGTGGTTCGTTCATGGCGCGCAGATTATCATTAACTGGCCGGCCGGTCAATAAGCTCGCGCATCGCATCGACGGGGGCTGCGCTCGGACCTCCGACTCGGGTAGGCTTGGCTTCTTTCCGATCACGCCAGGAAACCATGAGCGCAAGAAAGAAGCACAAGAGCGGTTCGGCGCGCAAGCCGGCCGCGCCGTCGGCCCCGAAACTGCGGCCGGACAAGCCGGTGGCCGTGCTGGCGGCGGTGGGTCTGCTGATCACCGGCTATCTCACGCTTCAGGCCGGCGGTGACGACGGAGCGCTGTTCTGCGGGCCGGAGTCGGGGTGCGACGTCGTCCAGTCGAGCCGGTATTCGACGCT
>JBPRGD010000214.1:0-18333 GCA_051428125.1 Candidatus Wenzhouxiangella sp. M2_3B_020
CCTCGCCGTCGAACAGCAGCACGATGTTCGAGGTCGGTGAGAGGTCACGGGCTGCGAGCGCGTCCAGCGCGGTCAGCAGCGCGATGATCGGTGCCTTGTCGTCGCCGGCGGCGCGGGCATACAGCCGGGCTTCCGGATCGATGCGCTCGCCGGTCTCGGGTAACGCGCGCGGCTCCCCGCCGGCGTCCATCGCGCCGGTGTACAGCGTCGGCGTCCAGGGCCCGTGCGTCCACCGCGTTTCGTCCACCGGCTGGCCGTCGTAGTGGACGTAGATGCCCAGCGTCCGCGTAGCGCCGGGAACCGGGATGCGGCCGGTCACGATCGGCGGCGCGTCGTCGATGCCCACGATGTCCAGCGCGATTCCGCGCTCGGCGAATTCCCGCCGGATATGCCGCGCATTGCGACGAATATCGGCTGTATCGTCGGCCACGTTCGGGATCTCCAGGAACTCGGCGAACGAGTGAAGGATCTCGGACTCGTGCGCCTGGCGATACTGACGCGCCGCCTCCGCCGCCGGCTGGGCGAGTCCGTCCGCGGCGGCCAATGCGAGCGCGATCGGCAAGCAACTGCGATGAAACCAACGAATCATGTTCGATCTCCGGAATAACGGTGGACTGACCCTGTCCGGATCATAGGGAAAACCAGAGTCGATGGCCAGCGCGGCACGGCCCGGGCAAAAAAATGCCCGCTCACGGCGAACCGGAGCGAACATTCCGGAAACGCGCGTCGGGCGTGCGCTCCGCGCTCCTACTTCAGCTTGATCTCGCGCATCCGGCACCGCCGGTAATGTCGCGCATCCCCGGATAGCCCCGCTGCAGCTGTTCGGTCGCGGCATCGGCATTCTGCTTGCCCCACTCACGATCACCGGCTCCGCGAACGCGGCGACCGGATCATTCAAGGTCCAGGATGAGAATGTTGATGTTGTCGTCGTCGTCGCGATTGAAGACGATCCGTTTACCGTCGGCCGAGACGTTCGGCCTCGCATCGCTCCCCGGCCCGAACGTCAGCTGGCGGCGTCCGGTCCCGTCGGCCCGTATCGAGAACAGCTTGAACGATCCCTCCACCTCGGATGCATAAACGATGCGCTCGCCGTCGGGGAACCATGCCGGGTAGCCGTCGTACACGGCGTTGTCGGTGAGCCGAACGGTTTCCCCATCAGGCAACGGCAGCAGGTAGATCTCGCCGTTGTCTTCATCATTGTCCTGCCACTTGTCGAACACGATGAATCGGCCGTCCGGCGAAACCTGAGCGTAGCTGTTGAGCTCTCCGTCCCGCAGCACCGTCCTGTCGCCGCTGCCGTCCGCGCCGATCATCCGGATCTCGTAGAGCCGCTCGCCGCCGATGCGCCGGTTGTAGACGATCGACTCCCCGTCCGGCGACCAGTACGGATGGATCTCCGGGACTTCGTTGAAGGTCAGCTGAACGGGGTCCGAGCCGTCGGCGTTCATCCGGAACAACTCGTAGTCGCCGTCGCGATCGGATATGAACGCGATGGATCGCCCGTCCGGGGAGAGCGAGGGCATGCGATCGAGATGATCGTTGTCCGTGATTCGCGTGACGCTTCCTCCGGCATCCTGCAGCCCTTGCAGATCCACCGTCCAGATCTCCCAGTTGCCCGTGACCTGGCTCTCGTAGAGGATCTTCGAATCACCGAATGCCCAGGTGGGGTACGAGAAGCGGGGAAACGTGAGCCTGGAGATCCGGTCATCATCGCTTTGCTGGGCGACGAGCTGCGTCGCGGGCGCGAGTACCGCGAGGGTCAATAGGATCCCCGCTGCCGTGTGCGGCCGATTCTTCCTGAACATCTTTGAAATTCCTCGGTGTGATTCAAATGCGATCGAACCCGAATGGCAGCGACCGCCCTGCGCGACTGCCACGCATCGAACATTGTCGCGCTCGGCATTATTCCCTTCGAAAGTCGGCGCCGGTGTCAGGGAAATGTCGGGGACTTGCCGGGTCCGGGCAACACTCCGGGCCGGAAGAGGCGCTCCGGAAACCACGCGGAATCAAGTGGCGGTCGTGGTAAGCTCGGGATTCGGCGAGAAAATTCGCCCAGTCGTTCATGCCGAATTGGAGGACTGCACCATGAACACGACGCTGACCGGACGTTTCGACGATGTCGCCAAGGCCAAGACCGCGCGCGAGGAAATGATCGCCTTCGGCATACCGCGGGAGAAGATCAACATCGACGAAGACGACCAGGAGATCAAGGTCATCATTCCCGAAGAGGAGTCGCGGCAGATACGCGAGGTCTTCAAGACCCACGGCATCGATTTGCAGCAGTAGTCGATTCGTCGGACGACGCCGCGGCATGGGTCGGGCCGCGATCTCGCTTGCTTACGCCTGTATGCGATGCGCCAGGCTCGTGTACGGGAACATTCCATACGGGCATCGGCCCGGGGAGTCTTGATCATGGATCACTTGTTCACGTCGCGCCTGCGCGGCGCACTCGCAGCAGCCGTCCTCGCCGTGATCGTCGCAGGTTGTTCGACGCTGATACCCGAGGTCGACACCACGCCGCCGAGCATCGAGCTGCGCATCAGCGGTGAAGGCATCGGATCCGAGACGATGACCAACCCGCCGCGGGAGAACTGGACCGCCCCGGACGGCACGCAGTTCCTGAACCTGCTGCCCGGCACCGAGTACAGGTTCACGCTGACGGTCAGCGACTCCGGCGGAGCCGCGCGAGCCGCCCTGTCCTTCATCTCCGACATCAGCGTCGTCGAAGTCGAGCCCGACGCGGTGGTTGTCGACGAGGGGTCGCTGGTCAACCGGCTGATCCTTCGCGGCGACCGGGACGATCCGAAGACCGCGCTCGTGATTTCCGGCCGGCTGGCGACGCAACGCATGGCGCCCAACGAAGCAACCAGCTTTACCTTCGATGTCGAATCGTCCGACTTCGGAGGCCAGTCCGGCAGGGATCCCAACCAGAGGTTCATGAGCGTCAACACGCTGATCTCCGACCGCTGACTCCGCCGCGCGGCGGCCCGAAGCCGGGAGCGAAAGGAACCCTCCGCAACCACCCGGCCCGGCGTGATCGTCGGGCCGACCCGCCCGCTTTCATGAACTCGCCTCGGCTCCAGGCATGGGGCGCTCCCCACCGTTAGAATCCGACGATCGACTCGGACCGGGACGCGGGCCATGCATGCCGAAGGAGACAACGCCAGAAGCAGCAAGCTTTCGCCGCACCGCTTCCTCGGCATCGCGCTGGCCTTCGAGCTCGGCCTGGGCGTGCTGGCGATCGCGCTGGCGCTGCTGTTCGGACTGCGCCCGTGGCTGGATCTGGACTGGCGGCTTTCGGTTCTGCCCGTCGCGGTGGCCGCCACCCTGCCCATGGCGGGGCTCATACCACTGGTAAGCCGGGCCGGCTGGCAGTGGGCCGAAAGGCTGCGCCGCCTGATCCGTGAAAGACTCCTGCCCGCTTTTTCCGGCCTGCGCTGGTGGGCGCTCCCGCTGATCTCGCTGGCCGCCGGCGTCGGAGAGGAACTGCTGTTTCGCGGCGTTCTGCAGAGCGGCCTGACCGGCCCGACCGGCCCGGCGATCGCGCTGATCACCGCGTCGCTGTTGTTCGGCGCGGCGCACGCACTGACGCCAGCCTACTTCATCCTCGCCACGGGGATCGGCTTCTACCTCGGCGGCCTTTACATCGCCACCGGCAACCTGCTGGTGCCCGTTCTCGTCCACTCCCTGTACGACTGGCTCGCGCTGGCCTGGCTGCTTTCACGAACGCCGAACGAGGACTGAATTTCCGGCCGCCGATGCGCCCACGGTCCGCTCAGGATTCCCAGCTGTCGAATGGATGCCGCGCC
Organism: Candidatus Wenzhouxiangella sp. M2_3B_020; assembly: GCA_051428125.1. Lineage (GTDB taxonomy): Bacteria > Pseudomonadota > Gammaproteobacteria > Xanthomonadales > Wenzhouxiangellaceae. The sequence continues at coordinate 3,810 of JBPRGD010000214.1, forward strand.
AGGTAGGCGTTGTAATAGCGCTCGTCGTCGCTGACCTCCCGGCCCGCCCAGTCCGGCACCTCGACCGATTCGTTCTCGCTGCCGAGTTCGACCTCGGCCAGCACCAGGCCGGCGTTGGCGCCTTCGAACACGTCGATCTCCCAGACCTTTCCAGCGTGGTCGACCCGGTATCGGGTCTTGACCACCGGTGTGCCCACGCAGAGCGAATCGAGCATCTCCCGGGCGTCACGCTCGGGAATTTCATATTCGTACTCGCTGCGCGTGATCCCCTCGCTTGCGCCCTTGATCGTCAACCTCGCAACATCGCCCGCCAGGCGCACGCGCACGGTGCAATCGTCGCCGACGCACAGATAACCCTGGCGCATCGCCGTTCCGGCATCGGCGCTCTGCCGCCAATCTCCGGTCGCCACCAGGAACTTGCGCTCGATTTCCTTCGTCATGTGATCTCCGTTCTTCCGGCCGTCGATACGTTCTGGTGAACGCAAGTCATCACCGACGCGGGTCGCGTCATGCCGCGCCTTCGATCGCCCTCTTCGGTTGCCGTCGCGCTTTCCACCTATCCGCGCTTGAGCTCAGTCAGCACCGGCATCTCCTCGAGATCTTCGTCCGAGAGCGCGTCCCAATCGATGCCGGAGGGCGCCGGTGGCGGATCGGACACCTCGATGGCCTCGTCGGGCGTCACGACGACCCGTACCGGCAGATCATGCGCGTCGGCGGGAAAGTCGTCGACCATCTGCAGCGGATGGACGGTCGTGACCACGTCGACCGGAGGGTGGCCCAGTTCACGCAGGATGGCGTATTCCAGGTCGCTGTAGCCGTGGCCCTTGCCGCAGCGCTTGCCGGCACGGGTCACGGCGACGCTGCCTGCGACCACGAGATCGAATTCCGGCAGCTCCTTGACCGGGATTTCCCGACCCCATTCGTCGGCGCCGGCCAACGTCACGGCATCGCCGATGTCGTCGTCGGGAATCTTCTCCGGGTCCAGCAGCCGGAAACCGCCCTTCAGCCGCGGCGTCGGAATGACCAGCTCGATGCCGGCGCGCAGCGCCCGCTCCCGCAGCGGACGCTGCGGGGCGTCCGGGTTGCACTTGATCCGGCGAGCGCCGTCGAAACACGAATGAGCGAGCAGGCGCTTCGCGGCATCGGCGGCGCCGCGGAAGTTCGGGATGCGGCCGTCGGGCGGAAACGGAAACGCGGCGACCTTCTCGTCCTTCAGGGACTGCCAGACATGTTCGCGGGCGGCATTCTTGGAGCCGAATTTCAGGTCGGATTCAGGCATTTCTCCATTCCGAAGCAGAAGCAGGCCGGACGTACGGCGCGTCGACCACGTGGACCGATCGTACCAGCGCCCGGCCGGCCATCGGAAAGTCCGCCGGCATCGAATCCCGGGGCACCGTGGTTTTGCTCGGCTTGGCGATACCACTTCGGACCGAACCTTCCAAGCCGGGATTCATGCCGCAGACGGCATGTCTTGAAAGTGTTTCGACAGGTTTTCTCCCACGTGCCGGGTTTATCGTCCCCCAACGCCGGCCGATCCGCGACGCGCCGCATACGTGCTGCGGTTCGGCGGCTTTCATCCCAATCACCGGAGTCGAACATGAAAATTCTCATCCACAGTGCACTGGCCGCGGCGCTGCTGACGGTCGCAGGCTCGGCCCTCGCGCAGGAAGACGGCGACGAGCAGGTACGGCGCATCTACTTCGATCACGTCAAGCCGACCATGCGCGCCGAATTCCACGAGCTGACCGAAGACTGGAACCGATGCCTGGCGGACAACGGCGCCGAATCCGGCTGGAGCGTCTGGACCGCCGAGACCGGCCGCGCCTATCGCTACGCGTTCGTCGTCGACGGGACCGGCTGGGCACGTTTCGACGAGGACTCTCCCGCGCACGACAAGTGCTACCAGCAGATGGAAGACCGTTATACCGACGCGATACAGATGGCGCACAGCCAGTTCGACCAGGCCATCCCGAGGATTTCCCACCACGTCGAGAACGACGCGGAATACAAGGTCGCGATGGTCTACAACTTCAGGGTGAAGGACGAATACACGTTCGTGACCAATGCGGCGCGCATCGCCGAAGCCGCCAAGGCCGCGGAATATCCGCACCCGTACTATTTCTGGAGCAGCGTCTCGGGACGCAACGGGCCCACGCACTATGTCGTCGTTCCCCGCGCGAGCTTCGCTGAGCTTGGAAGCGGCCCCGATTTCTGGGCGGCAATCACCGAACAGCTCGGCCGGGACACCATGGCCCGGATCAGGGAAGAGAACATGGCCGCGATCGAAGGGGAATGGGACGAAATCTGGACCCACCAGGAAGAACTGAGCTACCAGCCCGAAGAGTAACGCGCGGCACCCGTCATCGCGTTGTTCCAATGGCGCGCGGCGCGGAATGCGTTCGATCGAGCAACAGGATCGGGGCCGGCCTTCCGGCACGATCCTCCATCATGGAGCACCCCCCGGGGCTCGTAGGGGCAACAGCGGTCCTCGAAATCCTTGACTCACGCCGATCGTTGTAGTAATCAGTGAAGAACGTGGTGGCGAAACGGGTGGCAGCTTACTCGGCATTTCCGAATACGCGGGCCGTAGAGATCCAGCCGAACCCGGCCAGCCCGCATCCACTACCAGAGGGGACCGTTGCAATCGTTGTTTCCGCGGACGCGGAAACAGGAGGCGGTCATGTTCGAAGCGTTTCCCTTGGTTCGAATCCTCGAGTTCGGCCTGCCCGGGCTGGCGGTCATTCTCATGTACCTCGCGTTCAACCTGCTCAAGGACAACAGCCGCAAGAGCGCGGAGCTGGCCTCGCTGGAATCCGAAGCCCAGATCGCGGCGTGGAAACACGGCATGCGCTCCACTGCCCTCACCATCTGGGGCTATCTTGGCCTGAGCGCATTGTTCTTCCTTGGCGGATTGTTCATCGCCATCTACCAGCCGCGCAACGAGATCATCCTGTCGGTCGCGCCGGAAGAGGCACCGTTCAAGCCGGTCATCCGCCACCAGGAACGCGACATGGAACTCGCGCAGAACGGCACGCTGAACCTGCAGGTGTCCGACCAGCACATCGTGCGGGTACTCAACAACGAAATACTCACCGCACTGAACGACCTGAAACGAGAGCGCGACGACTTCGAGGCGCGGCTGCGGGCCCTCGAAGCGGAACGTCACGCCGGCGATCCGCAGTCCGGCATCGGCGGAGGTGGACCGTGAACCGCCGTCGATTCGCTCCGGCAGCGCTGCTGCTGGCCTGGCTTGCATGTCCGCTTGCCGTCGTCGCACAGCCGGAGTCGCCTTCGATCGACGTGGTGCAGCGCCACCTTGCAGCCAAGGAATACGACCGCGCACTGAAGGCAAGCGACGAACTGGTCGAGGCCAGCGAGGGACGCGAGCGCGCACGCGCGCTCAACGCGCGCGGATGGACGCTGTTCGAGAAAGGCGACCCGGCGGCCGCGGACGCCGCCTTCGAGGAAGCGCTCGAAATGGCCCGTGCAGCCGGCGATCGCGAGCTGGAGATGCGCATTCTCAACAACATGGGCATCAACAAGTACGTGGCCGGCGAACTCGACGGCGCCCGGCGGTCGTTCGTAGCCGCACGGGATCTGGGCAGCCGCCTGTCGGCCACGTACCTGCCGATCATCGATTCGCAGCAGCGACAACAACAGGTTCGAGCCTATATCCGGGCTGGCATCGACCATCGGCTGAACCTCCGGTTCGACCATGCTGTCGAGCAGTACTCCAGGGCCCTGGAACTGGAGCCAGGGAACATCGATGCGCTGTCCTACCGCGGCTACGCCCATTACCGCAGCGGCAACCATGACGAGGCCTTCACCGACATCGAGGCCGCGCTCGCGATCGAGCCGGGACGCCTCGATGCGCTGATCAACTACCTCAAGACGGCATGCGCCGGGAAAGACACCAGGCGCCTGTCCGGATTTCTCGAAGCAAGAAAGGAGCCGATTCGCCGGCTGGCCGACACCATCGAGAAGGATCGCGAACTGACCGTCGTCTGCGGCCGCTTCGGGCGGCAGCTGGCCGCACACGGCATCGATTTCTGAGGCAAGGGAATACGCACCGCGGCGTCCAGTCCCTTTTGAGCACAGGAGACCATCGTGGCCGAACACACCCTCTACTACGCTACCAATCGCGGGCACAAGGGGCGCGACCGCTGGCGCCCCTCCGGCTACGGCGCAAGGCCCAGCGAGGACGGCACCGAGAACCTGCGCTTCGGCAAGGTCACGCTGGATTACGACGAGGCCGAGGCCGCCCGCTTCTACGCCAGGGATACGGGATTCGGCGCCGGTGACGGGGGCCGGCTCGCGAAATATCTCCACAAGCGGCGGCGCTCCGGCGAAATCGAGGCGTTCGAGGAAAGCCTGGCCAAGGACGTCAGCGATACCAGGCAGGACGCCGCGAAATTCGGCTCCAGCCGCGCGTTCGATGAACTGCAGCAGGCCATCCGCGAAGGCGCCGACGCGCTCGTGTTCATTCACGGCTTCAACGTGAGCTGGTGGGAGGCCGTCTCGTCGGCCATGGCCCTGGAACTCATGCTGAACCGCAACCGCACGCCGGAGGACAAGCCCGTTCGCGTGGTGCTGTTCACGTGGCCGTCGGACGGCAAGGCCATCCCCTACTGGTCGTACTTCTCCGACCGCAGCGACGCAGACGGCTCCGGTCGGGCGGTTGGGCGCGGTTTCCTGAAGCTGCGCGATTACCTCATCGAGGCCCGGCGCGCCGATCGCAAGGCCGACCGCGCGCCGTGCAGGGGCTCGATCCACCTGCTCTGCCATTCCATGGGCAACTACGTCCTGCAGAAGGCGCTGCACCGCACGCGGGAATTCTCGGTTGACGGCAAGCCGCCGCGAATCTTCGACCACATCTTCCTGTGCGCACCCGACGTGGCCGACAACGTCTTCGAACCAGACGGTCCGCTACGGCGGCTGCCGGAGATGGCCGAATCGGTGACGATCTATCACAACAAGGGCGACCTCGCGATGCCGGTCTCCGACTACACCAAGGGCAACAGCGACCGTCTCGGCTGGCGCGGCGCCAACCGCCCTGCCGAACTCGACGGCCGGGTCCACCAGGTCGACTGCAGCCCCATCGTCGAGGGGCTGGTCGAGCATGGCTACTACGCCTGCGGGCGCGTGAACGACGACATCCGCCGAAGCATCGACGCGCTCGCCCCCGACGACGCCGGCAGGGACCGCGACATGGTTCGCAACGGCTGGCCGAACGTCTGGCGCATGCGGTGAACGATGCGGAGGACCGCGAACGGCGGTCCGCGTCGGGACTGAAACAAAGCGGCCGCACCGGACCGTCGATCGGTCCGGTGCAGCCGCGGGCCCTGGCGAAACACGGACTACATCCGGTAGTTGAGCCCCAGGAAATACTCGCGACCCACGACGCCGACCGGGTAGACGCGGTCGGTGATGATGGGCTTTTCGTCGAACACGTTGTTGATGCCGGCGATGATGCGGATGCGATCGCTCAGCTCGTAGAAGCCGCTGAAGTCGTGCCGCCACATCTCGCCGGTCCAGGCGTTCTCGACGTCGTCGACGTTGCTGTTGTCCAGGCGCGGGGAGAATTCCAGGAACTTGCCCCAGTAGCGCGCCTGCCAGTTCAGCGTCAGCGCGTCCCAGCGCCAGCGGATGAAGCTGGTCACGACGTTTTCGGGCTGACCGGCCTCGAACAGCTGATCGTTGACGATCGAGTTGTCGACCGGGTCCTCGAACCGATTGAGTTCCTCGACCCAGTTGCCGTCCACGCCCAGCGTCACGCTGCCGTAGCGCTGCATGGCCGACGCGAGCGCGCCCAGCTCGAACTGGTAGCGCACCGAGTAGTCGATGCCGCTGGTCTCGATGGCCGCGAAGTTGAGCTGCGAGCTGACGAACGAGTTCAGGCCGAGGAAGGTCGGCGAATCGGGATCGCGGTCGCGCGAGAACTGCTCGCAGAACTGGTTCGGGAACGTCGAGGCGTCGTAGCAGGCGTTGACCAGCTCCTGCACGCCGATCGACGCGATGGCGTCCTCGATGTCGATGTCGTAGTAATCCACCGAGATCGACAGGCCCGGCACGAAGCGCGGTTCGAGAACGACGCCGATGGTGTAGGTGTCGGCCGTCTCCTCTTCCAGGTCCGGGTTGCCGCCCGAGAAGCCGGAGAAACGGGCGGTCAGCGGATCCTGGAAGCCCTGTGGCAGGCCGTCGGCGGCGCAGTTCTCGGGCCGGTTCGGCGTCCCGTTGCCGATGTTGGCGACGTCGCAGGGATCCAGCGGACGTGCCGTGGCCGGCTGCAGCGGCGAGAACAGCTCGTTGATGTTGGGCGCCCGGACCGTCTGCGACAGCGTGCCGCGGAACCGGACGTCCTGGATCGGCGTGTACGACATGCGCAGGTTCCAGCTGTCGGTCTGGCCCAGCGTGGAGTAATCCGAGAACCGGTAGGCCGCATCGAGCGTCAGGTCCTCGACGAGCGGCATATCGTTGAGCAGCGGCAGCGACACCTCGGCGAACACCTCGGTGACGTCGAATTCGCCGGAAACGTCGGCAGTGGGCGCATCGACCGGGAAGACGCGGGATGCCGACTCGAGGATGCTTAGCGGATCGGACTGGGGCTGCTCGAAGCCGTCGGCACGGAAACGGCTCTCTTCCTCGCGGTATTCGGCGCCAAGCACCATCCCGATGGGGCCGCCGGGCAGGTCGAACCAGTCGGAGGTGTCGCCGACGACGAATCCGCTGAACACGGTCTGCTCGATCGTACGGTTACGCTGCATGTCGACGATCACGAAGTCGGTCGCCTCGGCGCTCGGGGCGCCGATGCCGAACAGGTTCAGCGGAACGCATTGGCCGGTCCCGGGCGTGAAGGTCTGGAAGCCGCGGAACGGACCTGCACTGCGCAGGAACGAGCCGGCCGGCAGTGCGTTGGGGTCGAGCTCGGAGCGACAGACAATGTCGCCGGTGGCCGGATCGACGACAGCGTCGGCGGCTGCGTAGTAGCGATCGAGCGCGAGCCCGGTGAAGTCCGAGTCGGCCGTCGTACGGCCGTAGTTGGCCGAGACCTCGTAGGTGAACGGCGTGTTGCCGATCTCTCCTTCCAGGCCCGCCACCAGGCGGTAGGTCTCGCGCTCGGCAACCGACCGGCGAACCCCCATGTCGGTCATGTCGCGACCGATCAGGATGTTGACGTTCTGCAGGTCGAACAGGTCCGGGTTGTCGTTCGAGAACTGGGTGATGGCGTTGCGCAGGTTCGCCGGTATGAACGGGTTGTCCCAGCGCAGCACGTGCGAGTCGAAGAAGCCCTGCACCGCCTCGCTGGTGTCGTTGACGGTCCGCGAGCGCGCGTACTTGCCCTCGAAGAAGAAGTTGGCCGACGGCGAGAGCTCGTAGTCGGTGGTGATGTTGAGAATCTGGCGCTCGTCGTCGGGCGTGATCGACTGGCCGTCGCGACCGCTGGACGTGCCGTCGCCGCCGAAGGCGTTCTGCGAGCCGGCCAGCAGGCCGTCCTGGAACACGTCGGCGCCGGCGCCCGGTACGCGCGTGACGTGACAGCCGGCGAAGAAGCCGAAGCGCTGCAGGATAGTGCCGTTGACGGTTTCCACGCAATCCTCGATGCCGTTGCCGTTCAGGTCGAAGATCAGGCCGTCGGCGCCGCGATCGACGGGAATGGGCGAGCCGAAGAACTCGAAGTCCGGCCCCGGGTAGGTCGACAGGAACTCGTCGCCGAACCAGTCGACGCCGATCAGCGACCCGTAGCTGGTCAGGTTGAACCGCCCGAACGGCCGGATGGAAAAGCCCGGAACGTCGTCGATGCGGCTGCAGAGCGGATCGCGCGCGCCGCCCAGCGTCGTGTCGCCGGACGCGCAGAAATCGGAGATCGCACTGCCCAGCAGCAGCGGATCGAGGCCGAACTGCGAGATGTCGGCGGCCTGGATGAAGCGCACGGGGTTCGGCCACGCCGCGGCCAGCCGATCGCCGCGCGTGTGCGCGCGATCGCCCTGTCGTAGCCCTTCGGTGTCCTCCAGGGTGACCGCGACGGTGACGTTGCCCCGGCCGCCGTCGAAGTTCTTGCCCCACAGCCCGGACAGCAACCGTCGATCGGCATCGCCCTCGTGAGAGATGTTGTACTGCGCGGTGACGTCCAGCCCCTCATAGTCGTCCTTGAGGATGAAGTTGACCACCCCCGTGACCGCGTCGGCGCCGTAGACGGCCGAAGCACCGCCGGTGAGCACCTCGACGCGCTGCACCAGCGCCGCCGGAATGGTGTTGATGTCCACCGCCGCGCTGCCGGACAGCCCGGCGACGTGACGCCGGCCGTTGACCAGCGTCAGCGTACGGACCGAACCGAGATTTCGCAGGTTGAGCACGCCCGCCCCGGCCGATCCCAGGGAATTCAGATTGTCGGCCGCGCTGAACGAACCGATCAGCGCCGGGATGTCGCGGATCACGTCGATGACGTTCAGGTCGCCGGACAGCTCGATGTCCGTGGCGTCCACCGACTGCACCGGTGCCGGGGAGATCAGGTTCGGATCGCGCATCAGGCGCGAACCGGTCACGACGATCCGGTCGACGGACTCTTCCGGACCCTCTGTTTCGGCGGAGGTGTCCTGGTCGTCCGCGTCTTCGGCATCCTGGGCCAGTATCGGCTGCACCGACAAACCCAGCGCGAGAAGCACGATCACTGACCAGGCGGAAAAGGGCTTGAATTTCATCGGGATCTCCCACTGGGTGTGTTAACCACACGTTAAAAATAGTCGAAAGCGTGAACCACCGCAAGTTCTGAAACGCACGCACCGCAGGGGATGTGGCAATTCTTGATCTCGATCATGCTTTTGGCGCGACCGCACCGAGGGCCGCGCCCTGGAACCGGTCAGGCCCGACCGCTGCCGGAGTGCGCGACCGCGTCCGGCTTGACGGGAATCGAGCCCGAGAGCATTCTTTTTGCCTCCTGATGACGGAGACGATCGATGTTCGAGCATATCCACTGGTTGGGAGTGCTGGTCGCGACCACGGCCTCGTTCGCCATCGGCGCCGTCTGGTACTCGCCGCTGCTCTTCGCCGGGCCCTGGCAGCGCGCGCTGGGATTGAGCGACGACGACCTGCGCTCGGGACATGTCGGTCGGATTTTCCTGGTCGCCTTCGTCGCCATGCTGGTCGCCGCCATCGGCTTTTCGATGCTGCTGGGCGAAGCCGCGGGCTGGCGCGAGGGGCTGCACTGGGGCCTCGTATCCGGGCTGCTACTGGTTGCCCCATCGCTTGCCGTGCACAACGCCTTCGAGCGCCGACCGTTCCACTTCTGGGCGATCAATGCCGGGTACAGCACGGTGACGTTCATCGTCTACGGGCTCATCCTCGGAGGCTGGCCGGGCTGAGTCGAACCGAGCGTTCGGCCCGCTTCCCGCCGCTCTCGCGTCTCCGCTGCTCGCGTCGCAGTCGTCGACACGGTCACGCGACAGCATTCCTGCATCGATCGCGGCGTCCGGAAGGCGACTGCCTTCGTTCAGGCCTCGGTTTCCGGGGCCGCTTCCGGTCCGGTGGCCATCCTCGCCGCTCGACCGGCGTCGTCGTGATTTCGTGCGCGCCGTGCCAGCCGGATCCCCTTGCGGTACATGGCATGAAAGACGATCAGGAACAGAACGACCAGCAGTAACGTGCCGGACAGGGTCCATGGGGTCAACGCATCCCGTTCCCGCAGCAGCGTGCCGATGAACTGGGCGATGCACAACGCGGATACGACGTACAGCGTCGATCGCCGGCCCAGGCGGGCGACGACCAGGGCGCCGAGCGGCGCGCCGACCGCGACCACGGGTGCCGCGGCCAGCCAGTTCTCGAAGGTGCCCGGTGCGACCTCGCCGAACGAAAGCTTGATGATCAGCCCCACCAGCGACGTGAACGCCATCAGGATCACGGACGTCGGGATGGCGATCCTCAGGTCGGCATGGCACCACAGCACCAGCACCATGTAGATCATCATGTCGATGCCGACGCCGGTGATGCTGGCCACCGTCATCCCGCCGAGCAGGCCGGTGACGAAACCCACGCGATGGTCGAACGCCACGTCGTGGGGCGTCATGCCCTCGTAGCTGGTGATCTCTCGGATCCGACGCAGATGCAGCAGGCCGAAGCTGGCCCACATCGCAGTGAACAGCAGCTTGATGAACAGGTCGGAGACCTGCGGCGCGACGTACAGGATGCCCAGCGGCGTGCCGATCAGCGATCCGGCGAGCGCGGCGCGCAGCATCGGCCATTCGAGCGCCTGGCGCCTGCACAGTATGTAGATGCTCGCGCTGGTCATTCCGATCGACTGTATCGCGAAGCTGAAATCGCGCCCGAGCACGGCCGGCGAGTCCTGAAGCAGCACCAGTACCGGGAAGCCGACCGTGCCGCCGCCCATGGGCGTCGAGCCGGCGAAGTACGAGCCCAGCGCCATCGCGGTCGCGATCGGCCAGTGCTCCGCAAGCGCTTTCCAATCATTTCCCGCGATCACGATTGCCGACCACGCGGCGTAGAACAGCGCAAGCCAGACAAGGAATGGCAGCAACGAGCGATCTCGACGGGGTTGCGTCATGGTTGCGATTCTATCGATGACGCCGACAGGCTAACGTGCCGACCACGCCGTGCATTCGTCGAGGCGATGGGCCCTCATCGTTCGATGCGCCCCCTTGACGGCGATTTCCGTACGCCGTGATCCACGCTCTGCCGCTGGCGTCTCGCGCATGTCCGGATTTCGCGGCGCTCGACGTGCGGTCGGGATGTGACGGCCTTCACATAATTTCGACGTTTCGCTCACCGTCCATCGACAGCGCGCACGGAAAGTAGTGCGCCGCAAGGGGGTCATTCTTCAACGAACGGAGAGCACCCATGAACTTCAAGCTTACCCTCATAACAGCGATCTTCCTCGCGGCAGGCATCGCAACGGCGCAGCCCGGCCCTGATCGCGGCGGGCCACCCGACGGTGTCGTACCTGGCGGCCAGACGATCACCGAGATCGTGATCGAGGCCGCATCCGACGATCCGGCCGAGTTCACGCTGCTGCTCGATGCGATTCTCTACATCGCGGACACGAACCCGGACAGCGACCTCGTCGCGGGGCTGTTCGACGATGATCAATACACCGTCTTCGCACCCAACGACCAGGCATTCCTGGCTCTCGTCGGCGCGCTGGCCGCAGACCTGGATCCGAACGTACTGGCGGACGAGGGTCCATTCGCGGCCATCGACGATCTGTTGGGCCCCGGCACCGTCGAAGCCGTGGTCAGCTACCACGTCACCGAGGGTCGTCGAGCGTCCATCAGCGTTCTACCGCGCCGCGGCGAACGCACCATCGAGACCCTACTCGACGGCGCGACGTTCAGCGTCGACGAAAACGGCACGATCTCGGCCGTCGGCAACACCGCCGAAATCGGGTCGGCCGACACCTCGGCTAGCAACGGCATCATCCACGAAATCGATGCGGTGATCCTTCCCATTCCGCTCTGAGGTACATCGATCCGAAACGCGGGTCCCGCCGGTCTCGGCGGGGCCCTGTCGATGTCCAAGGCGCGAACCCTTGGTCCATCCCGCCTTACCGGCTACTGGAGCCGAAACCGGGCAGGTGCGGTCGCCGCCGAGTCAATCGCTCGTCAGGTGACCGTCGAACCATTTCACGATCTCGACGGTCGAGGTCACGCGGTTCTCGGTCTTCTGCCAGCCGTGGCCCTCGTCGGGAAAAAGGACGTAGCGCACCGGAATCCCTCGCTCCTCGAGATTGTTCACGACCTGTTCGGCCTCGACGACGGGCACGTTGGTGTCGTTGGCGCCGTGAAGCACGATCGTCGGAGCCCGCACGCGATCGACCTTGTGAATCGGCGACAGCTCGCGCAGCATGTCGGCCTCGGTCTCCGGATCACCGTATTCGACAGTGGAAATAGCCGCCATCCAGGGCTCGGTGTTCTCGAAGAACGTCTTGAAGTTCACGACCCCGAACAGGTTCGCTCCGGCGGCGAACAGGTCCGGGTATTCGGCGAGCCCCGCCATCACCATGTATCCGCCGTAGGAACCGCCCATGATGCCGAGCCGGTCCGGGTCGGCGATGCCTTCTTCGACCAGGAAATCAGCCGAGGCCTTGATGTCCTTGACCGCGTTGACCCTTAGCGCACCGTTGTCCAGATTCACGAACGTCTTGCCGAATCCCGAGGAGCCGCGAACGTTGGGTGCAAACACGCCGATGCCCTGGCTCAGCAGGGCCTGGATGGTCGAGTTGAACGAAGGTCGTTCCTGGCCTTCGGGGCCGCCATGGAAATCGAGGACGTAGGGTGCCGGCTCGCCGACGCGGCGTGGACGATACAGCCACCCCGTAAGTTCAAGACCGTCGTGCGCCTCGTAACGGACGAGTTCGGGCGTTACCAGCGAATCGAAATCGATCCCACGCGGATCGGTTTCGGTGACACGAGTGAATTCACCGCTCTCGCGGTTCAGTAGCCAGACATTGGTGGGCTGGCCAGATCCCGAGACGGTGAGGGTCAGCAGTCGCCCCTCGGGACCGTACTCGCCGAGACTCGCGATCTCCGCGGGCAGATCGGGACCGGCACGCATCTCGCCGCTTTCGAGATCAAGGAAGGCCAGCTCGCTCTTTCCGGCCTTATTCCAGTTCAACACCGCCTCGCCGCCGGCATCACTGATTTCGATGCCGCCGAGTTCCGCGTCATCGCGTTCGGCGATGTAGCGCATCGGCGAGGCGCGACCGTCCTCGTCGATGCGGACTTCCGCCAGCGCGGTCATCTCGCGATCGACGTTGGACGCGAAAATGATGCGCGAATCACCCACGAAATGCGCGTCCTGCGACACTGCCACGCCCTCGTGGGCCGTGAGCAACTGCTCCTCGCCGGTCTCGATCTCGACCAGGTAGAGGTTGGTGTCGCCCCGAGAGCGCATGCGCCAGATCACCGCCCGCCGCGAGTCCGGGGACAGATCCTGCACTGTGCCGATTCCGGGGTTATCCGCGATCATCGTGCTCTCGCCGTTTTCGACGTCGTACAGCCACGCGTCCACCGAGCCGTCGCCGGCCCTGTTCGACGAGTAGGCGAGATAGCGTCCGTCGTCGCTCCAGTCGCCAAGCCAGTTGTTGGTCCTGCCGCCTTCGGTGATGCGCTGCATTTCTCCGCCTTCCAGCGGGCGCAGGAAGATCTGCGTGTTCAGTCCGCCGCCCGGGGCCAGGGAGACCGCCAGCGTGGAGCCGTCCGGCGACCACGCCACACCGCGGATCTGGTCGTCGACCTCGGTGATCCGCTCGGCGTTTCGGCCGTCCACGTCGACGAGAAACAACTGGGGCAACCCCGTTTCGCTGGAGATGTAGAGCAGCCTGTCGCCGTCTGGCGAGAACCGCCCGTCGTAGGCCCGATCGAGGGCACCCATGCGGGCGACCGTGTCGGCCAAATCGTGGGAGACGGCGCCGTCGTCCGGTGCCGTGGCTTCCGGTGGTCGGGCTTCGGCGCCCGATTCCGATTCAGCCGGAGCAGCGGACGGCTCGCAGCCCGCCAGCAGAACGATGCTACTTGCCAGCAGCAGACCAATGAACGAACGAAACGGATGTTTCGACATTGCCTTGGCTTCCGACCTGAGGGACCGATAGTCTGTCCGAACCGTAGCCAAGCCGCAACTGATACGAACCCGCGAGTGGAAAGGCCGCCGACGCGGCCGTTGCCACGGACGAGGAATCCTCTCCGCTCGATCAGTTCTCCTCGGCGAAGCAAGCCGCCATCTTGTCCATGTTCTCCTGCATCAGGCGACTCAGAGGCAGGTCCTGGGAGGCTTCGATGGTCCCGCAGGCCTGATTGATTTCCAGCATCGCCGGATCCGACATGCGCGGGTAGTCCTGCTGTATCTCGGTCATCTCCCGGAAAGAAGAGAACGAGCGCTCGCCCATCGCCTCGGCCTGCTCGACGAGCTCGACGGTCGCCGGCCGACCGAATCGATCGATGTGTGTCTCGATGACGCAGCCAACGGATTCTTTCATGCGCGGCGTGTAGTCGAAATCGACGCCGCTCATGTCGACATCCGGCGCGCAGGCCTGCATCACGTCGAGCATCGTTTTGCCCATCTCCTGCGTGGCCGCGATGTAGCGATCGCGCAGTTCGTCATCGGCCCGTGCGGCACCGAAGGCCAACAGCGCGCCGGTAAGAATGAAAGTGGTCGTGATGCGAAGCATCGTCATCGGGAAGTCCCTTATCTCGAAGCAGCCCGGAAGTATAAACGCCCGATTTCCCGGTTTTTACGGTCTCATCGTGCCGGTCAACCCCGTTTTCGGCGGCAACAGGGTCCATGAGCAACCGGGCCGGGCCTTCGTGGCCGTCACCGCCGACCACCTGCTCCGCGATCGGGGGATGCGCCACTCGGCCCTACGGCACAATGAACGTCGTCCGATCGAGGCCGGTGTTTCCGGTTCGCGGATCGTAGGCATAGACCGTGATGTCGTGGACGCCGGAATCGGTGACCCGAACCTCGCCGGAGAACTGGCTGGTTTGCCCGGCATAGGTCATCGGAGCGGTTCCGACACGCT
>JBPRGD010000215.1:0-2155 GCA_051428125.1 Candidatus Wenzhouxiangella sp. M2_3B_020
GCTGTGGCATTCCACGCAGCCCTTCTCGGCACTGTTCATGCGCGGTTCTGCTTGCGCGCCCGGCGCCCAGGCTGCCACGGCCAGGCAGGCCGCAAGCGCGGCGATCGTGATGGTTCGGATGGTGGTCATCAATTGCTCCTCCTCTGATTGCGAACCGGGCGGCGCGTCCGCCCGGACTCCTGCGTTCGGGTGAGCCGCCTATAACCGGAAGCTCGACCTGGTCCAGGACCCGGTCACGCCGCGCAGATCGGGCTGCATCCGTTTGATATGGAAGTACCGTGTCGTTGCGTCGCGGAACCATCCTGAACCTGGATTGATCGGGCATTTCGAAGATCCGGATGTTACCGATGGTATTCGACACAACGCGCTGCTGCAATCGGAATTGTCTCTACAAGATACTGATTTTACGAATATTAATCGTGACCAAGAGTCATTCCGCATGCATGTTGTCGGTCGCATTGCGGTTCCTGCCTCCTCTTGCCGGCCCGGCGAAGCAGCGGCGGCAGGCACCATCGCGTTCGGGGATAATGGGTAGGGAAGAGACATTCCGGATGCCTGAACCATGAGAGCGATTCACATTCGCGAATTCGGCGACCCTTCCGCGGTTGCCGTTTCCGACATCGACGCACCCGGCGAACCGGGACCGAACGAGGTTCGACTGTCCGTGGCGGGCGTCGGCGTCGGCTATTTCGACGGACTTCTGATCCGAGGCGACTACCAGATCCGGCCGGATCTGCCGTTCGTTCCCGGCAGTTCCATGGCCGGAACCGTGGCTGCGGTCGGCGAAGGCGTCACGCATCTGCGTTCCGGGATGCCGGTGGCCGCGTTCGCGCTGCACGGCGGAATGGCGGAGCAGGTCGTGATACCTGCGTCCTCCTGCGCGCCGCTCCCGGAGAACATGGACCTGCTCGCCGCGGCCAATCTGTTCATCGCCTGGGCGACGGGTCTGTACGGCTTGCGGGAGATCGGTCATGTCCGGTCCGGCGAGACCGTGCTGGTGCTGGGGGCATCGGGAAGCACCGGAACCGCCGCCACCGCGTGCGCCAAGGCGCTCGGCGCCGAAGTGATCGCGGCGGCTTCGACCGACGACAAGCGCGAGCACTGCCGGAAGCAGGGCGCCGATCACGTCGTCGATTACACCGCCGGCGATTGGTGCGAGTCGGTCAAGCAACTGACCGACGGCCGCGGCGTGGACGCCGTCTACGACCCGGTGGGCGGCGACATCGCCGAGCCGTCGCTGCGACTGCTCGCACCCGGCGGCCGCTACCTGGTGGTCGGATTCGTGACCGGCATCGCGAGCATTCCGCTGAACCTTCCGCTGCTCAAGCGATGCTCGATCCACGGCGTGAACTGGGGCGGCTCGGTGATGACCGATCCTTCGATCGTGCCGCCGGTGATCGAACGACTCGTCGAATGGAGCCTCGAGGGACGGATCGATCCGTCTCCGGAAACCGTTCTGCCGCTGGACCGGGCCGGAGAAGCCTTCGGTGCGCTGTTCTCCCGGCGCTCGATCGGCGGCATCGTCGTAACGCCGTAGCCTGATCGCAGAATCGGCGCTTCGATCCGATTGCCCGAGGTTGCGAACCGGGTGAGAACTCGGTTCCCGACGACGGCTACGGGCGAGTCCGCGATCGTCGCGGCTAGCGCGGCGGGATTTCCTGGAGCAGGATGCGGTTTTCGCTGCCGTCGAACAGCCCGAAACTTGCGCGGGCCGACGGGTCGTCGTCCCATGCGCCGTCGTCGTCGAGATCGTCGCGCAGGAACGGCCACTCGCCGCTCAGCAGAGTTCCGACGTCCACCCAGCCCGTATCGCCCGGCGCAGAGAACGTCAGCGATGCTTCGCCGTCGGTCACGACGACCGGATCGCTCTCCTGGATCCGCGTGCTGCCGGAGCCGACCTGAACGGCGTCGGTCCCGGTGCCGGTATCGCCGCTGCTGGCCGTCAGCGAGAGGTCGTCGGCCAGCGACAGTTCGGTGCATTGGTCCTCGGTATTGACGCGCCAGGTCGCGTCGTCGAAATACTCGGTGCGAACGGGCAGCGGCAGCGGCGCGAGTTCCGAGCCGACGGCATTGTCGACGACGAGTCGGCCGTAGCGCAGCTCGGTCGCGCCCACGAGGCCGTGGTCGTTCGTGCCGTCCTCGTCCAGGTCCACGT
>JBPRGD010000216.1:0-45087 GCA_051428125.1 Candidatus Wenzhouxiangella sp. M2_3B_020
CGTCCAGCGGGAATTCGTGCAGCGCCTGGTGGACGAGATGCGCGTCCAGGTGACAAGCGCTGCCGGTGGTGATCTGGTGTGCCCGGATCCCGTTGGCACGCAAGCGGTCGGCGTCGTTCTCGGTCTCGAGGTCGCCTTCGATGACCGCAATGTTCAGCCGGTCCCGGACCGCGGCCGCGGTCTGCTCCAGCAGCCTGGTCTTTCCGGCCCCCGGTGACGACATCAGGTTGACGACCAGCACGCCGGCACGGTCGAAATGCTGCCGGTTGTGGGCGGCCGCGTGGTCGTTGGAACTCATCAGGCCCTTGAGCACATCGACGGTGTGCGAATCGGCCGGGGCCGGATGGTCGTGGTCGGGGATGGAGCAGCCGCAGGTTTCACACATGGGTTTCTTCTCCGGGAGCATGTTCGTTGGACGCACCTGCATCGGGCGGGTTCACGCCGTTGAGTTCTACGCGGGCGAGCAGCAGCTCGTCGCCGCCGACCAGGTCGACGTGAAAGTCGCCGCATTCACCACAGACCAGTCGATTGGGTCGGGCGCACGTTTCCCGTCCGCAGCCGCGGCATCGGACCCGGATGCCGGATGTCTCGATGACCAGCGACGCATCGCTGGTGTACTCGCCGGCTCGTGCGATCGCGAAGGCGCGCTCCAGCAGGTCGGGCTCGACGCCGGACAACGGCCCGACCTGCACGGTGATCCGGCCAACGGTTTCGGCGCCGTGCGCCCGCGCCGTGGCGCGCACCTGGCCGAGCAGTTCTTCGCAGACGGCGAGTTCGTGCATTGCGGCGACGGGTCCTCCGGTACGGATTCGGCGACGAGAATAGCAGCCGCGCGAACCGGCAAAACTGATCCGAATCAATCGGTCCCGATGTGGCTTGGATTGACCTGCGTCAAACTGGTCCTGTGAACGCGCCGTTAACATCTTTCCTGTCGCATCACAGGAGGAGTGGATGCAGGCCGCAGTTCACGCCGTCGCCCCCGCAGAAGGCACGGCAAAAGGGGCGGAAGCCCAATCCGGCACGCTGGTCATCGGAATCGGCAACAGCCTTTTCGGTGACGACGGCGCCGGCATCCACGTCATCGAGGCCCTCGAGGGCTTCTCGCTGCCCGACGACGTCGAGCTGGTCGATGGCGGCACGCTGTCGTTCACGCTGCTCGAAATGGTCGAGAACGCCGCACGCCTCATCGTCGTCGACGCCGCGCGGCTCGATGCCGAGCCCGGCACGGTCCGGGTCTTCCACGACGCCGAGATGGACGATTTCCTGAATTCCAGCAAGCGCCCCAGCGTCCACGAGGTCAACCTCCTGGACGTCCTGGTCGCCGCGCGCCTGCGCGGGCGGATGCCGGCACGCTATTCGCTGGTGGGCATCCAGCCGATGAGCCTGGAGTGGAGCGCCACGCCCACTCCCGTCGTGGCCGAGGGCGTTGCCCGAGCAGCGGAGATCGTCGCAGCGCTTTGCGAGGAGCGAACATGAGCCACCCCATCCCGCTGAAGGTCAAGTCGGCGCCCAGGGGCAGCACGATCGGCGGTGGCGTAAAGGCACTCGCACACGAAGTCCTGAACCACCTGCAGCACCTGGCCGAGACCGGCGAAGGCGCCGCCATCGACCTCAAGAGCCTTCCGATGGCGCCCGACGAATTCACCGGCATCAAGAAGATGCTGGGGGACGGCGAAATCGACGTCACCATCGACGTCGACGGCCCCACCCGGATTCGCGAGACCGCCTTCCCCGGCGTCTGGTGGATCCAGCACACCGCGGACAACGGCCGGATCCTGGCCGAGTACATCGAAATCGCACGCTTCCCGGATTTCCTGAGCGCCCAGCCCGAACACATCAAGGATGCAGTCCGGCACCTGCAAGACCGCCTGCAAGGAGCAGCCTAATGAGAAACGACCGCAGAAAGGAACGACCGACCATCGGTCAGATCATGGACGAGAACGGGGTCGGACGGCGCCGCTTCCTCAAGTATTGCGCCGGCATCACGGCGCTGATGGCGATGCCGCCCGGTGCGACGAACGCGTTCGCCCAGCAGCTGCGCGCCGCGCGCCGGCCGACGGTCATCTACATGCCGTTCCAGGAATGCACCGGCTGCCTCGAGTCGCTGACGCGCTCCTTCGCACCGTCGCTGGAGAGCCTGATCTTCGAGAACATCTCGCTGGACTACAACCATACGCTGCAGGCCGCGGCGGGGCACGCCGCCGAAGAGGCGCGGCATCAGGCCATGGAAGAAGCCTACGGTGAATACATCCTGATCTGCGACGGCTCGATACCGACCAAGTTGAACGGCGGCTACGGCGCCAGCGCCGGACACTCGTTCGTCGATCAACTGCACGAAGCGGCGGAAGGCGCAGCGGCCATCGTTGCCGTCGGCGTCTGCGCCTCCTACGGCGGCGTCGGAGCCGCCTACCCGAACCCCACCGGTGCCGTGGGCGTCTCGGAGATCATCACCGACAAGCCGGTCGTCAACGTGCCCGGTTGCCCCCCGATCCCGGAGGTCATGACCGGAACGCTGGTCAGCTTCCTGGCCACCGGCGTGCCCGACCTGGACAACCACGGCCGCCCGAAGGCCTTCTTCGGCAACACCATCCACGACCGGTGCTACCGGCGGCGGTTCTACGACCGCGGCCTGTTCGCCGAATCCTTCGACGACGAGGGTGCGCGGAACGGCTGGTGCCTGTACAAGCTCGGCTGCCGCGGCCCGACCACCTACAACGCCTGCGCGACCATCAAGTGGAACGGAGGAACCTCGTGGCCGGTCGAGTCCGGACACGGCTGCCTGGGCTGCTCGGAACCGAATTTCTGGGACCAGGGCGGCTTCTACGAGCCGGTGACCTCGACGCTGTTCCGTGACTCCGGCCAGATCGCCGGCGCCGCGGCAGCGGGCGTCGCCGTGGGCGCAGCGGCTGCCTTCGGGGCCAGCCGCCGCAAGAAGAAACTCGCCGCCGAAGCCGACAAGGAGACCTGATCATGACCGTTCTCGAATTTTCCCGCGGGCCCATGCTCCACTTCGCGCTGATCGTTTTCGTGTTCGGCGTGCTGTGGCGACTGATCGCGACGTTCACACTCGGATGGCGCAAGCGCAAGAGCGAATGGCGCACCGGCGTCGGCAAGTCGGCCGCCGAGGGCATGGTCGCCGTCGGCAACCGGTCCTGGCCGCATCCGGAGTTCCTGAACCGGACGGCGTTCGGCGAGGCCGTCGGATACGGCTACCACATCGGGATGTTCATCATCATCCTGCTGGGCGCGCCGCACGTCATCTTCTGGAAGAACCTGTTCGGAATCAACGCACCGTGGTGGCCCACCATTCCCAGCGGCATCATCAGCGTGGTTTCGGTCGTGACGATCTTCCTGCTGCTGATCGCGACCATCCGTCGCTTCATGCATCCACCGCTGCGCCGGATCTCGAATTTCGACGACTGGTTCACGCTGGTCATCATCTTCGCCCTGATGATCTCGGGCGTGATGGCGGTGTTCGGCATCGGCGGCCGTTACGAACTGGTGCTGGCAGCGCACATCATCTCGTTCAACGTGCTGCTGATCTGGTTCCCGTTCAGCAAGCTGATGCACGCCTTCTACATCTTTCCGACCCGGTACTTCATCGGCTACACGCATGCGAAAAAGGGAGCCTCGACATGAGCACTGCTACACAGACCTACAGCGGCGGCGCGACCGAGGAACGGCTCTCGCCCAGCGAGCGTGAAGAACGCGCGATGGCCGAGTTCGCGCACCACTTCGGCGCGTACACGGCAAGCAACCTCGAATCGTGCATCCACTGCGGCATGTGCGCCGACGCCTGCCACTTCTACATCGCCACGGAAGACCCGAAGTACACGCCCATCCTCAAGGCCGAGCCCTTCAAGCAGGCCTATCGACGCGAATCCGGCGCATTTGCCCCGTTCTTCAAGCTGTTCGGCCTGAAGAAGAAGGTCACCGCCGACCAGCTCGAGGAGTGGCAGGAACTTCTCTTCGACAGCTGCTCGCAGTGTGGCCGATGCAGCCTCATCTGCCCGATGGGCATCGAGGTCGCCGAAATGATCGAGATCGGCCGACGAGGCATGGCCGCGGCAGGGCTGGCACCCAGGCCGCTGATGGAGCGCGCCAGGCGACAGGCCGAAACGGGTCAGCCGGAAGAATCGGACCGGCCCTACCCCGAGATCCTCAAGGAAATCGGGACCGAACACGGGCTCGAAGTGGCGCTGGATCGCGACAAGGCCGATGTCCTGGTCTGCCTGCCGCGAACCGACCTGGAGCAGCATCCGGAATCGGTCGCCGCGATCGTCAAGATCCTCGATCGGCTCGGGGCCGACTACACATTCCGCAGCGACGCGCTGATCGCCGAGAACTACGGCTACTATGCCGGCAGCCGCGGTCTGCAGCGCCGCATCACGCGCCGGATCACCGATGCGGCCAAGAACCTCGGCGCTTCGCTGGTCATCGTTCCGGAATGCGGCCATGCATACACGGCGCTTCGCTGGCAGGCCGCCGAGATTCTCGACGAGGAACTGCCGTTCCGCGTCCGGCACATCACCGAATACCTGGCCGAGCAGCTCGAATCCGGCAAGCTCAAGCTCTCGAAGGTCAACGGCGAGACGTTCGCTTTCCACGACCCCTGCCAGCTCGTACGCAAGGGCGGAGTGACCGAAGCGCCGCGGCAGCTCATGGAAGCCATGGGTGTTGACCTCAAGGAGATGCACAACAAGAAAGGCTTCAGCTTCTGCTGCGGCGGCGGTGGCGGGGTCAACGACCTCGACAGCGCCAAGAAACTCCGCAATCGTGCGCAGGAACTCAAGCTTCGGGAAATCGACGATACCGGCGCCAAGCGCTTCCTGACCAGCTGCTCGGATTGCCGCGTCTCCTTCGACGAGGCCGGCGATCGATTCGAATGGAACAAGAAGACCGAAAGCCTGGTCGAGCTTGTCGCCACCCAGATAAAGGAGTAATCCATGGCTAGCAATACCGTCGTCGTCGACCCGGTGACCCGCATCGAGGGCCATCTCCGGATCGAGGCAGAAACAGAACAGGGCCGGATCACCAAGGCGCTGAGCTCAGGCACGATGGTAAGAGGCCTGGAAATCGTGCTCAGGGATCGCGACCCGCGTGACGCGTGGGTCTTCGCCCAGCGGATCTGTGGCGTCTGCACGCTCGTTCACGCCATCGCGTCGGTGCGCTCCGTGGAGGACGCACTCAAGATCGAGCTTCCGCCGAATGCGCAGCTGATCCGGAACCTCATGATCGGGGCTCAGTACGTGCACGACCACGTCATGCACTTCTACCACCTGCACGCCCTGGACTGGGTCGACGTCGTCTCGGCGCTCAAGGCCGATCCCGACGCCACGTCGCAGCTCGCGCAGTCGATATCCGGCTACGCGCGCTCGTCGCCCGGCTACTTCCGCGACGTCAAGCGGCAGGTCCAGGATCTCGTGGAATCCGGCCAGCTCGGCATATTCGCCAAGGGCTACTGGGGCCACCCGGCCTACAAGCTCCCGCCCGAGGCCAACCTGATGGCCGTGGCGCACTATCTCGATGCGCTGGAATGGCAGCGAGAGGTCGCGAAACTCCACGCGATCTTCGGCGGCAAGAACCCGCACCCGAACTTCCTCGTCGGTGGTGCACCGGTCGGAATCAGCGTGCATGCAACCGAAGCGGGCGCCGGGCAGACCGCCGTCAACACGACCGGGCTGCAGCAGGTCCGCAACATCATCGAACAGATGAAGAGCTTCGTCGACCAGGTCTACGTACCCGACACGCTCGCGATCGCCGGCTTCTACAAGGACTGGTTCAATACCGGCCACGGGGAAGGCGTCGGCAACTTCATGTCGTACGGCGACTTTCCGGTCGACGGAATGCCGGGTTCCGAAAACCTGCTGATCCCGCGCGGCGTCATCCTGAACCGCGACCTGTCGACCATCCACGAGATGGACCTCGACGCGCCGGACGAGATCCAGGAGTTCATCTCGCACGCCTGGTACAACTACAGCGGCGGCAAGGACCAGGGCCTGCACCCCTACGATGGCGAAACGGAACTGGCCTACGACGGGCCGGCCCCGCCCTACAAGCACCTCGACATGTCGGGCAGCTACTCGTGGCTGAAGTCGCCGCGCTGGAAGGGCAAACCGATGGAAGTCGGCCCGCTGGCGCGTGTGCTGATCCTCTACGGCGCCGGACACGAGCCGACGAAGGAACTGGCGAACATGGCGCTGAGCCAGCTCGACCTGCCGCTGGAGGCGATGTTCTCGACGATGGGCCGGGTGGCCGCCAGAACGCTGGAAACCAAGATCATCGCCGACGAGATGTCGACGTGGATGGACAACCTGATGTCCAATATCAACGCCGGCGACACGCGGACCCAGAACGCCGACATGTGGGAACCGGAGACCTGGCCGAAGGAAGCCAAGGGCGCCGGTTACATGGAGGCACCGCGCGGCGCACTCTGCCACTGGATCGTCATCAAGGACGAGAAGATCGCGAACTACCAGGCGGTCGTCCCGTCCACGTGGAACGCCGGTCCGCGCGATCCGGACGGTCAGGAAGGTCCTTACGAGGCATCGCTGGTCGGCCACGACCTGGCCGATCCGGAGCAGCCGCTGGAGATCCTCCGGACCATCCACAGCTTCGACCCCTGCCTGGCCTGCGCTGTCCATGTCGCCGACAAGGACAGCGGCAGCTCGGTCGAGGTCAAGGTCGCCTGAGGAGTGGTCCTTCAGACCGGGTGAGTCTTCGGACTGAAGGATCATCAGGGCGTCAAGGCTCTCCAACAGCCGTACAGGGCCGGCATCCCCCGGGGATGCCGGCCCGATTCCTCGTTGATCCCGCAGCCCCGTTCACCCACGCAGCCTGTCGTCTGTGCGAAACTTTCGTAGTCGTTCGCGAAGGAATTTCACCCAATGCCCTTGATGGATCGTTTACTGACGGCCGGCTTTCGGCACAACAGCCGGCGACTGACGAAGTTCAAGGCACCGCTTCCCAACCACGATCTCCCCGAGCCGGATCGCGACCGCAGCTACATGCTTTATCTCCACGTTCCGTTCTGCGTGGTGCTGTGCCCCTTCTGCTCCTTTCACCGCGTGTGCTTCCGGGAAGACAAGGCCACCCGCTACTTCGAGAGCCTTCGGGCCGAGATCCGGATGGCGCACGAAGCCGGCTACCGGTTCTCCGACATCTACGTCGGGGGCGGGACGCCGACGGTCATGCCGGAGGAACTGGCCAGGACGCTGGACCTCGTCCGCGGCCTGAGCCCGATCGACAGCATCTCGGTGGAAACCAACCCGGACGACCTCACGCCAGAGGTGATGGGACGGATCCGCGACGCCGGCGTAACGCGCCTTTCGGTGGGCATCCAAAGCCTCGACGATCGCCTGCTCAAGCAGATGGACCGCTACGATAAATACGGCTCTTCCGGCTCGGTGATGCGCCGGCTGGAAGGCGCGGCCGGCTATTTCGATACGCTGAACGCCGACATGATCTTCAATCTGCCCGAGCAGGACGAGGACATGCTCAGGCGCGATGTCGACCTGATCACGCGCCAGGCCGGCGTCAACCAGGTGACGTTCTACCCGCTCATGAGCGCCGAGAGCACGATGCGCAAGATGCTCAAGACGATGGGCGAAGTCAGCTTCGACCGCGAAGCGCGGATGTATTACCTGATTCTCGATGCCCTGCCCGACAACTACCGTCCCTCTTCGGCCTGGTGTTTCAGCCGCGATACCGACACCGTCGACGAGTACGTCATCGAGAACGAAGAATACCTCGGCCTGGGAAGCGGCTCCCTGAGCTATCTGGACGGAATCCTGTATTCCAGCACGTTCTCGCTGAACAATTACAACCGTTACATCGCCGACGGGCGGTTCGGTATCAGCCGCAAGCAACCGCTCACGCACCGCGACCGGCTGCGCTACTTCATGCTGATGAACCTTTTCGGGCTTTCGCTGGACAAGCAGGTCGCCCGGCAGCGTTACCCGGAGTTCTTCCGAACGCTGGCTCCGGAGCTGATGGGCCTGAAGATGATGGGCGCGATCCGCGACGAGGGCGAGCGCATCGTTCTCACCCGCTACGGCATGCGGATCTGGATCCTGATCATGCGCGAGTTCTTCATGGCGGTTTCGGACTTCCGCGACCTCATGCGGCATGCGATCAAGGAAGAACTCGACGCGCCGGGACCACTGCAGATCCGCGTGCCCACGCCCGAGATCCGTCCCCCGGGAACGTACTGATCACTTCGTCGAATCCGGCCGCATGACCCCGCAGTGGAATCGCGAGCGGATCTCTTCACAAGCGTTCCGCTACCGCCCGACCGATCGAGGCCGGGTCCTGTCGGTGTCCGACGTCCTCGCGGCGGGGCGAAACGACGGTGCCTTCGCGACCGCCTTCTCGCAGCTGCTGGCCGGCATTTCCTTCGATGCCTACCTTTGGGAAACCCCGCCGGCCACGCAAGACACCCTGCACCACCCGTTCGAATTCACGATCACCGATTGCCCCGCCCTGTCGCGCCGGCCCGACCCGTCGCCGTTCCGCAACCAGCTTGAGACGACAGGCTCCCACGGCGTTGCGCGCTTCCCGAATCTCTCCGGCGACGCGACGCTCATCGTTCCGGAACCGTTCCCGGAGGACGCCGATTACGCGCACCTGGGATCCTTCGCGCGAACGGCACCCGGGAAGCTGCAGCGCCGTCTCTGGTGCGCCGCGGCCGAGGCCGTCGAAGCGCGCCTGGGCAGGCGCCCGCTGTGGTTGAGCACCTCCGGACTCGGCGTGGCCTGGCTGCACATGCGCATCGACGACAGGCCGAAATACTACGCCTACGAGCCCTATCGCCGATTTCCGTACCGGCCGGACGTCGGACCCGGGACCGACTGAGCGCCCTTCCCTGCAAGAAAGCCGCCCCGACGGTCGGGGCGGCTTCGGCGTCATGCCTGGCTTCTGCAGTAGCGACTACGGGTTGATGAACCAGAAGTCGTAGCTGCCGCTGCCGCTGTACGACAGGATCCGCCAGTAGTAGTAGCCGGCCGTGCCGTTGTAGTCGATGGACTCGCTCGACGTCGAACTGATCGATCGTGCGACGCGGCTCCAGCCGCTGCCGTTCCACTTGCGCAGTTCGAGGTCGAAGTCGGCGCTGGACGGGCCCTCCAGCCAGGCCTGGAAGCGGCCGCCGCCGGAGTAGAAATACGTGCCGTCCGGTTGGGCGTCCCAATCGCCGGAGCCGCTCAGCGTTCCGCTGCGGGAATCGCAGCCGGAGCATGGCGCGCCCCCGCCGGTGTCGGCCACCGTCACGTCCTGGCTGGCGGTATCGGTGGCACCGTCGTTGTCCATGACCGTCAGCGTCACCGTATAGGTGCCGTCGGCGGTGTAGGTATGCGACGGATTGGAACCGGAGCCGCCAGCGCCGTCACCGAAGTCCCAGCTGTACGAGCTGATGCTGCCGTCGGGATCCGATGATCCGCCGGCATCGAAACTCGCGGTGAGGCCGCTGGTCGAGGCCGAGAACGAAGCCGTCGGCGGCGAATTGGTCGCCACGTCGAAGCTGCCGATCAGCGAAACGCCCGAAAAGCCGGAGGCCCCGGTGTAACCGCGGACCATGACGTGGTAACGGCCGTCGCGGCTGGTGTCGAAATCGCTCCCGTCGCAGGTCTCCGAGTTGCCGTTGCGCCACGGCCGACAATCGTAGTCGCTGGTCGTGGGCTGCGATCCGTACTTGACGTACAGGTCCGCGTCGCCGCTGCCGCCGCTGATCGAGAACGTGAGGTTCTCGTGGCCCGATGGTACGTCCAGGTAGAAGTACAGGTTTTCGCCGGGGCCGCCGGACAGGTTGTCCACCGCCTGGCCGTTCGTCAGCGCGACGGGGCCGGAACTCACCGAGACCTGCTGCTGGGACGAATCGGTCGCCCCGGAGTCGTCGGTCACCGTCAGCGTCACCGTGTAGGTTCCGGCCGAGGCGTAGGTGTGCGACGTCGTCAGCGTGCCGCCGTCGGTGTTGCCGTCGCCGAAGTCCCAGCTCGCCGCCGTCAGGCTGCCATCGGGATCCGAAGAGCCGGTCCCGTCGAAGCTCGCGGAAAGTTCGGAGGTCGAAACCGTGAACGAAGCCGTCGGCGCCGTGTTGCCGCCGCCCCCGCTTCCGATGAACCCCGTATAGAGAAGGCGATTCGGGGAGCCGCTGAGGCTGCCGAGCCGGCCGGTGGTGGAATTGTCGATCAGCGCGTTGAACACCTCCGAAGGCGTCGCCGACGAATTGGCCTCGAGGTACAGCGCGGCGCCTCCGGCCACGTGCGGAGACGCCATGGACGTGCCGCTGATCGTGTTCGTGTCGGAATCGCTCCCGATCCAGGTCGACGTGATCGAAGAGCCGGGCGCGAAGATGTCGACGCAGGATCCGTAGTTCGAGAACGACGAGCGGCTGTCGCTGGAAGTGCTCGAGCCGGTGGTGATGGCCTCGGCGACGCGGTTCGGCGAACCGTTGCAGGCATCGGCGTCCGAGTTGCCCGCGGCAACCACGAACGTGATGCCCGCGGAGACCGCGTTGCGCACGGCATCGTCCAGCGCCGATGAGCTGCCGCCCCCCAGACTCATGTTGGCGACGGCCGGAAACTGCGCGTTCGCCGCGACCCAGTCGACGCCGGCGATGACGCCGGAATTGGTGCCCGACCCGTTGCAGCCGAGCACGCGGACCGCCCAGAGTTCGACGTCCTTGGCAACGCCCCAGGTCTCGCCACCCACGGTGCCGGCCACGTGCGTGCCGTGTCCGTTGCAGTCGTTGGTGCCGTTGCCGTCGCTGATGGCGGTGTAGCCGGCGTTTGCGCGCCCGCTGAAATCGTCGTGGCCGAGACGGATGCCGGTGTCGATGACGTACGCGTTGACGCCCGACCCGGTGGCATCGTAGCCGTAGCTGCCGTCCAGGGGAAGATCACGCTGGTCGACGCGGTCCAGGCCCCAGGTCGCGTTGCTCTGGGTTGCTTCTATGCTCATGATCTGGTCCTGCTCGATGTAGACCACGCGCCGATCGCGCTGAAGCGCTCGAAGCCCCCGCTCGGGAACGCGCATGACCGCAGCGCTGAGCGCGTTGCTGAACGTGCGGACGACCTGGCCGCCGGAGGCGCGCGCGAGATCGGCGCTCGCGCGGCTGACGAACGACCGCGCCTTCGCCCCGCGCATTTGCTGTCGATCCAGCACGACGATCCATTGCCCTTCGATGCCGTTTTCCTGGGCCCGGATCACCGGCGCCCGATCGGGATTCGCGGCTGAACTGACCTGCGCGGACGCCGTCCCCGCGCCCGCGATCACGATTGCCAGGATGCACAGGCTCGCGACGCGCAATCCGCGCCACGAAGCCAGGATGCCCTCCCGGACTGTCTGCTTCGGTTGACTGCTCATGGTTTCTCCCATCGTATTGCCTGTCGCTCGTCGGGCAGCGAGCAGGACCCGCGAGCGACGGGTACGGGTCCGTCGCCGAAGCGCGCGTGGGGGTTCGGCAGGACTCGATGTTCCTGCGCACGCGCTCCTGTGCCTCGGCCTCACTATTCCGGTGGTTCGGTGTGGCGGGATGCTCCCTCGATCTCGCTTCGCCCTCTGCCAACGCCTTGTTGCAGCACTGCAAAAAACTCTAACCCGCAACGATTGGCGTTTGCAAATCGCGCCCCACCACGACAGGCCATGACGGGAATCCATGGATTTCATGCAGTTGCGATGACCATTTCAGACGATGCCCCTCATATGCAGTAGAACGGATATTGTGATCGCAATCACGCTCAGCGGCGGGATCGTCGGCAGCGACCGCGACGCGCGCCTCTGTCTTCCCCGACGCCAGACACGCGTGCCACGTCCCCGGCGGCCTTCGATTACCGCTATCCTCGGCAACCTGTTCCGATACTCAAGCGATGCATGCCCGCCTCCAAGACCGCACCGAAGCGCGACGCCAATCGCCCCATCACCATCGACGGCGTCACCGTTCATCCCGGCTCGCGGCAGAGCATCGACCTGGAGGTCGGCCGGCTGTATACGCATTCGCCGACGACGATGCCGGTGCAGGTCGTGTGCGGCAGGAATGCCGGCCCGGTGCTGTTCGTCTGCGCCGCGATCCACGGTGACGAGCTCAACGGCGTCGAGATCATTCGGCGGCTTCTGGGGATCAAGGCGCTGAAGCGCCTGCGCGGCACGCTGATCGCCGTGCCCATCGTCAATCTGCACGGCTTCATCGACAAGAACCGTTACCTGCCCGATCGCCGCGATCTCAATCGCTCGTTCCCCGGGTCGGAAACGGGGTCGCTGGCCAGCCGCATCGCCAACCTGTTCATGACCGAGATCGTCAGCCAGGCGACGCACGGCATCGACCTCCACACCGGCGCCATTCACCGCGGAAACCTGCCTCAGATTCGCGCGAATCTCGACGACGAATCGACCGCGGAACTGGCGCGTGCGTTCGGCACGCCCGTCATCCTCAACGCGGCGATACGGCCCGGCACGCTGCGCGCCGCCGCGACCGGTCGCGTGCCGGTGCTCGTCTACGAGGCCGGAGAAGCGCTTCGCCTGGACGAACTCGCGATCCGCGGCGGGGTCAACGGCATCGTCCGGGTGATGCGACGCCTGGACATGCTGCCGCGAACGCGGCGCCGGGCCGCCTCGCCGGAGCCGGTGATCGCGCGCTCCAGCAGCTGGGTCCGCGCTCCGCAGAGCGGCATCCTGCGATCGTTCGCCCGATACGGGGCGCGGGTGGTGCGCGACGAAACGCTGCTGGGCATCGTGTCCGATCCCTACGGCGAGCACGAGCACGAAGTACGAGCCCCGTTCAACGGCATCGTGATCGGCCAGCTGCACCTGCCGCTGGTCAACGAGGGCGACGCGCTGTACCACATCGCGCGCTTTCATCGCAGCGACATCGCCGCCGGCCGGATCGAGGACTACCACGAAACGCTGGAAGCGACCGACTATCCGTATGCCGATCCGGCCGACCCGGAGACCTGAAGACGCTTCCGCCCTCGCCTCGGCGCGAGCAGCCTCGGATGGGGCCGAATCGTCCCGTGACCGCCAGCGGCGGGATTGTATAGACTGGAAAGCTTCGCGCACCACTGCCGGAGAAACTCATGTACAAGCCGATCGCCTGCGCCGCCGCATGCCTGTTGTCCCTGTCGGTCGCCGCGCAGCCCTACTTCCCGGACCGCCACGAATGGGAGACCGTCGCACCGGAACGTGCTGGCTTCGACCCCGAACGCCTCGCCGACGCGATCGACCATGCACGCCAGGCCGCCGTGCTCGAGCCGAAGAGCCTGTACCAGGCCATCGTCGAATCGTTCGCGCCCCGGGAACCCGATTTCCGCGTACTGGGGCCGACGAAACCCCGGGAAGGCGACAGCGGCATGATCGTCAGGGACGGCCGGATCGTCGCAGAATGGGGAGACGTCCATCGCGTCGACATGACGTTCAGCGCCGTCAAGAGCTACCTCGCGACCGTCGCGGGAATCGCACTGCGGGACGATCTGATCGAGTCCATCGACGACCGTGCAGGGAAGTACGTTCGCGACGGCAAGTTCGACGCTCCGCACAACCGCCCCATCACCTGGCGACACCTGCTCAACCAGACCTCGGACTGGTCCGGCACGCTGTGGGGAACCCCGGACTGGGCCGACCGGCCCGTCGGCGACGATCCGGAGGCCTGGCCCGATCGCGAACTGCACGAGCCGGGCACTCACTTCAAGTACAACGACGTGCGCATCAACCTGCTCGCCTACAGCCTGCTGCAGGTTCTTCGCGAGCCGTTGCCGGTGACGCTG
Organism: Candidatus Wenzhouxiangella sp. M2_3B_020; assembly: GCA_051428125.1. Lineage (GTDB taxonomy): Bacteria > Pseudomonadota > Gammaproteobacteria > Xanthomonadales > Wenzhouxiangellaceae. Next base: position 13,755 of record JBPRGD010000216.1, read on the forward strand.
AAGCGCGAGATCATGGACCCCATCGGCGCGTCGACGACGTGGCGCTGGCACGGCTACGAGAATTCCTGGACCCTCGTCGACGGCCTGCGGATGCAATCGGTCTCGGGCGGGGGGCATTTCGGCGGTGGAATGTTCATCTCGACGCGCGACCATGCCCGCTTCGGGCTCCTGATGGAAAATCGCGGCGTCTGGGACGGGCGGCGCCTGCTGCCCGACCGATGGTTCGAGATGATCCGTGTGCCGACGCCGGCAAGGCGTGATTACGGCCTGCTGTGGTGGTTGAACACCGACCGCGAACGGATTCCGGCCGCGCCGGAATCGGCCTATTGGGCGGCCGGCTTCGGCGGCAATTACGTATACGTCGACGAATGCAACGACCTGGTCTTGGTGCTGCGCTGGATTCCGGCGCTCGAAGAGGTCGTCGAAGGCGTTCTCGCGGCGATGGAAGACCCGAAGACCTGCGAGCCCGGATCCTGATGCATACCGAAACCCTGCGGATCTCGACCGGCGGACGCGGCTTCCGCGAAGTCACCGACGAGGTCAATCACGTCGTCGGAAAGGCCGGGGCCCGGCAGGGCCTGTGCCATCTCTTCATTCGCCACACCTCGGCTTCGCTGGTCGTGACCGAGAACGCCGATCCCGACGTGCTGGTCGACCTCGAAACGGTGATTTCGGGCCTGGCGCCGGACGGCGATCCGCGGTACCGGCACACGGCCGAGGGACCGGACGACATGTCGGCCCATGTCCGCAGCCTGCTGACGCAGACCAGCCTGACCGTGCCGGTGGATGAAAGCCGTCTCGCGCTGGGAACGTGGCAAGGCGTCTTCGTCTGGGAGCATCGGGCCCGCCCCCACGAACGAAGCGTGGTCGTCAGCGTCGTTTCCGGTTGACACCGCCGCCGGGCTTCGGGCATGTTGTCGCGCTTGATCGACGAAAAAACACTTCAATAAAACCTCGGGGAACACCCAATGAGCCAACCTTCACCCGCTGCCGGAACGCCCGGCAAGACCTTCTTCGGGCACCCGGCCGGACTCGGCACGCTGTTCTTCACCGAACTGTGGGAACGGTTCAGCTACTACGGCATGCGGGCCTTGCTGGTGCTGTTCATGGTCGCGACCGTAGCCGAGGGCGGTCTCGGCTTCGACGATCCGACCGCGACCGCGATCTACGGCCTGTACACCGCCGGGGTCTATCTCGCCGCACTTCCAGGCGGCTGGCTCGCCGATCGCATCTTCGGCCAGCAGGACGCGGTCTGGTACGGCGGCATCATCATCGCAGCCGGTCACATCGTGCTTTCACTGCCCGGCTTCGGGTTGGTCGGCGAGCATTACGGGTTCTTCTTCGGCCTCATCCTGATCGTCGTCGGCACCGGGCTGCTGAAACCCAACATTTCCTCGTGCGTCGGAGAACTCTATCCCGAAGGCGGCTCGCGCCGCGATGCAGGCTACGTGCTCTACTACATGGGCATCAACGTCGGTGCGTTTCTCGGGCCGCTGATCTGCGGTTTCCTGCGGGTCAACATGGGCTGGCACTGGGGCTTCGCCGCCGCCGCGGTGGGCATGATCGCCGGACTGGTCGTCTATCGCGCCACCCAGCGTCACCTCGGCGATTTCGGAAAGCTCCCGAACCCGACGCCGCCCGGCGAGGAAAAGCGCACGCGCAACATCAAGCTCGCGATCTATGCGGCCACGGCGCTGCTGTTCCTCGTCGCCGTTCTCGGACTCGAGGAGGTCATCTCGCTGGACGCGCGCAGCCTGTCCGGCGCCAGCGTTTACGTGATCGTTGCCGTTGCCGCACTGTTCTTCGGCCGCGTCCTGCTCGACAAGTCTCTCACCGGTCTCGAACGACGTCGGGTTGTCGTGCTGGTCGCGCTGTTCATCGGCGCGGCGCTGTTCTGGTCGGGTTTCGAGCAGGCCGGCTCGTCCCTGAACCTGTTCGCCGAGCGCTACACGGCGCGCGAAATGCTGGGTATCGTGATCCCTGCCGAGGTATTCCAATCGCTGAACCCGCTCTACATCCTGATCTTCGCGCCGTTCTTTTCGGCACTGTGGATCAACCTGGGGCGGCGCAACCTGGACCCGTCGATCCCGCTGAAATTCGCGCTCGGCTTCCTGCAGCTCGGCCTGGGCTTCGCGTTCATGTGGGTCGCCGCTTCACTGATCCAGGACGGCGGGCAGGTGTTGCCGACCTGGCTGCTGCTGACCTACCTGTTCCATACCACCGGCGAACTGTGCCTGAGCCCGATCGGCCTGTCGGCGACGTCCAAGCTTGCACCCCGCTCGTATTACAGCCAGATGATGGGCATGTGGTTCTTCGGCGCCGCGCTGGGCAACCTGCTTGCCGGCCTGCTGGCTGGCGAATTCAACGGCGATGACGTTTCGGAATTCCCGGAACGCTTCCGGCAGGTCGTCATCTTCTGCGCCGCGGTCGGCGTGGCATTCCTGATCGCCACCCCGTATCTCAAGAAGATGGCCGCGCTGGACGAGGTCGAGACCGAGGACATCACGCGCGAGGACGAGCCCGGTGCCTACGAGGCCGATCCGCGCAAGGGGCCGTAACGCCGCGTCGACGGCTCGGGGCTTCGAAGTCTGCTGGAACCGCGGATGAACGCGGATGAACGCAGATAGAAATTCCGAGCCGTACCGTGCGGTGTCTCGCCACGGTTGGCATCGCGGCCGTTCAGCCCTCGCCCCCGGATCGGTAGTGAGACCGATGCCCGCGCGGAATCACGGCAACCTTCGCGACCGTAGAACGCCCGAGCTTCTCCATCCGCGTTCATCGGCGTTCATCGCGGTCTATTTCGGTTCTCGTATTGCGTGCGCCGACTCCGTCCAGGCCCAGAGCAACGACGCCTGGGCCGGCACGAACCACAACAGCAGATCGTGATTGAACTGTGCGCCGGGGAACAGCTTGATCGACAGCGCTGCGGCGATCGAAGCCGCGATGGCAAAGACCGCCCATCGCTCGGCCCGGCCGCCCCGGAACCGCCAGAGCAGCAGGTTCAGCGGGTTGAGCAGCAGCAGGTTTTCGTTGCGCCACGCCGCCTCGTGCGCCGTGGCGGTCCACAGGAAGACCAGCACAAGCCCCGCCAGGCCGCTGAATGCGATCCATAGCCGGGCGCCCGAAAAGCCGATCCAACGACTGGATTCCGATAGACGCGCCGGCACGACGATGATCAACGACGTCGCGACACCCAGCAACAGGTACCACGGCCAGGCGGGCGACGGCAGGGTCGGCGGTTCGGGCCGGGTCGATTCGAAGAGCATCCGGTCGGCGATGACCAGCGGCTTCGGGTCACCGGCCTGACCGGCGATGTCCATCCCGGCGAGCGTCTCGGCGACCACGCCGGGCAGGAACATCTCCTCCCATCGGGTGCGCGGCCGATCGGCCATGCGTCCGAGGCCGATGTGGATCGCCGTGTAGAGCAGCGGCGCATCCTGGAGCAGGCGCTTGGTGTGCTGCCGGAAATTCAGTCGAGCCGGCCGCGATTCGGCATGATCTTGCAGCGCGCCGTCGAGCACGTGGTCCAGCGCGTCGCGAACGCGGTTGGAGCAATTATTGAAGTAATAGTCGTAGCGGAAATCCCGGGTTTCGGGCTGAACCCGTTCTTCCAGCCAGTCGGTCAACCGGCGGACCTGGGCCGGCTCCAGCGCGAGTCGTTGTGCACGCACGCTTCGGTCTCTCCACCGGTAATAGGAAAGCTCCTCCTCCGGGGCGCGGGCCAGTGCGAAATAGACCATTTCACCGAACAGGTATTCGGTGTAGAAGCCGGGCTTGTCGAAGTCGAAGAAGCCGAAGTTGTAGACCTCGTCGATGCCGCGGGCCGGATCACGAATCCAGATGGCGTTGTGGCCGAATTGCTCCTCGACCCGTTCGGCCGTCCCGTAAGTCATCAGCCAGGCCTGCTGCGCGTGGGCCGGAAGCGCACAACATGCGAGCAACATGAACGGAAGCCAGGCGCCGGGGGACTTGATCACGGGCTCGATGTTCCTCGGACAAGCAGTCGGCGGATGATACCAGCGGTCCGCGGTTGCTAGACTCGGCCGCAATGCTCGAGAAGGGATTTTCCCGATGGCAAGAGTCCGATTCCGCAATCGAGAAGGCCTGGAACTGACCGGCGACGTCGAACTTCCGCCCGGCGGGCACTGGGAGGCAACGGCGTTGTTCGCCCACTGCTTCACCTGTACGCGGAACATCAAGGCCGCACGCAATATCTCGCAGGCGCTGGCAGCGGCGGGGTTTGCCGTGCTGCGTTTCGATTTCACCGGCCTGGGCCAGAGCGAGGGCGAGTTCGCCGATACCACGTTCTCCAGCAATCTCGACGACCTCGAGGACGCCGCCCGATGGATGGCCGACCGGCTGGCCGCTCCTCAGCTGCTGGTCGGTCACTCGCTGGGCGGGACGGCCTCGATCGCCTGCGCCGAGCGACTCGACAGCGTCCGCGCCGTGGCGACGCTGGCCGCACCGGATCGCGCCGATCATGTCCTCCAGCAGTTCGGCGACGACCTGGAGACCATCGAGCGCGAAGGAAGCGCCGAAGTCCGCCTCGCCGGGCGGGCGTTCCGGATCCGGAAGGATTTCGTCGACGACGCCCGCGAACACTCCCTCGACGAGCGCCTGAAATCGCTGAAACGGGCGCTGCTGGTGCTCCACTCCCCGCTGGACGAAACCGTCTCCATCGACAACGCGTCGCGGATCTTCACCGCCGCGAAACACCCGAAGAGCTTCGTCAGCCTCGACGACGCCGACCACCTGTTGAGCGAACAACGGGATTCACGCTATGCCGGCGCCGTGATCTCGGCCTGGGCGGAGCGCTTCCTCGAACTGCGCACCCCGTCGCCGCCCGCCGGTGTTCGGGTCTCGGGCCGCACGGGGGACGGTTTTCTTTGCCGGGTGCAGGCCGGAGAGCACGCACTGCTCGCCGACGAGCCGGAGGACAACGGCGGCGACGACCGTGCTCCCGATCCCTACGACTACCTCGCCGGCGCGCTCGGCGCGTGCACCGTCATGACGCTGAACCTCTACGCGCGACACAAGGGATTGTCGGTTGAGCGCGTAAGCTGCGAAGTCACCCACGATCGCGTCCATGCCGAGGATTGCGATTATTGCGAGAAAACCGACGGGAAGATCGACCGTCTCCGGCGCGTCATCGAAATCGAGGGCGAGGTCGACGACGAACGGAGACAGCGCATGCTGAAGATCGCCGAACGCTGCCCCGTCCACCGCACGCTGGAAAACGAGATCCGCGTGACCAGCAGGCTTGCCGGCGAAGGGAACGACTGAGCGCAGCGTCAGCCGCCGTCCGGTTCGGTTCCCGGTTCGTCGTCCACGGTCTCGAAGTCGCGCAGGATGACCTCGCCGCTACCCAGCGCTTTCTGCAGGCGGGTTTCGAACGCCACGATCTTCCGGAAATCCCAGAGATCCGGGTTGTAGTACTCGCCGCCGCGAACCCACTGGCCGCCCCGGCCGGTCACGTACAGGGCACGATTCGCCCCCACTCGGGAGCCCCCTGCCGTCGCCCGCAAGCGGTCGCGCCGCATCTCGCGAGCGGTGCGCTCGATCGCCACTTCGTCACCGTATTCCGGCTCCAGTTCGTTTTCTAGAATGGCCATCGCGGCTTCGCGGTGCCCGGGTCCGAAGCGGTCCCAGATGTCGTTGGCGACCCGCGCGAACTTCGGGTAGCCGCGCTCGGCCGACAGCCGGATCCAGGCCCAGCCGCGAAGCGGATCGCGCTCCACGCCGTCGCCGTTGACGTACAGCATCCCGAGGTTGAATTGCGCGAGCTTGTCGGCCCAGTGTGCCGCCAGCCGGTAATACTCGGCCGCCGCAGCGTAATCGCCCTGGCGGAAGAACGTGTTGCCCCTCTCCAGGAACTGCGTACCCGGCGCGTTGTCGGCGTAGTTCCGGAAATCGGCGCCGGCGACCACCGCGCTCGAAAGGAAAGCGCACAGCAAGAGAACCGACGCGAATCGGAAGTTCGTCATGAGGATCTGCCAATCTTCAAGCCCGGCAAAATCCTAGCGCGGCTTCCGCGAACGGTCAACGGTTTCGAAAACCGATCAGTCCGGACCGGCCTCTTCCTCGACTTCGGCTTCTTCGGCCTCTTCCGAGACGGCAACCCTTGCCAGCCCGATCAGTTGCTCGTCGTCGCCCAGGCGGATCAGCGTCACGCCCTGCGTGTTCCGGCCCAACCGCGAGATCTCGGCCGCCGACGTCCGCACCAGCGTGCCGGCATTGGACGTGAGCATGACGTCGTCCTCTTCCTCGACGGCCAGCGCCGCGACCAGCTCGCCGTTGCGACCGGTGGTCCGGATTCCGATCACGCCCTGCCCGCCACGGTTGTACACCGGGAATTCCTCCAGCGCGGTACGCTTGCCGTAGCCGTTCGCCGTGGCCAGCAGAACGTCGCCGCCGTCGGCGACCAGCATCGAAACGACCTGTTGCTCGTCCTTGAGCCGGATGCCGACCACGCCCCTGGTCTGACGGCCCATCGGGCGCACGCCCTGCTCGTGGAACCGGATGGCCTTGCCGCCCGACGAGAACAGCAGAATGTCGCGTTCGCCGTCGGTGAATGCCACGTCCACCAGCTCGTCGCTGCCCTCCAGCTCGATCGCCCAGATCCCGTTGGAGCGAATGTGGGCGAAATCCGACAGCGGCGTCTTCTTGACCCGGCCGGAGCGCGTGGCGAAGAACACGAACCAGTCGTCGGGAAACTCCCGCGTCGGCAGCACGGCGTTGATCCGCTCGCCGTCGTCCAGCGGCAGCAGGTTGACCATGGGCCGGCCCCGGCTGCTGTGTCCGGCCTGGGGCAGCTCGTAGACCTTGGTCTTGTAGACCTTGCCGGCGCTGGTGAAGATCAGCAGCGTGTCATGGGTGTTTGTCACCCAGAACCGTTCGACGAAGTCCTCGTCCTTGGTCTTCGCGGCGCTGCGTCCGCGCCCGCCCCGCTTCTGGCTGCGATAGCGGTCCAGCGGCTGGTACTTCGCGTAGCCGGCATGCGACAGCGTCACCACCACGTCTTCGGGCGTGATCAGGTCTTCCATCGTCAGGTCGAGCTGGTCGGCGACGATCTCGGTCCTGCGCTCGTCCCCGAACTCGTCACGGATCGCCTCGAGTTCCTCGCGGATGACCTGCATCAGCGCGTCGGGCTCGGACAGGATCCGGATGAGCTCTCGGATGGTCTCCAGGATCTCGCGGTACTCGTCGGACAGCTTTTCCTGCTCCAGACCCGTGAGCTTCTGCAGACGCAGATCGAGAATCGCCTGGGCCTGGTCCGGGGACAACTGGTAGCCGTCCTCGCGCAGGCCGTATTCCGGAAGCAGGTCCTCCGGCCGCGACATGTCGGCGCCGGCCTCGCCAAGCAGCGCGGCGACCGGTCCCGGTTCCCAGAGCCGCTCCTGAAGCGCATCGCGCGCCTCGGCCGGCGTCGGAGAGCGCTTGATCAACTCGATCAGCGGATCGAGGTTGGCGAGCGCCACCGTCAGCCCTTCGAGGATATGAGCGCGCTCGCGCGACTTGCGCAATTCGTGGAGCGTGCGCCGCGTGACGACGTCGCGTCGGTGCATCAGGAACGATTGGAGCACCTGGCGGATCGTGAGCACGCGCGGCTGGTTGTCGACCAGCGCGACCATGTTGATGCCGAACACGCACTGCATCTGCGTGTTCTGGTAAAGATTGTTCAGCACCACCTCGCCGACTTCGCCGCGCTTGAGCTCGATGACCATGCGCATGCCGTCCTTGTCGGACTCGTCGCGCAGCTCGGAAATGCCCTCGAGCTTCTTGGCCTTGACCAGCTCGGCGATCTTTTCCAGCAGCCTGGCCTTGTTGACCTGGTAAGGCAGTTCGGTGACGACGATCTTGGTCTTGCCCGTTTCCTCGTCCTCGAAATGGCAACGGGCGCGCATGTAGATTCGACCGCGCCCGGTTTCGTAGGCCTGGCGGATGCCGGCGGCGCCGTTGATGATGCCGGCGGTGGGGAAATCCGGCCCGGGCAGGTGTTCGAGAATCCCGTCGACGTCGAGGTCGGGCTCGTCGATCAACGCCAGCAGCGCCGAGATGACCTCGTTGAGGTTGTGCGGCGGGATGTTGGTCGCCATGCCCACGGCGATGCCCGAAGCGCCGTTGACCAGCAGGTTGGGCACCCGGGTGGGCAATACGGCCGGCTCGTACTCGGATTCGTCGTAGTTCGGCAGCCAGTTGACCGTTTCCTTGTCGATATCGGCAAGCATGCGGTGCGCCAGCTTCGCCATGCGCACCTCGGTGTAACGCATCGCCGCGGGCGAATCGCCGTCGACCGATCCGAAGTTGCCCTGTCCGTCGACGAGCATGTATCGAAGCGAGAACGGCTGCGCCATGCGCACGATGGTGTCGTATACGGCCGTGTCGCCGTGCGGGTGATACTTACCGATGACGTCACCGACGACGCGCGCCGATTTCTTGTAGGGCTTGTTGAAGTCGTTTCCGAGGACGTGCATGGCAAAGAGCACGCGCCGATGCACCGGCTTGAGGCCGTCGCGGACATCGGGCAGCGCGCGCCCGACGATCACGCTCATCGCGTAGTCCAGGTAGGACTGACGCATCTCGTCTTCGAGGTTGACCGGTAGGATTTCCTGGGCGAGTTCAGCCATGCATCAATTCTTGTGTAATTGATTCAGAAAGAAGCGTCATATGGTTGATATTCTTGGTTTTTGAGCGGGACCGTAATCGGGTTTACCAACCACCTCGACAAGCGTTCGATTCTACCACACGGGCGGCCGGAACCGCCCGTGCTCAGACGCCCCAGCGATGACCGACGGCGGCGCCACGCGCCCCTCGAACGGCGGCTCGAGCACGCCACGATCGGTCACGATGACGTCGATGAGCTCGGACGGCGTGACGTCGAACACCGGGTCGTAGGTCGCGATACCCTCGGGCTGAGCCGGAAACCCGGCGCTGCATCGGCGCAAAGCCGGTCCGCGCATGCGATCCACGGCCCAGCGCAGGTTGACCGCCGTCGGCCGCGACCGCGCCGACCCATCGAGATCATCGAACCAGCCCTCCGGGTCGTCGCCGCGCGCTCTCGCGGCCATGACCGCTACATAGGCCGCGCTGATGCCGATCGCAGGGGCACCGCGCACCACCGGGTCCCGAATGGCCCGTGCCGCCTCGTCGGCGCCGGAAATCTCCAGCCAGTCCTCGCGACTGGGCAAGGCCGGCTGATCCTGCAGCCACAGCGCGCCGTCGCGCCAGCGGATCGATTCGACGAGGGGAGATTCCATGCCGGTCGGTCTATCGCCGCGACCCGTGGGCATCGGTGTTGCTATATCATTCCGGGCCAGTCATCTCCACCGGCCACGGAACCCATCCATGAAGACCATGCTTTGCGCGTTGCTGCTGCTGGTTCCGGTCCTGTCCGCGGCGCAGGAATCCGCCGACTCGACCGAAAACCCGTTCGAGAAGGCGCTGCCGACCGTGATCATCCATACCTCCAAGGGCGACATCACCATCGAGCTGTACGAAGACCAGGCGCCCGGAACCGTCGAGAACTTCCTCGACTACGTCCGCAGTGGCCACTACGACGGCTCGATCTTCCACCGGGTCATCCCGAACTTCATGATCCAGGGCGGCGGCTTCGACGCCGAACTGAATCCGCTGGAAACCGGTGATCCCATCACCAACGAGGCCGATAACGGCCTGTCCAACGAGCGCGGAACCATCGCCATGGCTCGGACCAACGATCCGCACTCGGCGACGGCGCAGTTCTTCATCAACGCCACCGACAATCCCGCGCTGGACCATCGCGGCAAGATCTCGGGCCGCACGTGGGGTTACGCGGTGTTCGGACGCGTCACCGAGGGCATGGACGTCGTCGACGACATCCGCTACGTCGACACCGAGGCGCGCGGACCCCACCAGAACGTCCCGGTCGAACCGGTCGTGATCGAGCGGATCGAGATTCCCTGAACCGGGAAACCGAAAACACGCTGTTCATCTCGGACCTGCACCTGAGTCCGGCCCGGCCGGACATCAGCGAGCAGTTCCGCGAATTCCTGCGCGGCGAGGCCCGCGCCGCGGAGGCCCTCTACATTCTCGGAGACCTGTTCGAGGCCTGGGTCGGCGACGATGCCGCCGGCACGTTCGAACGTACCATTGCCGACGATCTACGCGAAGTCGCCGAAGCCGGCACGGAGATCGCGTTCTTGCGCGGCAACCGCGATTTCCTGATGGGCCCGGAGTATTGCGAGGCCGCCGGCATGACGCTGCTGGAGCAGCCGGTGGCCATCGACCTGTACGGCATGTCGACGGTTCTGCTCCACGGAGACACCCTCTGCACGCTGGACGCCCAGTATCAGCGCTACCGCAAGCGGGTCACGGACCCGGAATGGCAGGCACGGATGCTCTCCCGTCCCGTCTGGTTCCGACGTGCCGTCGCCGCGCTGCTTCGCGGCGCAAGCCGGTTACGCAACCGCAGGGGGGAGCGGCCGGAAATGGACGTCACCGACGAAGCGGTCGAGAAACTCTTCCTGCAAAGCGGCGCGGTCAGGATGATCCACGGCCACACGCACAGGCCCGGGCGACACGAACACGTCGCCGGCAGGCTCCGCCGGGAACGCATCGTGCTGGGAGACTGGTACACGCAGGGCAGCGTGCTGACGGTCTCGCGCGATGGCACGGACCTGCGTCGACTGCGCCGCTAGCCTCGCGGGCGATCAGGAAGCTGGCGACTTCCTCTCGGACCCGCTCGAACCGGAAGTGCCGCCGCCGGACTTTTCATCGGACCCGCTTGCCGAGGATTCGCCCGATGCCGAGCCGCCGGAACCGGACTTGCCGGCCCGATTCGGGCTACCCGAAACGCCGGACCCGCCCGGCTCGGAGGTCTTTGCGGAACCGGCCGACCGGCTCGAATCCTTCGACTTGCCCGAGTCGTCCTTGTCCGCCTTGCCGGAGTTCTCCGAGCCCCCCGATGTTGCAGGCTTGCCCGAATCGTCCGAACCATCCGAACCGTCCGAGGTGGTGGACGACGGCCGGTCCGCGTCGCGGGACTTGCGCTTGAGCGGGTCGACCTCCCGATCCGATGCCTTCTTTTCCTCGCGGCGCGGGCCGGCCTCGATGTCGCTGCGCTCGTGCGGGGGCCGGTTCTTCCCGCCGTCGTTCTTCGGGGAGGTATCGCCCGGCTTCGAGGAGGTGCCGCCCTGCTTCGACGCGCCGGAGTCCGATTGCGTATCCGATGATTGGGGGGGCGCACCGAGACGGCGCAGGCGCACTTCCTCGTTGCCGACCTGCGGCATCTTCTCGGCGAGCGCCTTGTCGTCGACGAGTTCGTTCGCTCCCTTGTTGAGGTGATCGAAGACTTCCTTGTAGCTGTCGGTCAGCTGGTTGATCAGGCGGGCCGTCTCGACGAAGTGCTCGGTGACTTCCTCGCGGAATTTCTGGTTTTCGCGCTTGAGCTGGCCGATCGTATCCCCGCCGCCGCGCGCGCGATTCCACCACCAGGTCGCAACCGATCCGATTGCAGCCCCCAGAACCAGTCCGACGATCGACCAAATCACGATTTCCATTCCATCGAGCCCTGTTGGGATTGAGACTTCAGGCTAACAGATCGCCTGGACGATTCCGTCGAGCTCACCGTTTTTTTCGTCAGGAGCGGTGCTCCGCCACCCAGTCGTAGACCGAATCCAGCGCCGGGGCGAGCGCATCCGGCCGGCTGCCGCCGGCCTGGGCGAAGTCGGGTCGACCGCCGCCCTTGCCGCCGACCTGTGCGGCGACGTGGTTTACGAGTTCGCCGGCCTTGAACCGGTCGGTCAGGTCCGGCGTCACGCCCGCGACGAGTCGAACACCCTGCCCGGCGACGGTGCCCAGCACCACGATTCCGGTACCCATCTTGTTCTTGAGCTGATCGACGGTGTCGCGCAGGCTGTTGGGATCGGCACCCTCCAGGCGCTCGGCCAGAACGGGAATGCCGGAAACATCGCGGGCGTTGGCCGTCAGGTCCGAGCCCTGCGCGGAGGCCAGCTTCTGCTTGATCCGGTCCAGTTCCTTCTCCAGTTCGCGCGAGCGTTCCAGCAGCTGATCGACGCGGGTCGCGACCTGGTCCGGCGCGGCCCGTAGCTTTTCGGCCAGTTCGCGAAGCGACCGGTCGGTGGCCTGCATCCACGCCACGGCCCGTCGTCCGGCAACGGCCTCGATGCGCCGCACGCCGGCCGAGATGCCCGTCTCGGCGACGATCTTGAACACGCCGATGTCGCCGACGCGATCGACGTGCGTTCCGCCGCAAAGCTCGGTGGAGAAATCCCCGAACTGCAGCACCCGGACCCGATCGCCGTACTTGTCGCCGAAGAACGCCAGCGCGCCGGCATTCATCGCCTCGTCGAAGTCCATGACGTCGGCGCTGGCCGAGACGTTGGCCTGGATCTGTTCGTTGACCCGCTGCTCGATCGCCGAGAGCTGCTCGGGGGTCACAGGCTCGGGATGCGAGAAATCGAAACGCAGCCGATCCGGCGCGACCAGAGAGCCCTTCTGCTGTACGTGCTCGCCGAGAACCTCGCGCAGCGCAGCGTGCAGCAGGTGCGTGGCCGAGTGATGGCGCACGACTTCGGCGCGACGCTCGGCGTCGATCGCCGCGCGCACCGAATCTCCGGGTTCCATCCGGCCGGCGACCAACCGACCCTCGTGCACGTGGTATGCGCCGGCGAGCTTACGCGTATCGAGCACCTCGAACCGGGTTTCACCGCTCGAGAGCACGCCCGTGTCGCCGACCTGCCCGCCGGATTCGGCGTAGAACGGCGTGCGGTCCAGCACCACCAGCGCCGACTCGCCCGATTCCAGCCCCTCGCGCGGCCTGCCGTCGACCAGGATGGCCGCCACGTTGCAATCGTCCGCCGAATCCTGTTCGTAGCCGACAAACTCGGTCGGAGGCAGTTCGGCGATCACGTCGGCCGAGACTTCATCGCGGCTGCCGAATTTCTCCGCGGCCCTGGCCCGCTGCCGCTGCGACTCCATCGCTTCTTCGAATCCGCGCTCGTCGACCGCCAGGCCGCGTTCTCGCGCGATGTCGCGCGTCAGATCCAGCGGGAAACCGAAGGTGTCGTAGAGCTTGAACGCCACGTCTCCGGGAATCTCGCTGGAATCCAGTCCGGCAAGAACCTCCTCGAGCAGCTTCATGCCCTGGTCCAGCGTTTCGCCGAAGCGGCGTTCCTCGCGCGCCAGCGTTTCGATAATGGAAGCCTTTTTCTCGACGAGCTCGGGATAGGCCTCGCCCATGACTTCGGCCAGCGGGTCGACCATGTCGGCGAAGAACGGTGTCTTGCAGCCCAGCTTGTAGCCGTGACGTATCGCGCGCCGGATAATGCGGCGCAGCACGTAGCCGCGTCCGTCGTTGGCCGGCAGCACGCCGTCGGCGACCAGGAACGCACAGGCCCGGATGTGGTCGGCGATGACCTTCAGCGACGGCTGATCGAGGTCGTCGGTCCCGGTCTTCGCCCCGGCCGCGCGAATCAGGTGCTCGAACAGGTCGATCTCGTAGTTCGAATGCACGCCCTGCAGCACCGCAGCCAGGCGTTCCAGGCCCATGCCGGTATCCACGCAGGGTCGGGGCAGCGGCGTCATGGTGCCGTCCGCCGCCCGGTCGAACTGCATGAACACCAGATTCCAGATCTCGATATATCGATCGCCGTCCTCTTCCGGCGTGCCGGGTGGGCCCCCGGGCACATCGGGACCGTGATCGTAGAAGATCTCGCTGCACGGTCCGCACGGCCCCGTGTCGCCCATCGCCCAGAAATTGTCCTTGGCGCCGATGCGCGAGAATCTCCCGGGGTCGACGCCGATTTCGTCGAGCCAGATCGACGCGGCCTCGTCGTCGTCCTCATAGACGGTTATCCAGAGCTTCTCCGCGGCGAAACCGCAGTTCTCGGTCAGAAAAGTCCAGGCGAATTCAATGGCTTCGCGCTTGAAGTAGTCGCCGAAACTGAAGTTGCCGAGCATCTCGAAGAACGTGTGATGCCGCGCCGTGTAGCCGACGTTCTCGAGATCGTTGTGCTTTCCGCCGGCGCGAACGCATCGCTGGGAAGAGGCGGCCCGGCTGTAGTCGCGCTTCTCGGCGCCGAGGAACACGTCCTTGAACTGCACCATGCCCGCGTTGGTGAACAGCAGCGTCGGATCGTTGCCCGGAACCAGAGAGCTCGAGCGCACGACACGATGGTCGCGGCGGGCGAAGAAATCCAGGAATTCTCGACGGATGTCGGCCGTACTTTTCATGCTTGGCAACAATTTCGGTGCATAACCCCGAACTATAGCCGATCCGACGCCCGCACAAGCTCGTCGGCGCCGTCCGACGGGCTCCGGGATGGTAGCCTGAGACCGTTTTCACCGGAGCGCGGCGACCCATGTCCAGAGTTACCGTCATCGGCGCGGGCTTCGGAGCGCTCAACGCGGTCCGCGCCCTGCGCAAGGCCGACCGGAAGATCGGTATCGATCTGATCGCTCCGAAGCCGGTCTTCATGTTCTGGCCGGGCACCATCTGGATTCCCTCAGAAGACCGCCAACCCGAGTCGTTCGAGGTCCCGCTGGATCGCTTCTTCGAGCGGTTCGGAGTCGACTATCGCCGGGGACGGGTCATGGCGCTCGAAAACGCCGGCCGCCGGGTTCGGACCGGAAACGAAGCGCTGGACAACGACGGACTGATCATTGCGGCCGGCGCGACGTTCGAAGACCGGCCGGACGGCAGGCAGCACACTTTCCTGCCCTGCGGCGGCATCGAAGAAATGGCACGCCTGCGCGATCGGCTCCGCCAACTGGACGGTGGCACGCTGGCCTTCGGGTTCGCGCCCAACTCAGAGGAGCCGGGTGCGACGCGCGGCGGGCCGGTCTTCGAACTGCTGTTCGGCATCGAGACCTGGCTTCGGCGAAACCGAAAGCGCGATCGCTTCCGTCTCGTGCTCTTTTCCCCTGCCCGGCGTCCCGGCGAACGGCTGGGATCCGGTGCCGCGAAGCGATTGCATCGGCACATGCGCGAGCGCGACATCGAAATCCGGACCGATGAGCGACCCGAGCGCTTCGAAGCCGATCGGGTCGTGACCGATCGCGACGAACTCCACTCCGACCTCACGGTATACATGCCCGGGCTCGCCGGTCCCGAGTGGTTCGGCGAAACCGGCCTGTCCCTTTCCCCGGGCGGCCTGCTCCAGGCCGATCGCCGCTGTCGTGCCGAGGGCGTTTCCCGGGTGTACGTCGTCGGCGACGCCGGCAGCTTCTCCGGCCCGGACTGGGTGCCCAAGCGCGGTCATGCGGCCGAGAGCCAGGCCAAGGCGGCCGCGCGCAACCTGGTCGATGAACTCGATGGAAGGAAGCCGTCCCGTCGGTTCCGCCCCGACCTCGTCTGCGTGATCGACACGCTGGACAAGGGCATGCTGATCGTGCGCTCGGAACGCGTTTCCTTCGCGACGCCGGCGCTGCGGCCGATCCACTGGGCCAAGCGCGCGTTCGAATGGAACTACAAGCGGCGATTCAGCTCCTGACTTCGCATTCGACCGGACGGAATGTTGCAACCGCAGATTACGCGGATTCGGGCAGAAAAGGACGAAGACGGAGTGCCATGTCGGGCGGGCGGCCGGCCTGCCTTGCCGTGATCGTTTGCTCAGTGCCAGTAGGCCCGAGCCCTATACTTCGCCGGTTCGTAAAAAAATGCCGAACAATTCCAGGCAAACGCGATCCAGTGCACGTCGCCAATCTGCGCAAATCTGCGTGATCTCCGGTGTCGTTCGGTCAATGCCCGCGGTGCATCGAATCTCCGCGATATCGCATAATCGCGTCATGCGAAGACCAGTACTGTTGACCGCGCTGCTGCTCATCGGTGGCTGCAGTGCGACCCGCGAAGAACCGGTCGAACGGAATGAACCCGCCGTTCTCAGCGCTTCGGCCGCCTACGAACTGCCCCAGCCCGGTCCCGACGCGATCATTTCCTACGGCGACGATCCGCGCCATTTCGGCGAACTCCGGCTTCCGGACGGTCCTGGGCCGTTCGGAGTGGCGATCATCGTCCACGGCGGCTGCTGGCTGTCGGCCTACGACCAGAGCTACATGGCGGCACTGGCGGAAGCCGTGACCGGCCTCGGGCTGGCGAGCTGGACCATCGCCTACCGGCGCGTGGGCGAGCCCGGCGGCGGCTGGCCCAACACGTTCCTGGACGCCGGCGCGGCCGTCGATCATCTGCGCGTGGTGGCAGAAGAGCACCCGCTGGACACCGATCGTGTGTTCACGGTCGGGCATTCGGCCGGCGGGCAGCTCGCGCTGTGGCTGGCGGGCCGGCCGGCGCTGGCACCGTCCAGCCCGCTTTACAGCGAAGACCCGCTGCCCGTGGCCGGCGTTCTCGCGCTTGCGGCCGCCGCCGATCTGGCGTTCCTCGCCGAGCGCGGCGACTGCGGCGATGCCGCCACGCTGCTGATGGGCGGCAAGGCCGACGAGTTCGCGGGTCGCTACTCTTCGGGCTCCCCCGTTTCGCTGGTTCCGCTGCGCGTGCCGCAGATCCTGGTCAACGGCCGGCTGGACGAACGCTGGTCGGCACCGGCCGACCGCTACCTGCAGGCCGCGCAGCTGGCCGGAGACCCGATCGAGCGGCGCGAAGCCCCGGATGCCGGCCATTTCGAGCTGGTGGTGCCGGGTGGGAGCACCTGGCCGATCGTGCGAGGGGCGCTCGAGGACCTCATCGACCGCAGCGCGTCGACGGCAAGCACGCAATGAAAAAAGCCCGGGCCGTGAATCCGCCCCGGGCTTCTCGCGAACATCGCGAGGAATCGGCTCACGCGGTCATTCCGGCGCGACCAGCAACCGGTTGTTGAGCGGCTGCACCGGACGTGCATTCATGCCCATGAGTTCCTCCAGCGCGGCGATCTGCTCGGAGCTCACCTCCACCGGCTGCTCGAGCACGTGCCAATGCACGCCTTCGCTGCACGGCGGCGTCGTCAGCGATCCCATGTAGCGATAGATGTCGAGATCGGCGGGCAGCAGAACGTTCGGATCGAACGTCACGCCATCGACCACGGCCGGCTCCGCACCCGCATCGCCTGCGGCATCGATGATCTTCTGCAGCTCGGCGTTCTCTTCGCCGGGAGCGTACATCACGCCCAGCACGCCGAGCTGACCGTACTTCGTCGTGTGCACGAAATGCGCGGTCAGCGGGAAATGCTCGCCGTTCACCGTGTGCTCGCTCGGCGTGTGGAAGTGAACCTGCAGCAAGCCGAAGGTCGTCCCACCGCTGTCCATCGTCGAGCCGGGCTCGAAATCGACCTGGATCGTCTTGCCCGGGTTGCGGATTTCAAGCGGACCGGTGGTGTACGAGACCGACAGCGCCAGGTCGCCGATGGCGCCGGCCTCATCGATGTCGATCGGCGACTGCATGCGGCCCTCGGCACACGCGGCGAAATCGGTGGAAAGGCCGCCCCAGTTGGCTGGGCCGGTCTCTCCCTCGTATCCCCATCGAGCCGAGTCCGATGCGGCCAGCACGGATGACGAAACCAGCGCGGCGGCGGCGGTAACGACCACCCCGCGCCCTAACGCGAGTCGAACGAACATTAACGATCTCCTTGAGTTGGATGTACGAATGATGATTGTTTTCCGACATTCGTGGACGCAGGATCCAGAGCGTCAGCCTACCTCACTGCAACCGGTCCCGGACCTGTTTCCACCAGTAGACGCACTGCACCGCGACCCGGCCCATCGACCCGCCGCCCCAGACCGGCGGATACCGGCCGAAATCGTGCAGGCGCTCGTTGTTCCCGTCGATCGCTTCGGCCAGCACCTGGCCGGCCAGCGTCGTCGGCGCCATGCCGTGGCCGCCGAACCCCAACGCGGTCCACAACCCCGGCTCGTATTCGCCGAGGATGGGCATCTGGTGGCGCGCGTAGCTCATCCAGCCGCCCCAGGCGTGGTCGAACCGGCAGTCGGCGAACTGCGGAAACACGCGCTTGAGATCGCGGCGCATCAGCCGCTGAACCGCGTTCGGGCTCCGGTCGGCCGTCGAAATCCGGCCACCCCACAGCAGCCGGTCGTCGGGCAGCTTGCGGTAGTAGTCGAACGCGAAGCGGGTGTCGTAGACGGCGATGTCGGCCGGGATGACTTCGTGCAGCCGTTCGCCCAGCGGCTCGGTCACGACGATGTAGGTGCCGATCGGCTGGATGCTGCGCTGCACCTTCGGCCGCAGACGTGAATCGTATCCCCCTGTCGCCAGTACCACCCGCTCGGCGCGGAAAACGACATCGGGCGTTTCGACGCGCCAGGCGCCGGGCTCGCGCTGCAGACTCGTGACGGGACAACCGGCCGCGACCCGGCCGCCGCCGTCGCTCACCGCGCGCGCGACCGCACGCGCGTACTCCAGCGGATTGAAATGGAACGAGCCCGGTTCCATCAGCCCCGCACCGTAGCGATCCGAACGGACCAGGTCGGCCATCCCGTCGCGATCGACCCAGCGCAGTTCCTGACCGGTCAGGTCGCGGGTCCGCCGCCGCAGTCGATCCAGCGCCTCGTCGTCGCCGAACCAGTCGGCGAGCAGCACTTCGCCTGCCGACACCGGCACCCCCAGGCGCTCGCAGCGCGAGCGGACCAGTGCCACCGCTTCCCGCGTCCATCCGTGCATCCGACTCGCGCCGGATCGTCCGACCTGTCGCGCCAACGCGTCCGGCGCCAGCGAATAGCCGCCGAAGACGAACCCCCCGTTTCGCCCCGACGCGCCCTCGCCGGGTTCGCCGCGGTCCACGACCACGACGTCTTCGCGACCGCGCTCGACGAGCTCCAGCGCCGTGCTCAGGCCGGCCAGGCCGGCCCCGACGACCACGGTGTCCACGTTGCCCCCGCGTTCCGGCGGCGCTCCGGGATCATTCTCGCCGAGTCGGTCCCGGTACCAGGTGCGTGCGTGGAACCGGGGCCAGGGTGGAAGGGTTTCGTGCATGGGCGACACAGGCGGACTGATAAACTACGGAAAACGGATTATCGATTCGGAGGTAGACCATGGGCAAGTCCAGCAAGTACGAAGCAAAGGTGCCTGACGACAACGGCATCATTCCGTACACGGACGAGGAGCACGCCATCTGGGCCGAGCTCTACGAGCGCCAGATGGACATCATCCCCGGCCGCGTCTGCGACGAATTCCTGCAGGGCCTGGATGCGCTCGCCCTCCCGAAGGACCGCATTCCGCAGCCGCTGGAGGTCTCGAAGGTCCTGAAGGAGAAGACCGGCTGGGAGGTCGCACCGGTGCCGGCCCTGATCAACTTCGACCGCTTCTTCAAGCTGCTCGCCGAGAAGAAGTTCCCGGCCGCGTCATTCATCCGCACGCGCGAGGAGATGGATTACCTGCAGGAACCGGACATCTTCCACGAGATCTTCGGCCACACCGCGATGCTGACCCATCAGGCGTTCGCCGACTTCACCGAAGCCTACGGCAAGGCCGGCGTCAACGCCTCGAAGAAGGAACGCGTGTTCCTGGCGCGACTGTACTGGTTCACGGTGGAGTTCGGCCTGCTGAACACGTCCGAAGGCGTCCGCATCTACGGCGGCGGCATCGCCTCGTCGCCCGGCGAGACCGTCTACGCGGTCGAAAGCCCGGAGCCGATCCGCCGCCCGTTCGATCCGATCGATGCGCTGCGCACGCCGTACCGCATCGACATCTACCAGACCGTCTACTACGTGCTCGACAGCATGAACGACCTGTTCGGCCTGGCCGAGCAGGACCTCCTGGCGCTGATCCGCAAGGCGCGCGCGCTCGGAGAATTCGAACCCACCTACCCACCCAAGGAAAAGGAAGCCGCCTGACATGACCGACGATCTCAAGGAACAGAAATGCAAACCGTGCGAAGGCGGAACCGATCCGCTGGACAAGGACCGCGTGGAAACGCTGCTCGAACAGGTTCCGGGATGGGAAGTCAGCGACGACCTCAAACGCATCTCGCGCCGCTTCGAGTTCAAGGGCTTCTACAAGACCATGGCGTTCATCAACGCCATGGCCTGGGTGGCGAACCAGGAAGGCCATCATCCCGATTTCGAAGGCGGCTACAACTTCTGCCTGGTTCATTTCACCACCCACGCCATCGATGGACTGAGCGAGAACGACTTCATCTGCGCGGCCAAGCTCAACGCGCTGCTGGATGAGTGAGTCCGCCGATCGCGCCGGCGCCGCCCGGCGCGACGCCGTGTCGCGCCTGGTCGCCGCGCTGGAATCGGTCAACCGGGTCGTGCTCGGCAAGTCCGAACAGGTCCGGCTGGCGTTCGCGGCGCTCCTGGGCGGCGGCCACCTGCTGATCGAGGACCTCCCCGGCGTCGGCAAGACGACGCTGGCCCACGCCATGGCGATCGTGATCGGCGGCAGCTGGCAGCGGATCCAGTTCACCAGCGACCTGCTGCCGGCCGACATCCTCGGCGTTTCGGTCTGGCGCCGCAACGATGAAGCCTTCGAGTTCCGTCCCGGACCGGTGTTCGCCAACGTCGTGCTGGCCGACGAAATCAACCGCGCCACTCCCCGGACACAGAGTGCACTGCTGGAGGCCATGGCCGAGCAGCAGGTCAGCATCGACGGCAACACCCACGCCCTGCCCGAGCCGTTCTTCGTCATCGCCACGCAGAACCCGCTGGATCTCGTCGGCACGTATCCGCTCCCGGACTCGCAGCTCGACCGGTTCCTGCTGCGCATCGGTCTCGGCTACCCGGACCGGGACGAGGAGCGTGCGTTGCTCGAACAGCCGGACCGCCGCGAGATGCTGTCGGAACTTCAGCCCGAATTGTCGCCTGCGAACATCGGCGAACTGATCGCGACCGCCGGGCGCCTGCACGTCTCGGAGCCGGTACTGGACTACATCCAGTCGCTGGTCGATGCCACGCGCACCGACGCCCGCTTGCGCGCCGGGCTGTCCCCGCGTGCCACCCTGGCACTATTGCGCACCGCGCGCGCCCACGCCCTGCTGGCCGAACAGGATTTCGTGCTCCCGGACAACGTCAAGCAGGTCTTCCCCGCGCTCGCCACCCATCGGCTGCAGTGCACACCCGACAGCGGAGAGCCCGAGGATGTCGTCGCGCGGATTCTCGAAGAAACCCGCGTTCCCTGAACGCTGGAACGCTCCGCTGCAGCGCGCCTTCGCCCGCTGGATACGCCGCCGGGGACCCGTCCATCCGCCCCTGGTGCTCGGCTACAGGCAGATCTACATTCTCCCCACCCGCTTCGGCTGGCTGATCGGCCTGCTGCTGACGGCGATGCTGCTGGGCAGCCTCAACTTCAATAACAATCTTGGCCTGTTCACGACGTTCCTGGTCGCGGGCACCGCTCTGCTGTCCATGCACGCCGCGCATCGCAACCTGGACGGCGTGCGCATCGCGGCCATAGGCGCCGGAAGGACGTTCGCCGGCGATCCGCTGGCGCTTTCGATCTCGTTGCAGGACACGCTTGGCCGAGCACGTTCAGGCCTGGTGGTGGAAGCGCCGGAAGGTTCGGCTTCGCGCGGCGGACGCGTCGACGCCTGGCAGGCCGCCGAACTGGAAATCGAGATTCCGACCTCGTCTCGAGGCTGGTTGAAGCCCCCGCGGCTCCGCCTGCGCACACGCTACCCGCTCGGGTGGTTCCAGGCATGGTCGTGGTTCTGGTCCGAACAGCGCTTTCTCGTCTGGCCGCGACCGGCCGGAAGCGCCCCGCCGCTTCGGATGGCGGGCCGAAACGCAGACCGTCAGCGCCCCGGCGACGAGAGCGACGAATTCCACGGTCTCCGGGAATGGCGCGAAGGCGATCCCCTCCATCGTATCGCCTGGAAGGCCAGCCAGCGACACGATACGCTGCTGGCACGGCAGTTCAGCCGCCCGGAGCGGGGCCGCATCATGCTGCGACTGGCCGATGCGCCGGCGCCGGACATCGAAGGCCGAATCGCCGTGCTCGCACGCTGGGTGCTCGAGGCCGAGCGCATGGACCTGGAGTACGGGCTGGACCTCGGCTCGATGCAGCTGCCGCCGGGAATCGGGCCGACCCAGAGAACCCGCTGCCTCGACGCGCTGGCGGAGTTCGGATGACGACGCGACCCGGTCGCCCGACCGTCCTTCTGGTCGTCGCCTCATTCGTCTTCGCGGCGATGCCGCACATGGCGGCGATGCCGCCCTGGATCGTCGCGATGATCCTCGGCGCCGCGGCATGGCGGGCAGCGATCGCGATCCACGACCTGCCGCGGCCCGGATGGATCCTGCGGATCTTCATCACGTTCGGGGGGCTGGCCCTGGTCGTTGCATATTACGGAACCTTGTGGGGTCGCCGGGCCGCGACGGTGATGCTGTGCGTCATGGTCGCGGCAAAGCTGTCCGAAATGTTCCGACTGCGCGACGCGCGCATCGTCGCCGCACTGGCCTATTTCCTGATCGCGACGCAGTTCCTGTTCAGCCAGCGCCTCGTCCTGTTCGTCTATCTCGTCATCGGCTGCTGGTTGACCACCGCGGCGCTGCTCCAGGTGCAGCGCGACGCCGACGACGTTCCGGCCGGCTCGACGATCGGTTCGGCACTGCGTCCCGTCATCCGGGACGGCCTCGCGATCATCGCGCTCGCGGCACCGTTTGCCGTCGTGCTGTTCATGCTCTTCCCGCGCCTGGCCTCGCCGCTTTGGGGCATGCCGGACGAGGCGCTGGACGGCCGGACCGGACTGTCGGACGAGATGACGCCCGGCTCCATCACGGAGCTCTTCGCCGACGACAGCCCGGCGTTCCGGGCGTCGTTCGACGACGGCGCACCGCCGCCGCGTTCACGGCTGTACTGGCGCGGTCCCGTGCTGTGGCGTTTCGACGGCCGGACGTGGCGACGTCTCGATATCGCATCGCGCCGCGCCGATCGCCTGCCTCCGGCAGAACCCGGATCCTGGTCGTACACGGTTCAGCAGGAACCCACCGAGCGCCGCTGGATGTTCGCACTGGATTACCCGGTCTCGGCGCCGGAGGAAGCGCGCGTGACCTCGGATTACACGCTGGTCCGCGAGCAGCCCATCACGTCGCTGATCGCCTACGACGTCATCAGCAACCCGCTGTTCGTCGATTCGCCTTCCCTGCAGGGCTGGATGCGCCGGATCGCGCTGTACCTACCGGAAGACAGCAATCCGCGTACGCGGGCCTTCGCGCGCTCGCTGCGCGAGCGTTTCGAAAACGACCGCGAGCTCATCGAAGAGGTGCTGGCCTGGTTCAACCGCGAGCCGTTCTTCTACAGCCTGCAGACCTCGCCGCTGGGCCGCAACGGCGCCGACGAATTCCTGTTCGACCTGCGAGTGGGCTACTGCGAGTACTACGCCTCGGCGTTCGCGGTGCTGATGCGGGCCGCCGGCATCCCGACCCGGGTCGTCACGGGTTACCAGGGCGGCTTCTGGCAGGCGGCCGACCAATACCTGCTCGTACGCCAGTCCGATGCCCATGCCTGGAACGAAGTCTGGCTGAGCGGCGAAGGCTGGACGCGGGTGGACCCCACGGCCGCCGTAGCACCCGAGCGCGTATCGGAGGGCGCTAGAAGCGCGTTGGCCGGTGGTGCCGGCTGGTTCGCCGGCGAATGGCTTTACGCAATCCGGAACCAGTACGACCGGCTGCAGAACCTCTGGAATCGCTGGGTGCTCGGATTCGACGACGAGCGCCAGAGCAGCCTGCTGGAGCGGCTGGGTCTTGGCGAACTTTCGAGCGCGGCCCGTTCGCTGGCACTGCTCGCGCTCGCCGCGCTCGCGCTGATCCCGTTGGCGTTGCTTTGGCATGCGCTGGCTCTCGCACCGCTGGGAACCGACCCGCTGCAGCGTCGCTGGAAACGCGTGCGGTTCCGGCTTCGGCGCGCCGGCATGGCGCCGGGCATCGGGGAAACGCCGTTCGAACTTGCCGAGCGGGTCTCGACTCGGCTGGTCAACGGCGACGAACTGCTGACGCTTGCCGCGCGATACTCGCGGTTGCGATACGGTGGAGAGGCTTCCGCCGAGGCGCGCACGAGTTTCTTCGAATCGGCCCGCCGCTGGCGGCCGGAACCGTTGAACCCGTCGGGATCGCGGGCGTCTAAGAATGGGCAACACGCAAGGAGTGATCATCGATGAAACAGCTTCGCTGGATACTGGTCGCGGCAATGGCCGGAACGGCCGGCTGCGCGACCATCCCGCCGCCGCTGGAGGGCGACTACAGCGAGTCGTTCCAGCCCGAGCAGGCCACCGACCGCTCCTTGGGCGCGCGCGTCCGATGGGGGGGAACCGTCGTCGAGACGATGCCCGAGGCCGAACGCACCTGCATCGAGATACTGGCCAGGGAGCTGGATCGCTCCTCGCGACCGCTGATCACCGATGCCAACCACGGTCGCTTCCTCGCCTGCCGTGACGAATTCATCGATCCCGAAATCTTCACCAACGGGCGCGAAGTCACGGCGGTCGGGCGGCTGGAGTCGTTCCGCAGCGGCAACGTCGGCGAATTCGTCTACGAGTACCCGGTCCTGGATGCCGAGGCGATCTACCTGTGGCCCGAACGCGCGGAAACCGCCTGGTACGGCTACGGCGGCTACGGCTGGGGGTATCCGTACTACTGGTACCCGTACTACCGCTACCCGTTCTTCTACGGCCGGTACGTGCACTACCCCCGCTCGGCCTCGCCGCGCTCGGCCCGATCCGTACGAAGCGGCGACGGCGGCGGAGAAAAGAATTAGTCCGGCGCCGCGGAGGCTGTCGGCGAGGACTGTATTTTGATATAGTCCAGGCATGAAGCTCTCGTCGCGCCAGCGTGAAATACTGGACTTCATCCGAGAACGGATCGAGAACGACGGACTGCCACCGACGCGGGCGGAGATCAACGCCCGTTTCGGGTTCTCATCCCCCAACGCCGCGCAATCCCACCTCCGCGCGCTGGAGAAGAAAGGCGCGATCCGACTCAACGCCCGGCTGGCACGCGGCATCGTGCCGCTGGTCTCGGCGGGCGACGCTGGCACCGACCCGTCCGGAATCCCGCTGATCGGTCGCGTCGCGGCCGGTCAACCAGTGCTGGCGATCGAAAACCACGAGCGCATGGTCCGGCTCGATACGGCGATGTTCCGGCCGCGCCCCGACTACCTGCTGCGCGTGCACGGCGACAGCATGGTCGATGCCGGCATCCTCGACGGCGACATGCTCGCCGTCCATCGCACCGGCGACGCGGCCGAGGGCCAGGTCGTCGTGGCCAGGATCAACGGCGAGGTCACCGTCAAGCGGCTGCGACGCGGCGTCCGATCCATCCGGCTGGAATCCGCCAATGCCGACTACGCCGACATCGAAGTCACGTCGGGCGACGATTTCGCGTTGGAGGGACTGGCGGTGGGCGTCGTGCGCAGCCTCTGAATTCTCCGGCCGGACCGGGGGGCTTCACTCGCCGGACAACTCGTACGCGTCCCGGTCCTGCAGGAACGGAAAGCGCGAACGAACGCTCTCGAGTGCGCTGAAATCCAGTTCGAAGGTGGCTGCCTGTTCGCGGGCGTCCAGCGGACCGACCAGAGGCTCTCCGTGGGCGTCCCACGCCCCCGAACTTCCCGGATACTTGACCTCGTTGCCGTCGGTGCCGACCCTGTTGACGCCGATGACGAACGCCTGGTTCTCGATGGCCCGAGCCCGCAGCAGCGTTCGCCATGCTTCGACCCTGGGACTCGGCCAGTTCGCGACGAAGATCTGGACATCGAAGCCGTCGTCGTTCCGGCACCACACCGGGAAGCGCAGGTCGTAGCAGATCTGCAGGTCGAAGCGCCGTCCCCCGAGTTCGGCGCGCACGCGGCGGTTGCCGGCCGAATAGCGCTTATCCTCTCCGCCGAACGCGAACAGGTGCCGCTTGTCGTAGGTACGGATCGAACCGTCGCCGCGCGCGAAAACGAAACGGTTGAACACCGCACCGTCTTCGAACGCCACGACGCTGCACGCGATCGCGGCCGAGCGCCCCTCGGCTTCGCTGCGCAGCCAGGTGAGATCCTCGGAGGCTTCGCGCTCGACATCGGCGTCACGATCGCCGAGAAATCCCGTGGTGCACGTTTCCGGCAGAACGAACAGGTCGCATTCCCCCGAGGAGTCCATCAGCTTCGACAGGTTGCGCCGGTTCGCTGTCGGATCGGCCCAGCGCGTATCGGCCTGCACCACGGCGCAGCGCAGCCCCGGTACGGGCCCGGTTCCGGATTCGGTGCGACTCGTCGTCATTGCAAACGTCCTCGTTCCAAGCTCGGCGGGGTTGTCCCGATTATGGACCAGCCGACGCGGCCGGCCGTCACCGCGGCATGGCACAATCCCGTCTGAATCGTCCGTCGGAATTCCGCAATGAGAATGGCGCACCTGCCGTTGCTGCTGTCCCTGCTCGCCCTGATCGTCCTGCTGTCCGGCGGTCCCGGATACCGCCTCGACCTGTGGGGGCTGGGTTTCGGCCTGCGCGGGGCACTGCAGTACGGACTGTTTGCCGGCGTCGCCGCGGCCGGGCTGGCCGTCGCACTGCTGTTCATGCCCTCGCAGCGCCGAGAGCATGCGCCCAAGCTGGTCGCGGCCATCGTCCTCGGCCTGGTGCCGGTCGGACTGTTCCTGTGGCTTCTCTCGACCGCGGACCGGCATCCCATCCACGACATCACGACCGATCTCGACGATCCCCCGCGCTTCGAGGCCGTGCGCGCGCTGCGCGCCGATGCCCCGAATCCGGCCGATTACGGAGGCGAGGAAACGGCCGCCGTACAGCGTGAGGTCTACCCGGATCTTGACTCCCTGGAGACCCGGCACTCTCCGGCGATGGTCTTCGATGCCGCGCTCGCCACGGCGCGCGAACAGGGCTGGGAGATCGTCGCGGCCGACGAGGACGATCACCGGATCGAGGCGACCGATACGACGCTCTGGTACGGGTTCAAGGACGACGTGGTGATCCGGATCGAGCCGTCCGACGGCGGAAGCCGTCTCGATATCCGATCGAAGTCGCGGGTCGGCCGCAGCGACCTCGGAAAGAACGCCGCGCGGATCCGGACCTACCTTGGCGACCTCTCGACCCGGCTCGAAGACGCTTGAAGCCTCGCCGAGCTGTCCCGTCTGCGAACGGGAGGGCTCGGCGTTCTTCGTTTCCGCCGACGGCCGCGATTACCTGCGATGCCGATACTGCCTGGCAACTTTCCTGTCGCCCGAGCAGCGCCCGGGCCGCGCTGCCGAGAGAAGCGAGTACGATCTGCATCGCAACGATGTCGACGACCCGGGTTATCGCCGGTTCCTGGCCGCGCTCGTGGAACCGCTCCTCGAACGCGTCGCGGATTCGGCGATCGGCCTCGATTACGGCTGCGGCCCGGGGCCGGCACTGGCCGTCATGGTGCGCGCGAGCGGCCGGCGAATGGCCGTATGGGACCCGATTTACCAGCCCGATACCGTGGTGCTGGAAAGCACGTACGACTTCGTGACCTGCACCGAGGTCGTCGAGCACATGCACCGCCCCGCCGAGGAATTCCGGTGCATCGCCCGACTGCTACGCCCCGGCGGATGGCTGGGCATCATGACGCGCTTCCAGACCGACGACGCGCGCTTCGTCGACTGGCACTATCGCCGCGACCCCACACACGTCGTGTTCTACCGAGAGGATACGTTGCGTTGCATCGCCGCCCGTTTCGGGTGGACGATCGAGATCCCGCGGACCGGCGTCGCTCTTCTGCAAAAACCCGGAGCATGAACGACACGGACATCTCGCGCCGGCAATCGGCGCCGATTGCGCGGTCCCCAAGCGCTGGGTAGACTGCGATCGCGCGTGGACGCCCCCGGTCTGCGCTGGTCGCGTACCCGAGGACATGCCATGAACAGGATTCCGCTCTTCCGTTCCGCGCCGCTTTTCGTGCTGGTCCTGGCTTTGGCCTCGACGGTTTCCGAAGGCCAGTGGACGAATCGCTACCCGAAGCTCGACGATTTCGGGCACCACATCTACCTGGAGCAGCACGAACTGCCCGTCCTTTCACACGGACCCATCGATCCGGCCGCCTCGCCGGACGGGCGAACACTCGCGTTCGCGGCACGCGGCTCGATCTGGCTGATGGACCTGGAAGCCGCTTCGGCCCGGCGGCTGACCGACGACCCGGCCGTCGATGCCCGTCCGCGCTGGTCTCCCGACGGCAAGCGCCTGGCGTTCGTCCGCGACAACGGAAGCGATACCGCAATCATCGTGCGCGACATCGACAGCGGTCGGGAACGGATCGTCGACACCCCGGCGATCGAGCTCGACCCGGAGTTCTCGACCGATGGCGATTACCTGTATTACGCGTCCGGCGAAAGCGGAAGCCTGCAAATGCACCGCCGGCATTTGCCCTTCGGCGCCGACGAAACGCTGACGGCACTCGAGCAGGTCGTCCGCAACGTCCGACGACTGCCGACCGGCCGAGGCGTGCTCTACCTGCACGGCGCCGGCCCGCATCGGGTGTTGCGCGAGCGCGACTTCGTCGCCGGCTCCGACAGCATGGCCCACGCCGAGACGCTGACCTACCACTTGACCGCCGATGTCCACCCGATTCAGCGGCTGATCGTCTACAGCGCCCCGATCGACAACGATTACCACCTGTGGACCATGGATCTCGACGATCCGCGCGTGCGGCATCGCCTGACCGACGGCCACCCGTACGCCACGACCCCGACGTTCAGCGCCGACGGCGAGACGATCTTCTACGTCGATCTCGACGATTTCCGCCAGTTCCGGCTGATGCGGATCCCGACGTACGGCGGCCGTCCCGAGTCGGTCCCGATCGAGCGCTGGGACTACGGTGCCCCGACCGGTTCGCTGCGCGTTTCGGTCCGCGACGCGGACGGCCAGCCCATTACGGCGCGGGTTTCCGTGACCGGCGAGGACGGGGCGCCGGTCACGTTCCACGAGGATGCGACCTACTTCGATTCACAGACCGGTCGATACTACTTCTACGTCGATGGCGAGACGACGCTGACGCTGCCCGCGGGCCGCTACACCGTGCTGGCGGCTCGCGGCCCGCTGACGGAAGTCGCCGAACAACGCGTGCGGGTTCGCCCGGACGGTGCCGCGGAAGCCGGGCTCGAACTGGCGCCGATCTGGAATGCCGCGGAGGCCGGTTACGTCTCGGCCGATCATCACGTGCACCTGAACGGAGACGGGCATCACCGCGCCGACCACGACGACGCGCTGCGGGCCATGGCCGGCGAGAACCTGGACCAGCTCGCGCCGCAGTCGTGGAACCGCTGGGAGCGGCGCATCGACCGCGACCTGCTTGGAATCAACACCACCCGGAAACGGCGCACCGTCCACCAGGCCCAGGAAGTGCGCTCGCATTTTCACGGCCACATCGGCCTGCTGGGTGTCGATACCCCGTTCGCGCCGTGGTTCTTCGGCCCGAACAACCCGACGCTGGGCGATCCGGATCGGACCAACGGCGACGTGATCGCCTTCGCCGACGCGCACGGGGCGTTCCCGACCTACGTACACCCGATCGGCGGCGACCGCGACCCGTTCGGGGATCTGGAAGACCACCCCATTCCGCTGGAACTGGTATCGGACGGCGTACTCTCCGAACGCATGGGCCTGGAACTGGTCTGCGCATGGACCAGTCCGCTCGGCAACGCGCACGTCTGGTACCGGCTGCTGAACGTCGGCCGGCCGGTCGCGGCGATGTCGGGCACCGACGGCTGGATCGACTTCCACCGCACCCCGGCACCGGGCACCGGGCGCACCTATGTGCGTCTCGACCCCGCCGGGGCGTCGGTCGAGGCCGTGATCGACGCGGCCGCCGCGGGACGGTCGTTCCTGACCACCGGGCCGGCGCTGCTGTTCGAACTCTCCGACGGGGCCCGCCCCGGCGACGTCACCAGGCCCGGCGCCCGGCAATGGTCGGCGACGCTGGCGAGCACCCACGACATCGACGTGCTGGAGATCGTCGTCAACGGCGCGGTCGTCGAACGGCTCGACGGCGTCGCGGCCGGCGAGACGCGCACCATTCGCGGGGAAATCGAACTGCCCGGCGGCGGCTGGATCGCGGCGCGCGCCTACACGGCCGAACCGCCGGACGATTCCTGGCCGACGATGCACGCGCGCCCGTTCGCCCACTCCTCGCCGATCTGGATCGGCGAAGTCGGCTCGACCGATTCCGAGGCGCGCTCGTCGGCCGCCGCCGACCTGATCCGAGCGATCGACGCGGCGCAGCAGCGCGCCCGGGAAGCCTATGGCGACGCGGAGACGCCCCGGCTACACGCGCGTTTCGATGCGGCCAGGACCCGCCTGTCGGCGATGATCGAACCGGAGACCGACGAATGATGCGCGCGATATGGACCCTGTCCGCCGTCGTCCTCGCCTGGGTCCCCGCGCTCGCGCAGGTCGAGGGAGGCGAGTGTCACCGGGGTCCGACCGTGGATGCGCTCGAAACCCGCCGGGCGACATTCAACGACGCGATTCGCGACGCAGACCTGGCGGCCATCGGGAACGTGCTGGCCGCAGACGTCGTGCTGGTCGCCGGCACGCACAGCGATCGTTTCCTCGACCGTTCGTCGCAGCTCGAAATCTGGCGCGACGATTTCGGGAACGGTCCTGATCGGTTCGTCTACGTGCGAACCCCGTCGTGCATCCGCCTTTCGTCCATCGGTCCGATGGCGATGGAGCGCGGCCGATGGCGCGGCGAGGATCCGTCGGGCAATTCCGCATCCGGCACGTATTCGGCCAAGTGGCGGCGGATCGACGATCAATGGCGGCTGGAAACCGAGACCTTCATGACCGAGCAGTGCGACGGCACGGGCTGCCCGGATTCGAGCGACTGAGCCCCTGGTCGATCATGCGCTGATCGAGGGGCTCAACATGCTGGGGCGGCGGGCGCGGCGGAAGCGGCAGGCCGCGTCAAGCACCGGCGACCGACGAGCCGAGACGCAAGCCCCGCGCTGCGGATCGCTTCGCTCGGTTCGAACCAGCGATTCCCATGCCTTGGATACGAAAAACCCCGCTTTCGCGGGGCTTCTCGTATCTGGCGGAGAGGGAGGGATGGACTGCGCGTCCGTCCCGGACGCTTGCCCTCCGCTTCGCTACGGGTTGCTTCGCATCGAGCTCGCTTCGCTCGGTTCGAACCAGCTGCCTTCTTTTCGGATCTTCGAAAGAGGCCAGTCTCGGTGCGAGTAAGATCAACCGGTTGCAGAATTCGGCATCCTGGGGTTCGAACCCGGAATCCCTCTCCCCCAGATACGAAAAACCCCGCTTTCGCGGGGCTTCTCGTATCTGGCGGAGAGGGAGGGATTCGAACCCTCGAACGGGCGTAAACCCGTTAACGGTTTTCGAGACCGCCGCATTCGACCACTCTGCCACCTCTCCATTGAACCGAATTGTAAGGCCGCTGCTCCGGCCGGCGGCCCTCGACGGGCCGCGAGAGGGAGGGATGGACTGCGCGTCC